>DATGJR010000049.1:0-20279 GCA_035295065.1 Steroidobacteraceae bacterium
TGCCGGCTTCGATCCGGTGGTGGTGGGCGGGCTGTCGCGTGCCCGCGAGTTCGACGTCGGCACGCCGGTCTACACGCGCCTCATGACCGCGGCGCAGCTGCGCCAGGCGCTCGGATTGAAGTAGCGTTTCCCCACTGAGCAGCCGGCAAAAACCGCGCTTTTTGCCGGCGGCCGACGCAGTAATGTCTGATGAAATTGCTGCCGGCAATTTCATCCAATTAACTAATGACAGGCGGTGGCTGGCGCTCCACCTTCGGCAGTCGCTCGTCGATGCATGCCCAGCTCGGGGCGCTCGCCGTCCAGATGGTGAGCGAGGGGCGAACGATCTCCGGGTCATCGAGCGTGCCGGCGCGCACGAACACGAGGTGCGGTCGCGCCTCGGACGCACTGAAGAGATGGGTGCCGCACACCGGACAGAAGCGCCGGTGGGAGGTGTTGCCGCTGTCAGCGACCATGCTGTAATCGCGCATCTCGCCGCTCACGCTGAGTGCCGCGCTCGGGAAGCAGGTGTTGACGGTGGCGCTGCCCGCGCCGATGTACTGGCAGACGCGGCACCAGCAGGTGCGCGTGACGATGGGTGCGGCGCTGATCCTGTAACGGACCGCCCTGCAGAGACACCCGCCGGTGATTTCCACGGGAACGCTCCTCGCTCGTGGGTGGGGCGTGGAGGATAACGGAGCGGGGAGGGGGTCGAAAGAGATCGCACCGGTATGACGGGCTCAAATCCGAGCGTGCTTCGTAATGGTGCCCGCGCTGCAATGGTGGGCCGCTTGGGAGCACGCCAACCGGTGCAGTATCAGTATCGGCGAGCGCGGCTGAACCTGTAGTGAATGGGGGCAGCCCCCATTCACACTTTTCTAATCCCGCAGCCGCGCACGCAGGCGCCCGATTTCCTCGCGCGTGAGGCCGATTTCCCGCAGGTACGCGCGCACCCCGCCCGCATGCGCGAGGAATTTCAGCATGTTGTGCGCGCCTTCCTCGGGACAGTGCAGGGCGGCGAGAATGCGCGCCGGATCCTTGTCAGGGTAGCGGGTGAGATATCCCTCACGCAGGCTGTCAGTGCTCGCCGCGTAGTCGCGTGCGATTGTCTCGGGCAGCACATCAGCCAGCGCGAGGAGCAGGGCTGCGATGAGGCCCGTGCGGTCCTTGCCGGCCACGCAGTGAAACAGCAGCGCGCCGGGCGCAGCGGCCGCGATCGCCGCGAGCACTTCCTTCAGCTCCCCGCGCACCTGCTCGAGCACCACGCAGTTCCACAGCTCCTTGGTCGCATCGCCGCTGCGCAGCCGCCACTCATCTTCCGTGGGCGTGAGCAGCGCCAGGCGCCGGTAGCACACCTGCGGAAGTGCCTGTGGGATCGGGCTCGGGTGCCGCTGCGCTTCCTCGGGCCAGCGCAGGTCGATCACCGTCTCGATGCCGTAGGCCGCGAGCGCCTTGAGGCCCTCGCCGTCGAGCTGCACGAGGTCGTCGGCGCGCACCAGGGAGCGAAAGCGCGTGTGGCTGCCATCGAGCGTCGGACAGCCGCCGAGGTCGCGCGCATTGAGGAGCTGCGGGAATTGAAGCTGCCGGGCGGCCATCACTTGCGCGCGGCGCGCTTTTGACTGAGAGCAACGCCCGAGAGGATGAGCACGCCGGCGAGCGCCATGCTGGGAGTCAGGGGCTCACCCAGCAGCAGCCATGCCCAGACGACTCCGAAGAGGGGAATCAAATAAGTCACGGTCGAGGCGCGCGCGGCGCCGATACGAGCGATGAGCCGGTAATAGAACACGAAGGCGATCCCGGTGCAAAGCACCCCAAGGAGCAGCGCACTCAACCACGAAGCTGCCGGAATGGGCGCGGCCGGCCAGCTGTAGAGCGCGAGCGGGGCGAGCAACACCGAACCGGCGATGAGATTGGCGGCGGCCACTGCGGCCGGCGGATAGCCGGTGAGGTAGCGCCTCACGAGGTTGATGCCGAATCCATACATGACCGAGGCTGCTGTCCCGGCGAGCGCCGCGGGCCACACACTCGCGCCCGCAGTCCTGCCGCTCGCGAGCACGGCGACCCCGACAAATCCTGCGGTGAGGCCGATCAACCGGCGCACACCGATCTGCTCGCCGAAAAAGAAGAACGCGACCAGCACCGTGAACATGACGGTCATCGCATTGGTGATGGCGCCGATGCCGGCCGGCGCGCGCTCCGCGCCCCAGGCAAAGAGCGCGAAAGGGATGACCGAGTTGATCGCGGCAATGCCCGCGATGCGCAGCCAGAGCTTGAGCGTGAAGTGCGCGCGGGCGCGCCACAGGAAGGGCGTGAGGACGAGTCCGCCCAGTGCCAGGCGCGCCTCGACGAGGGGCACGGGGCCGAAATCCGCGGCCGCCACCCGCATGAAGAGGAACGAGCCGCCCCAGATGGCCCCGAGGGCGATGAGCTCGAGCGGCGTGCGCCAGGCGGCGGCCTCATGGGATGCGGCATCCGCAGTCGTCGTGTTTGACATCGTGTCCTGTAGGGTCGGTGATACGCCGCGGGCGGGGCCACCCGGAACTTGCGCCGCTTCCCTCATGCGAGCGCCTGGGAGAAGTCCTCGATCAGATCCTCGGTGGCCTCGATACCGACCGAGAGCCGCAGCAGGGCGTCGGTGATGCCGAGACGCAGCCGGTCCTCGCGCGCGAGGCCCGCGTGGGAGGTGGTCGCGGGGCGCGTGAGGAGGGTGTGTACGCCGCCCAGGCTCGGGGCCAGCGCGGGAATGCGTACCCGCGCGGCGAAACGATCGGCCAGTGCCGCATCGCCCCTGAGCTCGAAGCTCAAGACCCCACCGAAACCCGCGAAGAGCTTGCGCGCCCGCGCGTGCCGCGGATGAGTCTCCAGGCCCGCATAGTGCACGCGCTCGACCGCCGGGTGTTGCACGAGGAATTGCGCGATCCTCAAAGCGCTGTCGTTCTGGTAGCGAACGCGCAAGGCAAGCGTCTTCAGTCCCCTGTTGAGGAGGAAGGCCGCGTGCGGATCGAGCGAGCCGCCGAGGTGGTTGGCTTTGTGGCGGATGCGCTCGATGAGTGTGGCGCTGCCGGCCACCGCACCGGCAACGATGTCGGAGTGGCCATTGAGGTATTTGGTGGCGCTGTGGACGACCAGGTCGAATCCCGCCTCGATGGGCCGGTAGTTCACCGGACTCGCGAAGGTGTTGTCGATGATCGAGACCAGGGCGTTGGCGCGCGCGAATTCGACCACCGCGGGGAGATCCGCGACCTCGAGCAGCGGGTTGGTCATGGCTTCCACATAGACGGCGCGCGTGTTGGGCTTCAGCTTCGCGCGCCAGCCGTCCGGACGGTCGGCGTCGATGAAATCGACAGTCAGTCCGAGGCTGGCGAATTCCCGGGTCACGAAGTCATGGGTGCCGCCGTAGAGGCAGTTCTGCGCGAGCAGATGATCGCCCGCGGACAGCACCGCAAGGAGCGTGGTCGAGATCGCCGCCATGCCGCTCGCGGTGACGAGTGCGGCTTGCGCGCCCTCGAGCTCGGCGAGCTTGGCGTGCAGCGCCAGGTGGTTCGGATTGTTGTTGAGGCGCAGGTAGCGCACGTCATCGTAGCGCGCCTCGCCGTGATACTCGTAGGTGGCCGACTGGAAGATCGGTATCTCTATCGCGCCATCGATCCGCGGGCGCGGATCGCCGGCGTGTATCAGCTTGGTCTCGATGCGCTTGTAGGGGCCTGACACGGGAGGAGCTCCTTTGCGCGACATTGTCACGCGATTACGTTACCGTGTCCTTATGTCTTTATGGAGAGGCACGCGTTGCGAGTGCGGCGCGCACTGTGCAGCCGCAGCGCCGCTACAGCGGCCGCCTGGATGATCGCGCCGACCGAGCGCTTCAGCTCACGCGCCGACCACTACGCGCGTTATCGTCCGAGCTATCCGCCGGCCGCCATCGAGTTGCTGCGGACACGCTGCGGGCTCGCTCGTGGCGCGGTAGTGGCCGATTTAGGCTCCGGAACGGGGATCCTGACGGAGCTGCTCCTGCAAAGCGGCGCCGAGGTATTCGCGGTCGAGCCCAACGCGCCGATGCGCGCAGCCGCCGAAGCGCGGTTGCAGTGCTACCCGAATTTCCACAGCCTGGAGGGGTCGGCGGAAGCGACCACGCTCGCACCGGCCAGCGTCGACCTCCTGGTTGCGGGCCAGGCCTTCCACTGGTTCGATGCGTCGCGCGCGCGCGCCGAGGCGCTGCGGGTGCTGCGCGCGGACGCCGCGGCGGCGCTTCTCTGGAACGAGCGTCCGAGTGAGGCATCAGCGTTCCTCGCCGAGTACGAGTCGCTATTGCTCAAGCACGCCGCGGACTATGCGCGCATCACGGCGAGTCGCGCCGATCCTGCCGCCATGCGCGGCTTTCTCGGCGAAGCCATGGAGCTGGCGGCTTTCCCCAACGAGCAGGTCCTCGACTTCGCGGGGCTCCAGGGACGGCTCATGTCCTCGAGCTATGCGCCCGAGCCCGGGCATCCGCAGTACCAGCCCATGATGGCGGGATTGCGCGAGATTTTTGCCCGCCACCAGCATGACGGGCACATCGTCATGCCCTACAGCACGCTGGTCTATTTCTCCCGCCCCTTCTACCAGACGCGGACCCGCTCCTCCGGCGCGAGATAGAGCTTCTCACCGGGCTTCACGTCGAAGACCTGATACCAGGCGTCGAGGTTACGCACGGTGTCGGCGCGATATTCGGCCGGGGCGTGGCCGTCGGTGACCAGGCGCTGACGCAGCGCCGGCTCGCGGATCTTCTGGCGCCAGGACTGCGCGAAACTGAGGAAAAACAGCTGCTCGGCGCTGATGCCGGCCACACCTTTCGCGGGCCTGCCGGCGAGCTGGAGGTGCCAGGCATCGAGGGCGGCCGCAAGTCCCGCCACATCCGCGATGTTCTCGCTCAGTGTCTGCTTGCCGTTCACCGCGACGTCCGGGAACGGGTGATAGCGGTCGAACTGCGCGGCGAGCCGCGCTCCCTCGGCCTCGAAGTGGGCGAGATCCTCCGCCGTCCACCAGTTGCGCAGTCTCCCGGTGGCATCGAACAGCGCTCCCTCATTGTCGAAGCTGTGGCTGATCTCGTGGCCGATCACCGAGCCGATCGCGCCGTAGTCGAGCACCGGATCGCGCTTCGGATCGAAGTAGGGCGGCTGCAGGATCGCCGCCGGGAAGTTGAGCGCGTTCATCGCCGGCAGGTTGACGGCATTCACCGTCTGCGGCGTCATGCACCACTCGGAGCGGTCGACGGGTGAGCCGAGCTTTCCGAGGTTGTAGCGATAGTTGAAGAGGCTCGCGCGCTCGGCGTTGCCGAGCGCATCGCCCGGTACCACCTTGAAGGCCGCGTAGTTGCGCCACTTGTCCGGGTAGCCGACCCCAACCTTGAGTGTCGCGAGCTTGGCTTTCGCCTGGCGGCGGGTCTCCGGTGCCATCCAGTCGATGCGGTCGATGCGCGTCGCGAAGGCGGCGAGGAGGTTGCGCACCAGGGACTGCGCCCGTGCCTTCTCGGCGGCCGGGAAATAGCGCTCGACATAGAGTTTGCCGACGGCATCGCCGAGGGCGGCGTTGGTCTCGTCCACCGCGCGCTTCCAGCGGTCGCGCAACTGCGGGGTGCCGGCGAGCACGTGCTGGTGGAACTCGAAATTCTCCTCGACGAAGGGCTTGGGCAGGTAGGGCGAAGCCCACTCGAGGAGATGAAAGCGCAGGTAATCCTTCCAGGTCTCGAGCGGCACGCTCGCCGTGAGTGCCGCGAGCCCGGTGACGGCCGTCGGCTGCCACACGACGAAGCGCTGCTGTGAGCTCAGGTCCGCGGCGGCGAAGAAGGCCTGCCAGTCGAGGCCCGGCGCGCGTGTCTCGAAGTCACCTCGCGACCAGTGGTTGTCCCCCTTCTTCACGTCCTCGGAATCGGCACGGCTCGCGTGCGCTTCCGCAATGCGCCGCTCGAGGGCGAAGATTCTCCCGGCTCTCGCTGGCGCGTCCTTGAGGCCCGCGAGATCGAGGACGGATGCGATGTGCGCCTGGTATCTCTCGCGAATGGCCGCCATCTTCGCGGATGGGTTCAGGTAATAATCCCGGTCCGGCATCACGAGGCCCCCCTGCAACAGGAAGGGCGAGTAGGACTGCGGGTCGTCGAGGTCCTGCGCGACCCACAGGCCGAAGAGATTCGCCGTGTGGAGGTTGGTGGCGTTCAGCACATCCACATCGGCGCGCAGCGTGGCGCCGAGCGCCGCGGCGAGGTCCTTGCGGTCGCTGATGACATCGATGCGCTCGAGGCCCACCGCCAGGGGCCTCAATCTGAGCTGCTCGATGCGCGCCTCGTCCATGAAGCTCGTGTAGTAGTCGCCGATCTTGCGCGCCTCGGACCCGGCGGCGGCGCGCGCCGCGGCGTCTTTGATGAGGGCCACCGTGCGATTCGTATTGAGCTCGACCAGCATCGCGCCGGTCCCGTAGGTGCTGCTATCGGCGGGAATCTCGGTGGCCTTGAGCCAGGCGCCGTTGGCGTAGCGGAAAAAGTCGTCTCCGGGGACCACAGTCGGGTCGATGCCGGCGAGATCGATTCCCGGGGCCTCGGGTGCGGCAGAGGCCGCCGTCACCACTGAGGCGGCCGCGGCGGCGGCCGCCGCAATGAGAATCGAACGGGGAGAACAGGGCATGGTTGTTCTTTCAGATCCCGCAGAGGGCGCGAAGTCTAACGCACGGGTGTTGGGTCCGGGGCGCCCATCGAATGGGCCCTCGAGCCCGCGGGGAGTGCTTCCCCCACGGATAGTGAAGCAAACACTTCAGTGACCGTCGGCGGACCCTCGCGCGCGCGCTCGATTTTTCGCTGACAATGACGCCCGCAATGCGAAGCCCCCGGTCGTTGACGCTCAAGCTGATCCTCCACGTCGCGTTCACGCTCGCGTGTGCGCCCTGCGCTCTTGCGTGGGGCCCGCAGGGGCATCGCACCATCGGCGCCATCGCCGACCGGTTGCTGACGCCCGAGGCTCACGCCGCGGTGGCGCAGCTTCTCGCGGCCGACCTCGACCGCTTCGGCAACCCTTCGGGCCGCAGCACGCTGGAGGCGGTGTCGGTCTGGGCGGACGAGATCCGCGGCACGGCGCAGGATGAGCCGCGCTGGCATTACGACAACAGGCCCGTGTGCGGGCCGGTGCCACCGCGGGAGCAGTACTGCCCGAGCGGTGACTGCAACTCCGCGCAGCTCGAGCGTCTCATCGCCGTGCTCGGCGACCGGGGCGCCGGGCCACGCGCGCGCAACGAGGCTCTCAAGTGGGTGGTGCACCTTCTTGGCGACCTGCATCAGCCGCTTCATGCCGCGGACAACGGCGACGCCGGTGGCAACCGCGTTGCCGTCGCGCTCGCGGGCGTCCATACGCGCGGCCGCGAGAATCTGCACCGCGCCTGGGATGGCGAGCTCGTGAGCCTGGCGCTGCGGACCCGCGGCCACCAGCGCCCGCCCGGCGATATCGATGCGCTGGCGCTCGAGGCGCGCTCACTCGCCGCGACCGCCGGGCAGGGGGCACCTGCGAGCTGGGCGAGCGAATCCAACCATCTCGCGAGAAACGTCGCCTATCAGTACCCAGGCTTTGTCTGTGGGCGCGTGCCGCCTAACATCGTGCTGCTCGATCGCGCCTACCAGGAGGAGGCCGAATCGATCATCCGCGAGCGCCTGCTGCTCGCCGGAGGACGCCTCGCGCGGCTCCTCAACGAGCGGCTCACGCCCCGCTGAAGATGCTCGTAAGCCACTGATGCGTCAGCAAATATGCCCTCCTGCATCGATCCCGCCGGGCATGTTACATTTAACGCATTCCGAAGGAGGACCGTAAGCCGTGAGTGTCCGGGACGAGAGCGTGTTGTCCGAAGCGAAGCGCGGCGCGCCGCCTGCAGAGCCACTGCCCGGTGATACCCGGGCGCGCGACAACTGGCTGCTCGCGAGGGTGCGATCGATCCTCGGCGATCCGCCGATCGAGTTCGCCATCCGCGGCGGCGACCGCGTGCGTACCGTCACGGCGCCGGTGGCGCGTGTCACCTTCCAGAGCCGCAAGCACCTGCTGTCGATCCTGGCCGATCCCTGGGTGCGCTTCGGCGATGCCTATAGCGACGGCACCCTTACCATCGAGGGCGACCTGGTCGGACTCCTCGAGGCCATCTATCGCTCGAGCGGGATGGGCGGCAAGTCCTCGCCGGTGCGCCGTGCCGTGAATCTGCTGCACCGCCCGCGTCGCAACACCCTCTCCGCCTCGCGCGACAACATCCATCACCACTACGACATCGGCAACGACTTCTATTCGCTGTGGCTCGGGTCGACGATGGCCTATACCTGCGCCTACTACCCGACGCCGGCGGCGACGCTCGATGAGGCGCAGACCGCCAAGATGGACCACGTCTGCCGCAAGCTCCGCCTCAGAGCGGGAGAGAGCGTGGTCGAGGCCGGCTGCGGCTGGGGCGCCCTGGGGTTGCACATGGCGCGGCACTACGGCGTGCGTGTGCGGGCCTTCAACATCTCGCACGAGCAGATCCTCTACGCACGCGAGCGCGCCACGCGCGAGGGCCTCGCGGGGCGGGTCGAGTACGTCGAGGACGATTACCGCAACATCTCCGGCCACTACGACGCCTTCGTCTCGGTCGGGATGCTCGAGCACGTCGGGCTGAAGAACTACGGTACGCTCGGGCAGGTGGTGCGCCGCTGCCTCGGCAGCAACGGCCGCGGACTCATTCATTCGATCGGACGCAATCACCCGGCGCGCCTGCAGCCGTGGATCGAGAAGCGGATATTTCCCGGAGCCTATGCGCCCTCGCTCGGGGAGATGTCGCAGATCTTCGAGCCCGTGGATCTCTCGGTGCTCGACGTCGAGAACCTGAGGCTCCACTACGCACAGACGCTGCGCCACTGGCTCGCGCTCTACGAGAAAGCGGGCGACAAGGTGCGCGGGATGTTCGATGAGCGCTTCGTGCGCATGTGGCGGCTGTATCTGGCGGGCTCGCTGGCGGCCTTCTCGACCGGAACGCTGCAGCTCTTCCAGGTCGTCTTCGCCACCTCCGACAACAACGACGTCCCCTGGACGCGCGCACACCTGTACACCTGAAAACCAGCGTCCCCATGCGCTCGTGCGAGGTACTGATCGTCGGCGGGGGTCCCGCGGGCTCGAGCGCCGCCTGGCGCCTGAAGCGCGCCGGCGCCGAGGTGCTGCTGCTCGATCGCGAGCGCTTTCCGCGACTGAAGCTGTGCGCCGGCTGGATCACGCCCGAGGTGGTGCGCGAGCTCGAGATGGACCTCGACTCCTACCCGCATCGCCTGCTCACTTTCCCGCGGCTGCGCGTGCACTACGGACGCCTCAGCCTGCCGGTGCCGTGCGTGCAGCACTCCATCCGCCGCTTCGAGTTCGACGCCTGGCTCCTGGAGCGCTCCGGGGTGACCGTCGAGCAGCACAACGTTCGCGAAATCCTCGCCGACGGCGATGGGTTCATCGTCGACGGCGAGTATCGCTGCCGCTATCTCATCGGCGCGGGCGGCACGCGCTGCCCCGTCTATCGCAGTCTTTTCAAGGAGGCGAACCCGCGCGCGCATGAGCTGCAGATCGTGACGCTCGAGCACGAGATCGAGTACGCGTGGGAGGATCCCGACTGCCACCTGTGGTTCTGCGACGAGGGACTCCCCGGTTACTCCTGGTACGTGCCGAAAGAGAGCGGCTGGCTCAACGTCGGCATCGGCGGCTTCGCCGGGCGCATCAAGGACGCCGGACAGGACATCAAGACCCATTGGGCGCACTTCGCCGAGAAGCTCGGCGGCGGCCTCACCCGCGGTGCGGACTACGATCCAACGGGTTACAGCTATTACCTGCGCGGGCGCGTCGATGTCGTGCGGCGCGACAACGCCTTCATCACGGGGGATGCGGCCGGGCTTGCGAGCCGCGACCTGGGCGAAGGCATCGGACCGGCGATCCGCAGCGGCCTGCGCGCCGCCGAGACGATTCTGACGGGGGCACCTTACCAGCTCGACGACGTGACCGGCATGAGTGTCTCGAGCATCGCTCGCAGCATGCTGACACGCGCTGCGCGGCCGTTCGGCCCCTATGGGAGGACACCGCATGGCCTACGTCACGATAATCAATGAGCACCAGCACGTGCAGCAGGTGGTCTCGGGCCATCATCGTCTGACGGCGGATGAGGCAGTTGCGGCGGGAGGGAGCGGTGCGGGCTTTGCGCCACGGGAGCTGCTGTGCGCGAGCCTCGGCAGCTGCACCGCGGTGGCGCTGCGCCGTTACGCGGTGCAGAACGACTGGACGCTGGGCAAGATCACGGTCGGCGTGCGCTGGTCGCGCGATGCGGGCGGCGGGCCTGAGCACATCGAGCGGCGCCTGTCCTTCTCCAAGCCCCTCTCGGCGGCGCAGAAGGAGCGACTGCTGGAAGTGGCCGAAGCGACGCCGGTGACGGACGTGCTGCGCGCGGGCATCAGGATCCAGTCGCAGGTAGTCGACTGAGAAAAGCCTTCAGTAGTTCACGCTCACGGTGACGCTGTCCGAGTAGACGCCGGGCGCGGGGTCCTGGAGCGCGGCGGCCGCCCCATAGATCGTCAGCGTGGCGTTGGGGCTCTGCTTCCTGATCGACACCGAGCCCTCGACGCTGCCGCCGCTGCCGTTGCCCCACACCTGGCTGTAACCCGCATCGACATACAGGTTGTAATTCAACCTGAGGGCGCCGCTCGTCAGGATGCGAGTCGGCATGTAGGCGCCGCTCGACCCGGGACTCAGATCGATCGTGACGCCATTTCTCCCCTTGATGCCCGTGCACGCGATGTTGACGCTTCCGTTGGAGAGGAGCGCGGTCGCTGCGAGCGGTGTGTAGGTTCCGAAGACCACACCCGACACCGAGACCGTGCAGTCGGTGATCGAAGCGCCGTGCGCGATGCCCGCAAAGAGCGCGAGCCCGCACACGAGTGCGGCTCGGAGGTTCGGGCGATTCATCCGGCGCATCAGTAGTTCACGCTCACCGTGATGTTGTCAGTATAGCTGCCGGGCGCCGGGTCCTGACGGGCAGCGACCGCGCCGTACACGGTGAGCGTCGCGTTGGGGGTGCGGCGGCGGATTCTCGCGGTGCCCTGGGCGCTTCCGCCGGTGCCATTTCCCCAGACCTGGGTGTAGGCAGCGTCGAGATAAAGATCGTAGTTGAGCGTGAAGGCGCCGGCCACCAGGGTGCGCGTCAGGTAGTTGTTGCTCACGCCGGTGCTCAGGTCAATCGTGATCGTGTTTCGGCCCGAGACCCCCGTGCAGGCAATGTTGATCGTGCCGTTGGAGTCGAGCGAGCCCGCCTGCAGCGGCGTGTAGACCCCGAAGACGACGCCACTCGCCGTGACGGTGCAGGAGGCGATCGCCGCGTACGCCGCCGGGCACACGCAGGCGCCCGCAAGCGCGAGCGCCACGGGCGCGAACGCGCGGATCGTGAAACGGCTCAGGGCGCTCACGGGCTGCTCCGGCAGGCGATCACGCCCATATCGGGCTGCGGGTCCCCGGTGGGCGGCGGCGGCAGACGGAAACCGCACCGGCCGCCCCTCCAGCGCGCTTCTCCGGTCGTGCCGTGATCGTAGTTGGTGACATACGCAAGGCCGTCGAGGCCCACCGGGAACTCCTCGCCCTGGAAGCTCACTACGGCGCCGGCCGGCACGAAGCTGCCGTCGGCGAGCTTCAGGCGGAACACGCCCGCGCGGATGCGCTTGACCGGGAAGGGGACGAGGATGCCGCTGCGGTAGGGCGGAACGATCTGCACCTGCGGTGTCGAGAGCTGTGCATCGAGCGGCAGCTGCAGCGGATCGATGCTCAGGCGGTTGACGTCGTAGGAGCGCAGGTCGCGCACCACGGCGATGCCGTTCTGGTCGGTATGCGCCACCGGCTGGTTCTCGTAGTACACGGTGACGTCGGGAATGCCGGCGACCTCGACCGTCGCGAAACTGTCATTGACGGTGCGCGCGAGGCGCAGCTCCCCGTCCATGAAGGTGGTGCCGCCGCTCAAGGTGATGTGCTGGGCGCTCGCATCCTCGAAGCGCGCCGCCGCCACATCGATCAGCATGACGCCCGTCTGGCGCTGATACTCGAGGTTGTAGCTCGCATCCGTCCCCGCCGCGAGCATGTAGCCGTCGCCCACTCCGGGCGGCAGATTCTTCTGCAGCGTCTCGACCAGCGCCGCCTTCGGCGAGGGCTGCTGGTCGTCGTAGCGCACCTGCGTCGAAGTGTTGCGCCGCCCGTCGAGGGGCAGCACGTAGAAGAGCGAGGCGAAGGTGTCGGGCGTCTCGCCCGTGGTGCGGCTCAGATTCGCGCTGAAGCTGCCGCGGCCGAGGGTCACCTGGTAGGTGAGGCCGAGGGTCTGCTGGCGCGTGTCGTCGGCGTTGCGCTGCGCGACGAAAGCGACCTGGATGTTGCCGGGCTTGCCCATGTTCCAGCCGGCCTGCGCAAGGTAGCGCTCGGGCGGCGTCGGGATGCCGTCGATGTTGCCCACCTCGCGAAAGCCCGCACTCGCGTACTGCGCTTCGAGCACGAAATTGAATTTCTCATTCGCCCGCTGGATGCCGAGCGCCTCGTAGGTGCCCGAGCTCGCCGGCTGCGGTCCACTGCCAAGGAGGCCTGAGGTCGCGCCCTCTCCGCCGACCGCGAAGTCTGCAATTACGACCGCCCAGCGTTCGATGGCCTGCGCCAGGTCGATGCCGGCGGCGTAGGGACCCCCGTGCATGGCCTCGGCGTGAACCTCGCCGGTGAACGAGCCGCTGAAGCCGTGCCGGAAGGTCCCGGAGGCGATGAGCGGGCCGTAGTCGGCGCTCTCGAGGCCGTAGTTCTCGCGCACCGCTCCGACATCGACGTCGTAGAGGGAGAGTCCCGGCTGCAGCATCACGGGGGCGGAGTAGAAGGGCACGCTCACGATCTGTTCCTGGCCGAGCGCGTTGCGCACCACGATGGTGACGTCGCCACTGCCATTCAGCGCCGGCACCTGGTTGACGACGAAGGGACCCGCCGGCACCTGGCTCGAGCCGACCGCGCGGCCGTTCACGAATACATCGACGGTGGAGGGCACCACCGCCGTACCGGTCGCGGCGAGCAGCGGTGTCGTGACGAGGTCCGGCCGGATACCGTAGTTGGTCCCGAACTGGATTCCCCCGAAACGCACCGCCTCGGCCCAGGAGCCGGGCACGCTCACCGCATCGCCGAGCCGCAGCGTATCGAGCCGGTCGGGGAAGTCGTGGCTGAAGGTGCTCTCGAGGCGCACGAAGTTACTCACGCCCTCGAGGGTCTGCTCGCTCCCTGTGTTGATGAGCACGCCCAGGGGACTGAAGATGCCGAGCTCGAGGAAGCCGCTCGCGACGTCGGCGCCGTGATACTGCCCGGTCTGGCCGAAGAGCTCATAGTTGAGGAAAGCGCCGGTGCCGCTTCTCGACATCGCAGGACGGTTGGCGCCGGCGAGCGCGAGAGAGGAGCTCCGGAAGGCGGCGGCGGGCGCCGTGATGCTCGCGGCGCTGCGCACCTCGTCGAAGGCGACGCGGGCTCCGGGAATGGCGGCGACCGGGAAATAGCGCTTGCCGTTGTCCATGTGTGGCTCGGCCTGGGGAACCCTGAGACGCAGCCGCGCGAAGTCGCTCTCCTCGAGCCAGAGTGCCCCGCCCGCATCGCGCAGCGCTACGACGTCCGGGTGCGTGAGCACGCCGTTGACGCGCAGCTCGAGCACTGCCTCACGCCAGTCGGGTGGTGGGCCGCCGGAGTCGTCCGCGCGCGCCGCGCCCGCACATAACACGAGCAGCAGGCCGCAGATTCCGGCTGCGCTCCAGGCGAGTCTCCGCATGGCGCATGCGTCGGGTTACGGGGCACCCGGGCTGCTGGTGACGGTGAAGTCGCCGGCGTCCGAGTGACCCTGGATGCGAAGCTCGCCGCCGCGGTCGAGCGGGGCGGTCGGGTGCAGATCCCAATGCACCCGGGTGCCCGGCAGCAAATAGTGTGCGGCGTCGGTGTGCAGACCCTGCACCGTGCGGCCACCGCTGCGGACGTCGAAGTCGAGAATCTGGATGTGCGCGGTGCCGCGATTCAGCGCATCGATCCGCAGCGTGCCGTCGGCCCCCCACTGGTGGGTCCACGCCACATCGGGCGCCGCACGCATCTGCGCGGCGACGAACACCGGCAGCGTGATGCGCAGCGCGACTTTGAGTCCCGTCGACTCGGCGGGCGTGGCCGGGGGGAGCTCGGTGAGCACCAGCCGGTAGTCGAGCTCACGCGCAGGATCTGGCGCACGAGTCAACGCGATCCGCAGGACCTGCTGGCTCTTCGGCGCGATGGTGAAGATGGGGGGAGTGACGAGCAGGTCGCGGGTGTCCTCGAGGAGCTCCGCGCCCTCGGGCTGCGACCACGCCTGCGGCCGCGCCTGCACCGTGACCGGTGCGTCGTCCTGATTGCGCACGGTAAGGACCGCCGTGCGCGTCGCTGAGCTCAACTCGACGCGGATCGGAGCAACACTCAGGGTGCTTGCTGCGGCCGATGAAGCCGCAGCAAGCACACCCATTGCCAGTAGCGCTGCCCCGAACGCCCTCATGTCGCTTTAGTAGGCGACGCTGACGGTGACCGTGTCGGTGTAAGCGGCCGGCGGCACCGCCTGGTTGGCGGCGCTGTCCGGGAGGTTGCCGTACACAGTCAGCGCAACAGGCGAGGCCATGCCGGCGCCGGTTCCGCCCTGGGTCACGGAGGTGCCGGTGCCGTCACCCCACACCGTCGCGAAACCCGACGTCGTGAAGAGGTTGTACTGCAGCGTGCTCCCCGCGCCATCGCTCATCAGGCGCTGCGCGATCGTGCCACCCGCGGTCGTGCCCTTGTTGAGGGACACGGTGAAGGCGGTGCTCTTGGTGCAGCTCACATTGACCGTGCCGTTCGCCGTCTGGGCGCCGGTGGTCGGGGTGTAGTTGGGAAACGCCACATTGGTCGCGCCCACGGTGCAGTTCTTGAGCACCGTTGCCGAGACCTGGAAAGTGGTAGTGGCAGGATTGGCGGCATGGGCGGCGCCGGCAGTTGCCAGCAACGCACCCGCGCTAAGGCAGGCAATAAGGTTACGCATAAGACTCCCGAACGTTGAAATGAAATCGAAACGACGCGCGGCTTCCTGCCGCTTGTTGGGAGGAATCTTGTTTGAAAAGTGCGGCTAACTGACGGACATAAGTCCCATTTTTGGGACCCGCCGGCCGCGGTTTCTATGGATCTGAGAAGCGCTCGACGCCGCGAATGTGCGTCAGGTCTCAGTCGTTCAGTAGCTCACGGTGACGCGGATGATGTCGGTGTAGAGGCCGGGCGCGAGATCCTGGTTGCCGGCGAGGTCGGGCACCTGCCCGTACACCGTCTCGACGATCGCCTGCCCGGTCGAGAGCCCGTGGCCCGTGCCGGAGACCGTCGCTGAGCTTTGCGTGCCATCGCCCCACACCGTGCTGCGAGCGGCGCTCGTGTAGAGGTTGTACTGGAGCTTGAAGGACCCGAAAGTCATCACGCGCTGCGTGACCGTACCGCCGCCCGTGCCTCCATCGAGCGCCACCGAGAACGGTATTCCTTTCGCACAGCGGACCGCGAAGGTCGTATTCGCCGACGCATTTCCCTGACCCGGGCGGTAACTGCCGAAAGTCAGCGGATTGGCGGATACGGCGCAGGTCGACTCGACCGTCGCCGAGACCGCGATGGTCGTCGAGGCGGTGGCAGCCAGGGCTGCCTGCGCGCCGGCGACTACGGCGACGGCAGCGGCGAGCAGGCCGACGGAAATCGAGCGCTCAGAAGAAAGCATCCTGTCACGTCCTCCGGATCGCGCAGCCAGGTCGCCTGTGCGGCAACGAGGCCCACGGTCTGATTTGTTATCGTCCGGATCGGCCGTTTCTTGAGCACCGAAAGACTAACACCTTTTACATACGTCGGGCGAGATCGAGCTCGCCGAGACTGCGGCCGCGCGATTCGCGGCCGAAGAGCGCAATCAGGATCGAGGAGGCGATGGCGGGCGCCGCAATGAACATAATGACAGCCGGCAGGGGCGGCACGCCGCCGAAGACGCTCAGCGTCTGCGCGCCGAGACCGCCGAGCTTGCTGCAGGCCGCCACCCAGCCGGTGGCGCGGCCGCGAACGAGGAGCGGATAGTTCTCGGCCGCGTAGGGCAGCAGCATCGAGATGACGCCGCTCGAGCCGAGGATGATGAGCGCGAGGGGCAGGAGCGGGGCCGTCAGTCCCTGCAACATGAGTCCCACGAGTCCCGCCACCATGACCGCCGTGGCCGCAATGAGCGACCACTTGGTGCTCCAGGCGCCGAAGAGCCACGCACAGATCGCGATGGTCGGGACCGCAAGCAGCGTTGACTTTGCAATCAGAGCGCTCGATGCCGCGACGCTGTGCCCCTCGGCCACGAGAGCCGAGGGCAGCCAGAGGAGGAGACCGAAGTTGACGAGTCCCCATGCGAGCGCGGCGAGCGTGAGCGCGGTCGTGATGCCGAGATACCCGTGGGTCAGCGGTGGTACCGGCGCGTGGCTCTCGTGTGGAGGCGCCGGCGCGCGCGGTGCGGCCGGCACCAGCACCACGCCAAAGCGCGCGAGCGTCGCACGCGCGAGCTCCGCGCGGCCGGTCTCCTGCAGGAAGCGCGCAGACTCGGGCAGGAGCGGACTCAACACCACGAGAATGAGTCCCGTGGGAAGATTGAGCAGCCACATGATCCGCCAGCCGAAAACCGGCTGCAGCAGCGCCGAGAGGAAGCTCGCCGCGAAGTAGCCGCCCACAGCTCCGACGCCCCCGATGAGCACCAGGCTCCAGCCGCGGTGGCGCGTCGGCATGATCTCGGCAAGCAGCGCGTAGGCGACGGGGAGCATGCCGCCGGCGGCCGCGCCCATCATGAAGCACATGCCGACGTTCCACCAGAAATCGGGCATGGCGCCGCAGATGGAAGTGCCGACGAACATGACCGACGACAGCACGATCGAGGCGCGCCGCCCGTAGACGTCCGCGAGCACACCCCAGACGACCGAGCCCGCGACGGTGCCCGCGAGCGCCGCGAACGGCAGCCACGCCACAGTCGCGCCGCCGATGTGGTACTCGGCCTTCATCCCCGGTGTGACGAAGCCGAGACTCGCCGGCTTCATGATGTCGATGACCAGCGCGATGGTCAGGAGCGCGGCGACCCGCCAGTGCTGCGCGCCGAGAGGCGCGTTCTCGAGCGACGCTGCCACATCGACCGCCTGAGCGCTGCTGCGTGGGGCAGCGGGCAGCAGTCCGTAGGCGGCCGCACACACGCCAAGCACGATCGCCCCCATGCCGAGGAGCATTCCGAAACCCATCGGCATCCCGGCGAGCACATAGCCTGTGCTGCGCCCCATGAGGAACATGGGCAGATGCGCCAACACGCCCGCGGTGACGAGCGCGCAACCGGTCCAGAAGACGAGGAGGCTGCGACGCTGCTCGAGGACGATCCCGCTCATCGGGCGATCTTATTCTATATAAGAGAGAGCGGCGTCCCGCTATGATTCGCGCCCATGAACACCTCACATCGCATATGGAGCCGCCGCAGCGCCGCCGTGCTGGCGGGCGCTCTCGCATCAGCCCTCGTCCCACTCGCGAGTCCCGCGGCGGGCGAAGGCAGCACGGCCGCAGCGCTCTTTGGCTTCACGGCGCAGGACTCGCTCGCCGAGCGCTCGCTCGAGCAGCGCTTCGATGCCGCGCTGAATGCGGCGGAGCTGCGCGAGTGGCTGAAGACCTTGTCCGCGGGTCCCAACCAGGTCGGCTCGCCCCATGACAAGGCGAACGCGGAGCGGGTGCGCGACCTCTTCCAGAAGTGGGGCTGGCAGGCGCACATCGAGGAATTCGAGGTGCTCTATCCGACCCTCAAGCAGCACACGCTCGAGCTTCTTGCGCCGACGCATTTCACCGCGAGGCTCGATGAGCCCCCGGTGGAGGGCGATGCGACCTCCGCGGTTCCCGGCATCATGCCGCCCTATAACGTCTACGGCGCGGATGGCGACGTCACGGGCGAGCTCGTCTACCTCAATTACGGAATGCCCAAGGACTACGAGGACCTCGCGCGGCGCGGGATCGAGGTCAAGGGTCGAATCGTCATCACCCGCTACGGCGGCGGCTGGCGGGGGCTGAAACCGAAGCTCGCGCAGGAGCACGGCGCGATCGGCTGCCTCATCTACTCCGACCCGCACGATGACGGTTATGCGCAGGGCGATGTGTATCCAAAGGGCGGCTGGCGCCCACCGGAAGGTGTGCAGCGCGGCTCGGTGCTCGACATCACGGTCTACAGCGGCGATCCCCTGACGCCCGGCGTCGGAGCGACGCGCGATGCCAAGCGCCTCCCCATCGCCGAGGCGAAGACCATTCTCAAGATTCCGGTGATGCCGATCTCCTACGCGGACGCACAACCGCTGCTCGCCGCCCTTGCCGGTCCCGTGGCGCCTGCGCGCTGGCGCGGCTCGCTTCCCATCACCTATCACATGGGGCCGGGCCCGGCGCGCGTGCATCTCGCCATCAGCTCCGACTGGGGCCTGAAGCCCCTCTACGACGTCATCGCACGGATTCCCGGCCGCGGAGCTGCGGACGAATGGGTGGTGCGGGGCAATCACCGCGACGGCTGGGTGTTTGGCGCCTGGGATCCACTCTCAGGTCAGGTGGCGATGCTCGCGGAGGCCAAGGCGATCGGCGCGCTGGTGAAGAGCGGCTGGCGGCCGAAGCGCACGCTCATCTACGCCAGTTGGGACGGAGAGGAGCCGGGGCTCCTCGGCTCGACGGAATGGGCCGAGGCGCACATGGAGGAGCTCAAGCGCAAGGCCGTGCTCTACCTCAACTCCGATACCAACACGCGTGGCTTTCTCGATGCCGCAGGCAGCCATTCGATGCAGCACCTCGTCAATGACGTCGCGGGCGGTGTGTACGACCCCGAGACCGGCGGCAACACGCAGGCGCGACGCCGGGCACGCATGCTGACGGAAGGCTACGCGCATGAGTTCGCGCGTGAGGGCGGATCAGAGGAAAATGCCGCCGAGGTCCGCCGCGAGTACCAGATGGCACAGGCGGGCGGCGATCTGCCGCTGCGGGCCCTCGGCTCAGGCTCGGACTACACGCCGTTCCTGCAGCACTTAGGATTGACCTCGCTCAGCATCGAATATCACGGCGAGGACGAGCAGGCGGGCGTCTATCACTCGACCTACGATTCCTTCGATCATTACGTGCGCTTCGGCGATCCGACTTTTGCCTACGGCGTCGCCGAGGCCGAAACCGCAGGCCACGTGGTCCTGCGCGTGGCGGATGCGGAGGTGCTGCCGCTTCAATTCACGGACTTCGCCGCCACGATCGCCGCTTACTCGGACGAGCTGCACAAGCTCACCGATGAGAAGCGGCGCAAGGCTGCCGACCTTGGTCGTCTGATCGATGCGAACGCCTTCGGCCTTGCCACCGATCCGACGCGCCCTGTGGGAGCCCCGGCGCGCGAGGCGCCCGCACCCTCGCTCGACTTTGCGCCGCTCGATTCTGCGATCGCGCGCCTCAAGGCGAGCGCGCGCTCCTACGATGAGGCTTACGCGAAGCTCCTCGCCGGGACGATGAAGCTCGATGCGGCGCAGCGCACGCGGCTCAATGGGTTGCTTCAGGGCATGGAGCAGAAGCTCACCGACACGCGCGGACTTCCGGGGCGGGACTGGTACCGGCACTTCGTCTATGCGCCGGGCCGGCTCACCGGCTATGGCGTCAAGACGCTGCCGGCGGTGCGCGAAGCGATCGAGGAAGGCCGCTGGCAGGAAGCCGCGACCTATATCCCGATCACCGCGGCCGTGCTCGCGCGCTACTGCGACGCGCTCGATGAGGCGCGGGCCTTGCTCAGGTAGCGAACAGCTGCCCGAGGTCGCGGAAGGACTTGAACTCGAGCGCGTTGCCCGAGGGGTCGAGGATGAAGAGCGTCGACTGCTCGCCCGGCGCGCCCTTGAAGCGCGTGTAGGGCTCGACCACCCACTCGACCTGGTGGCGCTCGAGGCGTGCGGCGAGCTCGCTCCATGCGGACGGCTCGAGCACGACCCCGCAGTGGGGGACCGGCACACCGTGCCCGTCCACCGGATTGAAGAGGGAAGCGATGCGTCCGGTCGGTCCGAGCGTCGGGTTCAGGTGGCAGACGAGCTGGTGTCCGTAGAGGTTGAAGTCCACCCATTGCGGCGCGCTTCTGCCTTCGGTGCACCCCAGCACCCCGCCGTAGAAACGGCGCGCTTCGGCGATATCGCGCACCTGAAGGGCCACATGGAAGGGGGTCAGCGTCACTTTCGCACCTCGCGGAAAGAT
>DATGJR010000050.1:0-2760 GCA_035295065.1 Steroidobacteraceae bacterium
GCCGAGGTCGGCTTTGGCCAGGGCCATCTCGACATTGCGTACAACATCGATGAAGAGCGGAAAATCGGCCATCATGTCGCGCAGCAGCTGTGCGCCGCCGGGCTTCGCTGAAAATTCCGCAAAGGCGGTGCCCACGCCGAACCAGGCGGGTACGAGCAGGCGGCTCTGGGTCCATCCGAAGACCCATGGGATAGCGCGCAGGTTCGAGAAGCTCATCTGACCGCCGCGGCGCGCGGGACGCGAGCCGATGCGGGCGTGCTCCAGTTCGCCAACGGGCGTGGCGACTTCGAAGTAGTGCAGAACATCGGGGTCGCCGATGATGCGCTCGCGGTAAAACGCAAAAGAGATGCGCGAGAGCTCGTCGAAGGCCGCCTCCCAATCTGCACGGATCACGCCGGAGTAGCGGCCGTTAGGCAGCAGGGCGTTGGGGCGGGCGAGGGCGTCGAGCGAGGCTGCGACCATCAGCTCCAGGTTGCGCTCGGCGAGCACCACGTC
This sequence comes from Steroidobacteraceae bacterium, assembly GCA_035295065.1. Taxonomy (GTDB): domain Bacteria; phylum Pseudomonadota; class Gammaproteobacteria; order Steroidobacterales; family Steroidobacteraceae; genus 13-2-20CM-66-19. The sequence continues at coordinate 496 of DATGJR010000050.1, forward strand.
GGAGTACTTCCAGTGCAGCACTTCGCCCTGCTCGGTGATACGGATCTCGCCGTCGAAGGCGCCAACGGGTTGAGCGTAGATGGCGCGGTGCGTGGGACCTCCGCCACGGCCCACCGTGCCGCCGCGGCCGTGGAAGAGGCGCAGGCGAATCCCGCAGTCGCGGGCCACCTCGTGCAGGGCGCGATGCGCGCGGAAGATTTCCCAGGTGCTGGTGATCATGCCTCCGTCTTTGTTTGAGTCGGAGTAGCCCAGCATGATTTCCTGGATGTTGTCCCAGGACTCGAGAAGCTTTTTGTAGCCGGGCGAGAACCACAGCTCGCGGCAGACCTGCGGCGCGTTGCGCAGGTCTTCGATGGACTCAAACAGCGGCACCGGCATCAGGCCGGGATCGCCGCAGTGCACGCCGTCGGGAGAGGCGCTGCCCGCCACCTGTACGCCGCCGAGCCGCGCCAGCCACACGACGGCGGTGATGTCCTCGACCGTGGCAGCGCCGCTGACGATATAGTGGCGAATCGCTTCGGGGCTGCAGCCGGACTTGATCTCCGCGACGGCGCGCAGGGTCTCGAGGACATCGCGGGTCTGCGGGCTGAGCGGACCGGGGGTATCGCCTTCGTTTTGCGCGCACCAGGCCGAGGCCTCCTGCAGCGCCTTGCGGTGGACGTTGGCGTGCTGGCGAATGTCGAGCGTGTGCAGGTGCAGGCCGAAGGTGCGCACCATGAGCAGCAGCGGATCGATCAGGGTCTCGGCGATGCGCAGGCCTTTGTTGGCCACGAGACTGCGGCGCACAACTTTCAGATCCTCGAGAAAATCGGCGGCGGAGCAGTAGGGCGAGAGACCATCGAGCGCCGATTCGAGCATGTTGGGATCGTCGGTGCGCTTGCCCGCGGTGTGCTGCAGGCGCGCGCGCACGCAGACGAGGTAGCGGCGATAGAGTTCGAACTCGAAGGTGACGCCGAAGACGGAATCGGCGCTGAGGTGCAGCTCATCCTGGAAAGCGCGCAGGCGCTGCCGCAGCTCGTCCCTCACCGGCAGCTGCTGCGCGGAGGTGGTGAGCAGGTCGATGATCTGCTGCAGGCGCTGGTCGTACCAGTCGAGCAGGCGGGCGCGGGCGGCGAGGATGGCCTGACGCGTCACTTCGGGAGTAACGAAGGGATTGCCATCGCGATCGCCTCCGATCCAAGAGCCGAAGGCGAGCAGCAGGGGGAGCTCGGATAATTCGAGGTCGAGGCCATACTCGCTTTTCAGCGCGGCGCGAACCTCCTCGTAGAAGCCAGGCAGCGTCTCGAAGATGGAGACGTCGTAATAGTCGAGGCCCATGCGAATTTCGTCGGTGACGGCGGGGCGGCGGCTGCGTACTTCATCGGTTTGCCAGAGCGCGGTGATCTCGGCGGTGAGGTCTTCTTCGAGCGCCGAGAGTTCCTCGTCGGAGACGGGGATGCGGTCGAGCTTTTCGAGCAGCTCGCCCATGCGGCGGCGCTTCATCAGCACGGTGCGACGCGCGATTTCCGTGGGGTGCGCGGTAAAAACGGGAACGACCAGGACTTTGCTGAGCCACTTCAGCGCCTGGTCTGCGGAGATGCCGGCCTCCCGCATGGCGCGCAGCGTGCCGCGCAGCTCGCCGCGCTGCGCCTCACGATGATCGACGTCGCCGCGGATCTGCAGGGAGAGGCGGCGGCGCTTGCGGTGATTGGTTTCGGCCAGATTGATGAGTTCGAAGTAGAACGCGAAGGCACGACTCAGCTTGTAGGCTTCGTCGACGGGCAGCGCATGCACGCCGAGCACGGCCATCTGCATCAGGTCTTCGGCTTCGCGGGTGCGGCCCTGGGTTTGCGCTTCACGGCGGCGAATGGCGGACTGTCGCAACTGCTCGACGCGCTCGAACAAAGCGTCGCCGGCCTGCTCGCGCAGGACGCGGCCCAGCAGCACACCGAGCGAGCGGACATCGCGGCGGAGCGGCGCTTCTTTGCGCTCGCCGGAGCGAGCCTCAAGCTCGGCTAGGCGCTCTTCCCAGCTCTCCGGCTTCCAAAGCGAGGGCATAGTTCGATTAAAGCAGAAAGGAAGCGTGCAGCAGACGGCCTGTAGGCGATCGCGCGTATACGTCTTGGCCGACGGGTTCGAGGCCGGGCAGATGAAATGAACGGATCGTGCCTGCTATTCTGCTTCGCGTCATGAAGAACGCCCTATGCGCAATGCTCTTCGCTGTGGTTGTCGCTGCTCCCGTTTTCGCCCAACAACCATCCACAATGAAGCCGGAAGAGACCGAGG
>DATGJR010000051.1:0-5189 GCA_035295065.1 Steroidobacteraceae bacterium
CGCATTCAACCAGGTGTTCCTGCCGCCGAGCGAGATCGCGGCCGGCCTCAACACCAACCCCGCGTATGCGGATGCCAATGCCATCGCCATGCAGACGAATGCGACCGGCAGCTCCTTCATCACGGGCAACAGCTCGGGCACGATGTACCTCGTCTACGAGACGAATCAGGTGCAGAGCGGCGCGGGCGCGACGGGCGCGATCCAGGGCGGCACCCTGGGTCTGAATCTCCCGCCGAACACGACCGGACGGCGCATCAGCTGGGTCGAGCGCCGCTAAGAGATACCGAGGTACTCATGGAACTGCGAGGACAAAGCGACGGATTCACCCTGATCGAGCTCATGATCGTGGTGGTGATCGCGACCATTCTGCTGTCGATCGCGATCCCCTCCTACATGAGCCAGGTGCGGGAGTCGCGCCGCACGGAAGCGAAAACGGCACTCCTCGATCTCGCGGGGCGGGAGGAGAGCTTCTTCAGCACCAATGGAGTCCAATACACCAACGCCGCAGCAAGTCTGGGCTACCCGGCCGGGTGGGTGGCCGGAAACAGCCCGAATGGCTATTACACCATCACCGTTGCCTGCGTGGCCGCCCAGGGGGCTGCTCTCGGCTGCGGAGATCCCGCCGCCCCGGCCGGCCCCGCCTACTACCTCACCGCGACGCCGGTCGGGACTCAGGCCAACGACACGCAGTGCGGAACCTTCGCCGTGGACTCCCTGGGAAATCAGTACGCCACGGGCACCCTGGGGAACGCGCAGTGCTGGGCGCACTAGGGAAAATATCAGGAAGTAATTCCGAATATTAGGCGGTCTTTCTCGAATTGGTCGAGGCCTGGCGCACGCTCCTCCAACCGCCCTTCTTCGCCGCTCTTGCGAACCACCGGATCCGCTGCATCGCGCCTTCGATTGGCGACTGCCGGCATCGCTGAGCGGCTTGCGCGGCCCCGAACGCCCTCGCCCGTCACCCACTGGTCACGAATTAACCATATTTTTTTCCTAGAGCCTGAGCTATATTTCGGGCGCAGTCGCTTGAGTGTGCTTGGATTCCAATACCGAAATAACAAAAACTAACCGACGCCGTCCGCGAAGACTCGCTTCAGACGACCGCAAGGCGGAAGGCGTACTGCTGAGGTAGTGATGAGCACTACGTGGGAACAGCTTGAGGGGGCAGCGTTGTCACTCGCGCGCTCGGGACCGATCAAGGATCGGCTCGCCGACGCGTATCGCAATCACCTCGCCTCGGTGCGGGTCGAGGATCTGCCTGAGATTGTGCGCGGCGAGTTTCGCGCCTGCCGTGACGCTCTCACGCGTGAGCGTCCGCTGCGTGGCGAGGATGCCGTGCGCGCCACCGTTCGCAAGATGTCGAGCAGTGAGGCCGACGAGCTCGCGTGCAGCGTGGTGCGGCTGTTCGCCGCGATCGTGCGCGAAGCGGCGCGCGGCCATGGCGCCGCCGTCAATGGAGTCTCGCTGAACGGCGTGTCACTGAGCGGCGCGGCGCTCGAGGGCCCGCGGCTCAACGGACTCAACGGCGTGCGTCCGAAAAACGGCGTCCCGCAGGTGATCAGCGCCTAATCGAGCTTGAATTCGATCGTGTCCCAGCGCGTCGTCTCCTCGTGACGCGCCTGCCGGCGTAGCGCATCGACCAGCGCACGCTCGTCCCACTCCACCACCTCATCGGCGAGATCCAGGATGTCCTTGGGCACCGTGCGGTGCGCTCCGAAGGGCTTCATGAGTATCACCGGCTTGTGGCTGGCCTGCGCGTACAGCAGCTGGAACGTGAACAGATCCTTGTGCGTCTCGTACAGGCTGCTCAGGCCAATCACGGCCTCGACCGGGGCTATCTGGCGGCGCAGGTCCTCGCGCAGCGCCTCCTTGTCGCCGCCGGGGCGTTTATCCGCCGTGCTGTAGTTGCGATAAAAGAAATTACGCGCGCTCTCGAGATACTCGAAAACGCGCAGGTAATCGTCGCTGTTTTCCCAGACATGCGTCACGAACAACCGCACCGGGTTCGCCTGAGACATCGGAGCCCCCTCATGTCGCGAGCACCGAGTTCCAGTCTCGCACACGGGCCGGCCAGCGCAAGGGCGCACCGCTTGCGGCCGCCAGACCCCTTCGGGCGGGCTCGACGGGCTAGAATGGCCGCTGGCCCGCGACCCTGCCATTTAACCTTGCGTCTGCTCGTCTACAACATCCGCTACGCCACCGGTACCGGCCCGGCGTTTCACCTGCCGCTGCCGGGGGCGGGCTACCTGCGCAGCAACCGCAAGGTTCTCAACGGCATCACCGACTTCGTGCGCGCGCAGAAGGCCGACGTGGTGGGGCTGCTCGAAGTGGACACCGGCTCGATCCGCACCGGGATGGTGAACCAGGCGGAGTACATCGGGCGCGAGCTCGGGCACTACTCCATCTTTCAGTGCAAATACGGCAGCGCCTCGATCAACAATCTGATGCCGATCGTGCGCAAGCAGGCCAACGCTTTCCTCTCGGGCCCCAACGTGCACGGTGAGCGCTTCCACTATTTCGACACCGGCATCAAGCGCCTCATCATCGAGCTCGAGCTGAGCGATGTGTGCGTCTTCCTGGTGCACCTCTCGATCAAATTCCGCCAGCGCCAGTACCAGCTGCGCTCGCTCCACGATCTGGTGGTGCAGTCAGCGAAGCCGGTGATCGTCGCCGGCGACTTCAACACCTTCTGGGGCACGCACGAGATCTACCTCTTCATGCGCGCCGCGGGCTTGCGCAGCGCCAATACGGCCGGCCTGCCCTCCTTCCCGGCGCGCGTGCCACGGATCGAGCTCGACTTCATCCTGGTGAGCGAGGGGATCGAAGTCACCGACTTTCGCGTCCCGGACGTGCGTTTCTCGGATCACCGCCCGCTGGTGTGCGACTTCCGCGTCCTCCCGCACAGCGCCGGCGCGCCTCACCCTGCCGTCACCACGGCCGCCTGACCGGCCGCGTCCAATTCAGGGCCGCCCCATGAGCACCCCCGTGAGCACCGCCATGAGCACCGCCATGAGCAGCAGCTGGAAACTCGAGCGCGACGGCGACGGCATCGCCTGGCTGACACTGGACAAGCCGGGCACCTCGGCCAACGTGCTCTCCGGCGGCGTGCTCACCGAGCTCGACGCACTGCTGGAGGTGCTCGAGAAGGATCTGCCGCGCGCCGTCATCGTCATCTCGGCCAAGAAGAGCGGCTTCATCGCCGGAGCCGACATCCGCGAGTTCACCGGCATCGCCGACGCCGAGAACGGCTACGCACTGATCCACCGTGGCCAGCAGGTGCTGACCCGACTGGCCGCCCTTCCCTGCCCGACGGTCGCGGCCATCCACGGCTTCGCGCTCGGCGGCGGGCTCGAGCTCGCGCTCGCCTGCCGCTTTCGCGTCGCCGTGGGCGATGAGCGACTGTCGCTCGGGCTGCCCGAGGTGCAGCTCGGCATTCACCCGGGATTCGGCGGGACGGTCCGCAGCGTTCAGCTGATCGGCGTACGGGCGGCGATGGAGCTCATGCTCACCGGCCGGCCGCTGCGCGCCGAGAAGGCGCTGCGCCTGGGCCTCGTCGATGCCCTGACGTCCGAGAGCGAGCTGCGCCCCGCCGCGCGCGCCCTCGCCCTCGAGGGTCGTGCGCCGCATCGGGCGCCCTTGCTCCAGCGACTGCTCGGCCTCGCACCGCTCCGTCCGCTGGTGCGCCGCTCGCTCATCGCGCAGGTGGCGCGCCGCGCACCACGCGACCACTACCCGGCCCCCTACGCGATGATCGAGCTGTGGGCACGCTACGGAGCGCACGGCGCCGCCGCGCTCGAAGCCGAGGCGCGCTCGATCGCACAGCTCTTTACGACCCCGACCTCGCGCAACCTGGTGCGGATGTTCCTGCTGCAGGACCGACTGAAGGCGGCCGGCGGCAAGAGCCCCGGCGAGATGCGTCACGTGCATGTGGTCGGAGCCGGGGTGATGGGCGGGGACATTGCGGCCTGGGCGGCGCTGCGCGGCTTCACGGTCACCCTCGAGGACCGGGCGATCGAGTACATCGAGCCGGCGCTCAAGCGTGCCACCGAGCTCTTCGATAAGCGCGTGCGCGATCCGGCGAAGAACAAAGCCGCACGCGAACGCTTGCGCGCGGATGTCGCCGGCGACGGCGTGGCCACGGCCGACGTCGTCATCGAGGCCATCTTCGAGAACCTGGACGCCAAGCAGGAGCTGTACGCGCGCCTCGAGCCACGCATGAAGGCCGGTGCTCTGCTCGCCACCAACACTTCGAGTCTCATGCTCGAGCCGCTCGCCGCGAAGCTCGCACGGCCCGAGGGCCTGGTGGGCCTGCACTTCTTCAATCCCGTCGCGCAAATGCCCCTCATCGAGGTCGTGCACGCCGCGCGCACCTCCGCCGAAGCGGTACAGACCGCCACCGCCTTCGCGCGCCGCCTCGACAAGCTCCCGGTGCCGTGCCGCAGCGCCCCGGGCTTCATGGTGAACCGGGTGCTGACGCCTTATCTCAATGAGGCCATGTACGCCGCCGAGGAAGGCGTCGCGCTCGCGAGCATTGACCGCGCCGCAGTGCGCTTCGGCATGCCCATGGGCCCGATCGAGCTGGTCGACGTCGTCGGCCTCGACGTCGGCGCGCACGTGGGGGAGATCATCGCGAGCGAGCTCGGCCGGCCGGTGCCGCAGCTGCCGCGCCTCGCCGCACTCCTCGCCGCGAAGAAATTCGGTCGCAAGAGCGGTGAGGGGTACTACGTGTGGCAGGACGGCAAGGCCGTCAAACCCGCCGCGAGCGGCGCCCCGGTCCCCGAAGACCTCACCGATCGGCTGATCCTCGTGCTCGTGAACGAGTGTGTGGCGTGCCTGCGCGAGCGCATCGTGGAGGATGAGGACCTGGTCGATGCGGCGGTGGTGTTCGGCACGGGCTTCGCACCCTTCCGCGGCGGCCCGCTGAGCTTTGCCCGTGCCCGCGGTGCGCGTGCAATCGTGACGCGGCTCGAGGAGCTCAGAGCGCGACACGGCTCACGTTTCGCGCCCGATCCCGGCTGGTCGCTGCTCGCGGAGACACCCAAAACGTGAGCCCGCTGCGGGCGGGCCTGCCGGTACCCTGTGCTACCATCCTGCGGCGTTTGCGCCGCAGCCGGACGAGGCGCGGCCCACTCTGAACTCAAGGCGAGCGAACGAACTAAATGGCGGAAGAGCGCGAAACGACGGTACAG
>DATGJR010000052.1:0-15035 GCA_035295065.1 Steroidobacteraceae bacterium
GGCGGCGTTCGCCCTCCATGGCGCGCGAGAGCTCGGGATCGAAGTCAGCGATGGTGTCGGTGGTGCGGAACATAGGGCTCAGCCTGGACGGTGCAAAGGCGGGAGGAAGCTCGAAAATTGTACCGGATCGACCCCGCGGCCGCCCTTGTCCTCGAGCGACGCGGCCGGGTGAGCCGCGCGACACGGGAGCGCCTCTAGAGGAGGTTTTCCAGCACCGCGTTCCAGGCCTGAGCGAGATTGCTGCGGTTATATCCGCCGCCGCCGAGCGCCAGCACCCGGCCGTGTCCGAGCCGCTCGGCCAGCTCGCTCAGGCTCCGGCCGGCATTCCCGTGCGAGCGGGCTGTGAGCCGCAAATGCGTGATCGGGTCGCCCTCGAGACTGTCGGCTCCGCACTGCAGGATGATGAACTCCGGCTCGAAGCGCTCCAGATGCGCCACCACCCGCGGCCAGGCTGCGGCAAACACCTCATCATCCGCGCCCGGAGGCAGCGGCACGTTGAGCTTCATGCCGACGGCTGCCCCGCGGCCGGTCTCCCCGCTCGCGCCCGTCCCCGGATAGAGGTAGCGGCCGTCTTCGTGCAGGTCGGCGAACACCACCGCGGCGTCATCCTCGAATGCATAGAAGACCCCGTCGCCATGATGCGCATCGATGTCGACGTAGGCGACGCGCTTGAGTCCCGCGCGCTTCAGCATCTCGATGGCCACGCCGCAGTCGTTGAACACGCAAAAACCCGCGGCGCGATCGCGCGCCGCGTGATGGAGTCCGGCGATGGGCACGAAAGCGCGCCGGCACTCCCCGCGCATGATCGCCTCCATCGCACTCAGTGTGGCCCCGACGACGCCTGCCGCCGCCTCGTACACGCCGCGGTAGGCGGGCGTGTCGCCGGCATCGAGAAGCCCGGTGCCGCTCGCGGAGCGCTCGCGCACGAACTCCAGATACGCGGGGCTGTGAAAGGTCCGCAGCTCCTCCTCGGAGGCGGTACGGGGCTCGAGCTGGCGTACGCGGCGGTCGAGCCCGCGCGCTTCGAACTCGCGCGTGAACGCGGCGAGCCGATCGGGACCGAACGGGTGACCGTCGCCGAAGCTATAGCGAGCGAGCCGCTCGCTCACCACCACCGCCACGCTGGGCTTCATGAGGGCAGCCTAACACAGCCCACCCATCGCCAAGGCTGCCCCGCCTCGCCCATAATCCCGCGCCCTATGGCTCAATACATTTATACGATGAATCGCGTGTCCAAGGTGGTCCCGCCGAAGCGGGTCATCCTGCGCGACATCAGCCTGTCATTCTTCCCCGGCGCCAAGATCGGCGTGCTTGGCCTGAACGGTGCCGGCAAGTCAACGCTGCTCAGAATCATGGCGGGTCTCGACCACGACATCGACGGCGAGGCTCGTCCGCAGAGCGGCATCCGCATCGGCTTCCTGCCGCAGGAGCCGCAGCTCGACCCGGCGAAGGACGTACGCGTCACGGTGATGGAAGGACTCGGGGAGACCTTCCGCCAGCTCGAGGAGTTCAACCACATCAGCGAGCGCTTCGCCGAAGCGCTCCCTGAAGAGGAGATGAATGCGCTGCTCGAGCGTCAGGCGCAGCTCCAGGACGCCATCGAGGCCGCCGGCGGCTGGGAGCTCGAGCGCAAGCTCGAGATCGCAGCCGACGCGTTGCGGCTGCCGCCCTGGGAGGCCGGCATCGCGACGCTCTCGGGCGGCGAGAAGCGCCGCGTGGCGCTGTGCCGGCTGCTGCTGTCGGCTCCCGACATGCTGCTGCTCGATGAGCCGACCAATCATCTCGATGCGGAATCGGTCGGCTGGCTCGAGCGCTATCTCGAGGAGTACCCGAGCACCGTCATCGCCGTGACGCACGACCGCTACTTCCTCGACAACGTGGCCGAGTGGATTCTCGAGCTGGACCGCGGCTACGGCATTCCCTGGCACGGTAACTACTCCTCCTGGCTCGAGCAGAAGGAGCAGCGGCTGGCACTCGAGGAGCGCGAGCAGGAGGCGCTGCGGCGCACGCTGGCGCATGAGCTGGAATGGGTGCGCCAGAACCCGCAGGCGCGCCGCGCCAAGAGCAAGGCGCGGCTGCAGCGTTACGAGGAGCTCGCCTCGCGCGAGTTCCAGCAGCGCAACGAGACCAATGAGATCTACATTCCCCCGGGCGAGCGGCTCGGCGATCTGGTCGTCGCGGCGGAGGGGCTGCGCAAGGGCTATGGCGAGCGGCTGCTGATCGATAACCTCAGCTTCAGCCTGCCGCGCGGCGGCATCGTCGGCGTCATCGGCCCCAACGGCGCCGGCAAGACCACGCTGTTTCGCATGTTGACGGGCGCCGAGCAGCCGGATGCCGGCGAGGTACGCCTCGGTCCGAGCGTGCACCTCGCCTACGTCGATCAGTCGCGCCAATCGCTCGATGACAGCAAGACCGTCTGGCAGGAGATCTCCGGCGGCCTGGATGTGATCAAGGTCGGCGCCTACGAGACCGCTTCGCGAGGTTATGTCGGGCGTTTCAATTTCAAGGGCGCGCAGCAGCAGCAGCTGATCGGCGAGCTCTCGGGCGGTGAGCGCAACCGCGTGCATCTCGCCAAGGTGCTGCGCGCCGGCGGCAACGTGCTGCTGCTCGATGAGCCCACCAACGATCTGGACGTGGAGACGCTGCGCGCGCTCGAGGAGGCGCTGCTCGCCTTCCCGGGCTGCGCCGTGGTGATCTCCCACGACCGCTGGTTCCTCGACCGCATCGCGACCCACATCCTGTCCTTCGAGGGCGACTCGCAGGTGGTGTGGTTCGAGGGCAATTACCAGGAATACATCGCCGACTTCCAGCGACGCCGTGGAGCGCAGGCCCTGCAGCCCCATCGCATCAGGTACAAGCCGCTCACGCGCTGAAGCAGCGCGCCCCCAACACCGTGTCTGCGCCGACCGCAAAGGAGGTGGATCTCGGGAACGACCGCAGACATTGGCGCTGGTTAGGCCCGCTGGCGGCGCTGCTGGTATTCACCGCGGTGGCGCTGATCCTGCATCACGAGCTCGCGCATCTGCACGTTCGCAACGTCCTCAAGCACCTGCACGCGATCCCGCGTCGCCAGGTGCTGGCGGCGCTCGGCTTCACCGCGGCGAGCTACTGGCTGCTCACCAACTACGACGTGCTGGCGCTCGCCTACCTGCGCCGCAGGCTTGCCTACCCGCGCATCGTCTTCACCTCCTTCATCGCCTACTCCTTCGGGCACACGCTCGGCTTTGCGGCCTTCACCGGGGCGGCGATCCGTTTCCGTCTCTATGCGACGGCCGGGGTGAGCGCGGTGGAGGTCGCCACGATCTCGGCGTTCGCGAGTCTCTCGCTCGGCATCGGACTCGCCACCATCGCGGGACTGTCGCTCGTGCTCTCGCCCACGCACGCGACCCAGATCCTGCATCTGCATCGCAACTGGTCGCTCCTCGCGGGCACCCTGCTGCTCGCCGCGGTGACTCTCTACGCGCTCTGGGCGACGCTCGCGCGCGGCACCCTCGAGCTGCGCGGCTGGGCGCTGCGCGCCCCGGGTCCCGCCATCGGTCTGGCACAACTCGCCCAGTCGGTCCTCGACCTGTCGCTGTCCACCGCCGTGCTCTGGTCGCTCCTGCCCGCGGACGCGCACGTCGGCTTCATTCCCTTTCTCGGGACCTACGCACTCGCGGTCATCGCCGGAATCATCAGCCATGTGCCGGGCGGCGTCGGCGTGTTCGAGGCCGTGATGCTCTTCACGCTGCCGGGGATTCCGGCGGACGCGCTGCTCGGCTCGCTCCTTGCCTATCGCGGCGTTTACTATCTCGTGCCGCTGGTGTTCGGCACGCTGCTGTTCGGCTCCAAGGAACTGTCGGCGCAGCGCGGCCGCATGCGGCGGGCGCAGGAGCTCGCCTCGGCCTACATCACGCCGGTGGTGCCGCAGGTCGCCGGCGCCCTCAGCTTCCTCTCCGGCGCGCTGCTGCTGTTCTCGGGAGCGACCCCTGGAGTCGAGGCGCGCCTCGCCTTCCTCAATCGGTTCATGCCGCTCGCGGTGCTCGAGCTCTCGCACCTGGCCGGCAGCATCATCGGTCTCGGGCTCCTGGTGCTGGCGCGCGCGCTGTTCCGCCGCGTGGCGGGCGCCTACCACATCACCGTGTGGCTGCTGGTGGCGGGCATCTTCGCCTCGCTCCTGAAGGGCCTCGACTTCGAGGAAGCGACGCTGCTCGCCCTCGTGCTCGGCGTGCTCATGCTCGGCCGGCGCGCGTTCTATCGGCCGACCGCAATCCTGGCGGAGCGCTTCACTCCGGTGTGGGTGGCGAGCATTGCCGGCGTCGTGGCCATGGCGGTGTGGCTCGGCGTCATTTCCTACCGGCACATTGCCTACAGCCACGACCTGTGGTGGACCTTCGCCTTCGACGGCAACGCGCCGAGGATGCTGCGCGCCTCGCTCTCGATCGTGGTGCTCGGCACCGCCTACGTGCTGCTCAACATGCTGCGGCCGGCGCGGCCGGAACCCGCCGTCGCGGGACCCGAGGAGCTCGCCCGGGCACGCCCGCTCATCGAGCAGTCCGACAGCACTTTGGCGAACGCGGCGCTCACGGGCGACAAGCGCCTGCTGTTCAACGACGCGGACACCACCTTTGTCATGTACCAGATCGCGGGTCGCAGCTGGATTGCGCTCGGCGACCCGGTCGGCGCGCGCGAAGGGGCGGAAGATCTGGTGTGGCGGCTGCGCGAGATGTCGGACCATCACGGCTGCGAGCCGGTCTTCTACCAGGTGGGCGCCGATCGCCTCTCGCTCTACGTCGACCTGGGGCTGGCCGCGCTCAAGGTCGGTGAGGAGGCGCGCGTACCGCTCGAGGCCTTCTCACTCGAGGGCGGCGCGCGCGCGGATCTGCGCCAGGCGCACCGCCGGGCCCAGCGTGACGGCGCCAGCTTCGAGGTGCTGCCGCCGGAAGGCGTCGCGGCACTGCTCCCCTCGCTCCAGCGCATCTCCGACGCCTGGCTGACCGCCAAGTCGACCGGCGAGAAGCGCTTCTCGGTCGGCCGCTTCTCGGGCGAGTACCTCGCGCAGTTCCCGCTTGCGCTGGTGCGTGCCGAGGGCACGCCGGCCGCGTTCGCCAACCTCTGGACCACCGCCACCAGGGCGGAGCTGTCGGTGGACCTGATGCGCTTCGGCCCCGAGGCGCCGCGCGGCGCGATGGACTATCTCTTCATCGAGCTGATGCTGTGGGGGCAGCGCTGCGGCTTCCGCTCCTTCAACCTCGGCATGGCGCCGCTCTCGGGTCTCGAGGCTCATCCGCTCGCGCCGGCCTGGCACCGGGTTGGAAATTTCATCTTCCGTCACGGCGAGCACTTCTATAACTTCGAGGGCCTGCGCCGCTACAAGGCGAAGTTCGACCCCGTGTGGGAGCCCCGCTACCTGGTGGCACGCGGCGGTATCGCCCTGCCGCGCGTGCTCATCGACGTCTCGACGCTGATCGCCGGAGGCATGAAGGAGTTATTCGCGCGATGAGAGGCTGGATTTTCCTGGCGCTCCCGGTGCTCGTTGCGAGCCTGCCCGGGGCCGCAGCGCCGCCTCCGGCCGCAGCGCCGCCGCCGGTCGCAGCTGCGCCCAAGCCACCCACCGCGGGGAGCGCCGCCAGCGCTCCGGCTCACATCGACGACCACGCCGACGCGCATCTTCCCGCGGGGCGCTTCGGCAAGGTGGCCGTCTACATTCCCGAGGGCACGCCTAAGAGCGTGGCGATCTTTCTCTCCGGCGATGGCGGCTGGGAGCTCGGCGTCGTCAACATGGCGCGCTCGCTGCAGGACATGGGCGCCGTCGTCATCGGCGCCAACGTCCGCGACTATCTCGCGAGCCTCGGCAGCGCCGCGCAGCGTCCCGATGCTCCCTGTGAGTCGCTCGCCCAGGACTTCGAGGCCTTGAGCCACCAGGTGCAGAAGGAAATCGGCATGCGCGAGTACCACGTGCCGGTGCTGGTCGGCTACTCCTCGGGCGCCACGATCGTCTACGGCGCACTGGTGCAATCGCCGCCCGGCACGTTCGCCGGGGCGCTGAGCCTCGGCTTCTGCGCCGACCAGGATTTCTCGGGCGCCAGGCTCTGCCCCGGCACGGGGCTGCGCTACACGACCAACAAGGAGCACGAGCTGGTGCTCGCAGCGGCGAAGAGCCTGCGACAACCGTGGATTGCTTTCCAGGGGCAGAAGGACGAGGTCTGCAGCGCGCCGGCGGTGGATGAGTTCGCCGCCCAGGTCGTCAACGGAGAGGTCGTGCGGCTGCCGCTCGTCGGCCACGGCTTCTCGGTCGAGCGCAACTGGATGCCGCAGTTCCGCGCGGCTTACGCGAAGCTGAGCGCGCCGGCAGCGTCGGCGTCCGTGCCGCCAGCGGAGATCGGCGACCTGCCGGTCACCGAGGTACCCGCCAGTGGATCCTCGGATGAATTCGCGCTGCTCCTCACGGGTGATGGAGGCTGGGCGGGTCTCGATCAGGAGCTGGCCGCGCGCCTCGCCGCGAGCGGAGTGCCGACGGCGGGTTTGAATTCACTGAAGTACTTCTGGAGCAAACGCACACCGGATGAGACCGCGCGCGATGTGACGCGCCTCATGCGCCACTACCTCACCACCTGGGGCAAGCAGCGGGTGCTCCTGATCGGCTATTCCTTCGGAGCCGACGTGTTGCCCTTCGTGGTCAACCGCCTGCCGCCGGACCTGCGCGCGCGCGTGGCGAGCGTGAGTCTGCTCGGCATCGACTCCAACGCCGCCTTCGAGGTGACCATCTCCGATTGGGTCGGGAGCGGAGCGGGTCCGGCGACGCGGCCGGAGCTGGCGGCTCTGGGCGCGACGCCGGTGCTGTGCATCTATGGCGAGGGCGAGTCCGATTCGATCTGCCCGGAGTTGACGCCCGCGGCACATCTGGCGCGCGAGCAGATCGGCAAGGGCCACCACTTCAGCGGCGAGTACGCGACGCTCGCGGACCGCATCCTGGCCTTTGCCCGCACCGTACACCCTGTGACATAACGCGCCGCCGCGCCGATCCGCCCCCATCGCCGAGCGCTCGCGTCGGCGCGGATGAGTCGCTCGCGTTGCGATCGGTTAACATGGGACGACGGGTGCGGCCATACCAGAACAACAGGCCGCAAGCGCTTGAAGGATATGTCCCTGTACATCGATTCCGCGAGCCGCCTGCATCACGACCAGGACAAGAGCCTGGTGGTGACCTGCCCGCATTGCCAGACGGTCGCCCACATCACTCCAAGCGCGGTGCCGCGCTTCGAGGACCTGCAGCTCTACCGCCCCAAGCAGGTCGGCGTCGTGTACCTGTGCGACGCCTGCCACGCATCGGTGTTCCTGCGATTCACCGCGCGGCTCTACGGCGCGGCGCGCATCGAGCTGGCGCCGCAGTTCACCGAGGTCGAGCGCGCGCGCGAAAAATTCAGCTTCACCTACATCCCCGCGGAGGTGGAGACGCTGTTCAAGGAGGCCCTCACCTGCTTCGAGCACGGTGTCTTCAACGCCTTCGGCTCGATGTGCCGGCGCACGATGCAGGCGATGTTCGCGGACCTCGGCGAGGCGGGGAAGCTGCGGCTGTTCGATGAGCTCAATGGATTGCGTGAGCTCACCGACATCTCACCCGAGCTGTTCGCGTGCATCCGCGCGGTGCTGTTTGGCGCCGAGCTCGATGCGCGCGCGGGCGTACCGCTCCTCGATGGCTATCAGTCGGGAGTCATGCTCGAGGTGGTGAAGGATCTGCTGTACGAGGCTTACGTTCGCAAGGGAAGACTGCAGCAGGCGATCATGGTGCGGCGCTTCTTCCTCGATGAGACCGGCAGCTACAAGGTGACGCCGCTCGTCGAGGCAAGCTGAGTCAGGCCTCAGCCCACCCACCGCCTTGCGTTGCGGAACAGGCGCATCCAGCCGCTGTAGCCATCGGCGCCGCGCGGGCGCCAGGAGTTCTGCACGTAGCGGAACGAGCGCTCCGGGTGCGGCATGGTAATGGTGATCCGCCCGTCCGCATTGCTGAGCGCCGCAATCCCGAAGGGGCTGCCGCTCGGATTGCGGGGGTAGCTGCTGGCGATGCTGCGGTCGTGATTCACGTAGCGCAAGCCCACCAGTCCGCTCCCGGCACAGCTCGCCGCGGCCTGCGCTGAAGAGAACTCCGCGCGGCCCTCACCGTGCGACGCCGCGATCGGCAGCACCGAGCCTGCCATACCCTCGAGCAGCACCGAGGGCGAGCGCAGTACCTCGACCAGCGGAAAGCGTGCCTCATATTGCTCGCTGCGGTTCTGCACGAACCGCGGCCAGTGCGCGGTTCCGGGAATGAGGCTGCGGAGCGCGGCGAACATCTGGCAGCCGTTGCAGATGCCGAGCGCGAAGCTGTCGCCGCGTGCAAAAAAGCGCACGAACTCCGCGCGCACCGCCTCGTGATACAGGATCGACTTGGCCCAGCCCTCCCCCGCCCCGAGCACATCCCCGTAGCTGAACCCCCCGCAGGCCACGAGTCCCTTGAACCCGACCAGCGTGCGCGCTCCGCTCAGCAGATCGGTCATGTGCACGTCGTGCGCCTCGAAGCCGGCCTGATCGAACACCGCCGCGGTCTCCGTCTGGCTGTTGACGCCCTGCTCGCGCAGGATCGCAACCTGCGGGCGCGCGCCGCGCGCCACGAAGGGCGCGGCGATGTCCTCGCGCGGATCGAAGCGCAGCTCGACGGAGAGGCCCGGATCGGCTTCAGCGCTCTGCGCCGCGAATTCCTCATCGGCGCACTCGGGGTCGTCGCGGAGCGAGCGCATGCGCCAGGAGGTCTCGGACCAGGCGCGCCTGAGATCGCCCCAGGACTCATCGAGCCGCTGCGTACCCACCGCCACGCGCACGCGCAGCTCGGTAAGCGGCGCGCCGAGCTTGAGCGCCGCGGAGGCGAGACCGTGACGCGCGAGAATCTCCAGGAAGCGGGGCTCATCGCTCACCCGCAGCTGCACCACGACGCCCGGCTCTTCGCTGAAGAGCTGCGCGGCGGGGGGTCCGCGCTCGGCCGGCAGCGCCACTTCCAGGCCGCAGTGCCCGGCGAAGGCCATCTCGAGGAGGGTCACCAGCAGGCCCCCGTCGGAGCGGTCGTGATAGGCGCGCAGCAGGTCCGCATCGCGCAGCTCCGCCAGCGTCGCCGCGAGAGCGATCAGCCGCCGCGGCTCATCGAGATCGGCCGGCTCATCGCCGAGCTCACCGAAAACCTGTGCCAGCGCCGAGCCTCCCAGGCGGTTGCGGCCGCCGGCGAGATCGATGAGCCAGAGCGAGCTTGGGGCCGCCTCACGCTCGAGCACCGGGGTGAGGGTGCGGCGCGCGTCCTTCACGGGGGCGAAAGCCGACACGATGAGGGACACCGGCGCCACGACACTGCGCTCGATGCCGCCCTCGCTCCAGCGGGTCTTCATGGAGAGCGAGTCCTTGCCGACCGGGATGGCGATCCCGAGCGCGGGACACAGCTCCTTGCCCACCGCGGCAACCGTCGCGTAGAGGGCCGCATCCTCGCCGGGCTCGCCGCTCGCGGCCATCCAGTTGGCCGACAGGCGGATCTGCGACAGCGACTCGACGTCGGCCGCGAGGATGTTGGTGATCGCCTCCGCGACCGCGAGCCGTCCGGAGGCGGGCGCATCGAGCAACGCCACCGGCGTGCGCTCGCCCATCGCCATCGCCTCTCCGGCGACGCCCTCGTAGTCGGCCAGCGTAACCGCGGCATCGCTCACCGCCACCTGCCACGGGCCCACCAGCTGATCGCGACTGACGAGACCGCCTACGGTGCGATCGCCGATCGTGATGAGGAAGGCCTTGTCGGCCACCGCCGGCAGGCGCAGCACCCGGTAGAGAGCCTCGCGCAGCTCGATGCCACTCGCCTCGAAGCGCCGCCGGAGCGGCGCGACGCGGTGCGCATCGAGGGTGAGGCGCGGCGGCTTGCCGAGCAGCAGCTCGAGCGGCATGTCCACCGCTCGCTCGCGCAAGAGCGGATCGCTCACGGTGAGACGCCCGCTGCCATCGATCTCGCCGATTGCCGCGAACGGGCAGCGCTCCCGTTGGGCGATCGCGCCGAACTCGGCGAGCGACTCGGCGGCGACGATCAGCACGTAGCGCTCCTGCGCCTCGTTGCACCAGAGCTCCATCGGCGACATGCCGCTCTCCGCGCTCGGGATGGCGCGCAGATCCACACGCGCGCCGCGCCCGCCGTGGGCAACCGCCTCCGGCACCGCATTGGAAAGGCCGCCGGCGCCGACGTCGTGGATGAGCAGCACCGGATTGCGCTCACCGAGCGACCAGCAGCGATCGATCACTTCCTGGGCGCGGCGCTGGATCTCGGGGTTGCCGCGCTGCACCGAGGCGAAATCGAGATCGGCGCTGGAGCTGCCGCTGCCGACCGAGGAGGCCGCGCCTCCCCCGAGCCCGATGAGCATCGCGGGACCGCCGAGCACGATGAGCCTGGCCCCCACCGGCACGGGAGCCTTCTCGATGTGCGGGCGGCGGATGTTGCCGAGTCCGCCGGCGATCATGATGGGCTTGTGGTAGCCGCGCACCCGCCCCCGGGCGTCCCCGGGGAGCTGCTGCTCGAAAGTGCGGAAGTAGCCGCACACCGCCGGGCGGCCGAACTCATTGTTGAAAGCCGCCGCGCCGATCGGGCCCTCGATCATGATGTCGAGCGCCGAGGCGATGCGCGCCGGCGCGCCGAATTCGCGCTCCCACGGCCGCTCGTATCCCGGGATGCGCAGGTTCGACACCGTGAATCCGGTCAACCCCGCCTTCGGCTTGGCGCCGCGGCCGGTGGCGCCCTCATCGCGAATCTCTCCACCCGAGCCGGTCGCGGCCCCCGGGAAGGGGGAGATCGCCGTCGGATGGTTGTGGGTCTCGACCTTGATGAGGATGTCGATGGGCTCGACCGAGCGGCGGTAGATGCGCGAGTCCGGATCCGGGAAGTAGCGCGTGCCCGTGTTGCCGGCGATCACGGCCGCATTGTCGCGATAGGCGGAGAGCACGCCGGCCGGGCTCACCGCATGGGTATGGCGGATCATGGCAAACAGCGAATCCGCGCGCGCCTCGCCGTCGATGGTCCAGGCGGCGTTGAAGATCTTGTGCCGGCAATGCTCGGAGTTGGCCTGCGCAAACATCATGAGCTCGACGTCGGTCGGGTCGCGCTTCAGCTGCGCGAAGCTCGCGAGCAGATAGTCGATCTCATCTTCCGAGAGCGCGAGGCCGAGCTTTTCGTTGGCCGCGGCGAGCGCGGCGCGTCCGCCGGCGAGCGACACGGTGGCGAGGGGCTTCGGTGCGCTGTGCGCAAAGAGGCGCGCGGCCTCGCTCGAATCCAGCAGCGCCATCTCCGTCATACGGTCGAGGAGCGCCGCGGAGAGCAGCCCGAGCTGCGGCGTGCCCGGGGGGCGCGCGCCGTGCAGCCGGTACTCGATGCCGCGCTCGACGCGCCGCACCTGGGTGAGCCCGCACACATGCACGATGTCGGTCGCTTTGCTCGACCATGGCGAGATCGTGCCGGCGCGCGGCACGATGAGAACGCGCGCGCCGCTGGCATCGGTCTGCGCCGGCAGGCTCGGCCCGTAGGTGAGCAGCTGCGCGAGCAGCGCGTGCTCGGACTCGCTCAGCGGCCGCTCGAGATCGGCAAAATGCACGAAGCGCGCGCTCAGGCCGGTCACGGCAGGCTCGAGGGCGATCAGCCGATCGAGGAGCTTGGCGAGACGAAACGCGGACAGCGCCGGCGGTCCGGGGATCTCCAGCATGCCTACCCGCGCCTCATTTCTTCTCGCCGCCGGGTGGTGCCGAATAGAGCGGTACCGGAAACTGGGTCACGTTGGCGCCACTCTCGAGCGCGGTGATCTTAGGTGTGCCCTGCTTCTTGACCTCATCGATCCGCAGGATCGAGTGCATGGGCAGGAAGGTGCGCTTCACTCCGGAGAACTCACCCTTGATGCGCTCCTCGGAAGGATCCAGCACCACCGAGGAACGCTCGCCGAACACCAGCTCCTCGACCTCGATGAAGCCGAACAGCTCCCCATGGCTCACCTTGCGGGCATACACCTCATAAACCTTGCCCTGATTCACGAACATAATGCGGAAAATGTGACTGACTGCCATGGCCGGTGAGGTGCCGTCGGGTAGCTTTGACGCTGGCATTATATGTCCGACGGACGGGGCTTTCTTGAGCCGGGGAACCAATACACTTCGGCTGCGCGTGGTGAGCGACCAGCGGCGCTCGCTGGCTGACCGCAGCAGCGCGATCTTTTCCGTTGAAGGCGGCACCATCGGCCGTTCGGCGGACAATGACTGGGTGCTGCCCGACCCCATGCGTTACGTGTCCGCGCACCACGCGCGCGTGCAGTTCCGCGAGGGCCACTTCTATCTTCAGGACGTCAGCACCAACGGCGTCTACGTCAATGACGACATGGAGCCGCTCGCCAAGCGCGGCTCGAGCGGCTACCGCCTGACCAACGGCGACGTACTGCGCATCGGCGAATACCACATTGTCGCGGCGCTCGAGGCGCAGCGCACTGCGGCGCCGGAGGAAGATCCGGTCGCGGCGGCGGTGCCGACCAGCATCCACGCGCTGCGCTCGCTCTCCTACCCGCCGGACCGGGACATCGGCGCGGCGCTGAACCTCGATGACCTGCTGGTGCCCGAGCCGCGCCGCGACCCGGCGCTCCCGGTGAACATCTACGGCCAGGCGGTCGATTCCGGCCCGGTGCGCAAGCTGACTGAACCCGACGTGGTGCTGGTGGACGATGAGGTACACCCCGCGACCGCCGCCCCGACGCCGGCGCAGGAGCCGCCGCCCGACTCGCACGGCGAGCGCATGGCGCGGCTCGCCGAGGCCGTGGCCCGCGAGCCCAAGAACGGCAACGGCGCCATGGTGCTGGCGGATGTGCACACGGGACTCGACGCCTTCTGTCGCGGCGCGGGCATCGACCCCGAGCGGCTGCCCGCAGATGCGCAGGGGCGCCTGCTGCATCTGGCCGGTCGGCTGTTCCGCGAGATTCTGGTGGGCTTCAAGGACCTCGAGCGCACGCGCGCCAACACCCGCAACCGCTACCGCATCGAGTCGCCGGCCCGCGAGGCGGACGATCCGCGGCCCTCGCTCGCGGACTCCATGGTCGAGGACCTGCTCATCGCGCTGCTGGTGCAGCACGAGAACCGGCGGCTCGATTCCGTGCAATGGCTGCGCGAGCTCGTGGACGATGCCAAGCTGCACGAGAAGGCCACGGCGCAGGCAACCCGTGCCGCATTCATCGAATTTCTCGACCGCCTCGACCCCGCCGAGCTCGAGACGCGTTTCGAGCGCGCCGCGCGGCGCGGCAAGGCGAAGAGCGCCGACAAGTCCCAGTACTGGGACCTGTTCGTCACCTTCTATCGCAATCTCATCGAGATGCCGGCCGACCACCTGCCCCACACCTTCATCGAGGCATTCGGGGCCGCGTACCGCGAGGCGCTGAAGAAACCCGAGGCCTAAGGCCCCGCGGATTTTGTGTAGCGTATGGCGGAGAGGGTGGGATTACTCGGCGCTTCGCGCCTCGCCCCTTCGGGGCCGCCCTTCGGGCGTTATCCCCCATAGTCGCGCCATGCTCGTCGGTCAGCGGGCTGGCGGATTTTCTGTAACGTATGGCGGAGAGGGTGGGATTGTTCGCGGCCGGACGGCCGCTCATCCCTCGCTTCGCTCGGGACCGACCTGCGGTCGTCTCCCACCCTCTCGCCGTGCCCCTGACTGCGGTGCGACGTTGGCCGAGGCGAGATTCGCGTGCTGCTGATGGCAAGTGTCTGGCGGAGAGGGTGGGATTCGAACCCACGTGCCGGTTTTACCCGACCATCCGATTTCGAGTCGGCGCCGTTATGACCGCTTCGGTACCTCTCCGCACTCAAGCGACCTGGGCCGTTTTGCGGGCTGGTATTCTAGCGGAAAGCAGTTCGCCAGGAGGGCTTCCTTGGTGCGGACTTTGACCCTCGCCACCGCCGGCGTGCTGCTCCTCACGGGCTGCGCGCGGCACGCATCGTCCGCTCTCGAGGAGATCCGCGCGCGCGGCGAGCTGCGCGTGGTCACCCTCAACCTCCCGACCTGCTATTACCTCGGCGCGCAGGGGACCGAGGGGCTCGAGTACCAGCTGGCAAGCCGCTTCGCCGCGCAGCTCGGCGTGCGGCTGACGATGTACCCGGTGGCCAATGAGAAGGCGATGCAGGAGGCGCTGGCGCAAAGCCGCGCGGACATCGCCGCAGCCTCACTCAGCGATTCCTCCGACTGGCAGCGCGTCGCCAGCGCTGCGGTCGCGTACGCCAACATCCCGCAGCTGGTCGTCTATCAGCGCAGCGGCACACGGCCGCGCGATACGCTGCAGCTCGAATCGGCGCGGCTGGCGGTGCGGGCCGGCAGCCCCCAGGAGCGCATTCTCGAGAAGCTGCGCAGCACCATGGCACCGACGCTGCAGTGGGTGCAGACCGCTCCGAGCACCGCCGACCCGGTCGAGGACGTCGATTCCGGTCAGGCCGACTACGCCATCACCGACGCGCGCGAGTTCTCCTTCGCGCATCACCTCTACCCGAACGTGCTGGTGGGCTTTGCGCTCCCCGATACGCGCCCGGTGCAGTGGCTGGTGCGGAAAGACGCGCCCGCGCTGCTCGAGAGCGTCGATCAGTTCTTCGGCACCCTGAGCCGCTCCGGGGAGCTGGCGCAACTGCTGGCTGAGAGCTCAGGCGACACGCGCCGCTTCGCATACGAGGAGTCGCGCGAGTTTCAGGGCCACGTCGCCGACCGCCTGCCGCGCTATCGCACCTGGTTCGAGGAGGCCGCGGTGCAGGCGGGCCTCGACTGGCGGCTGCTGGCCGCCATCGGTTACCAGGAATCGAAGTGGGACCCGCGCGCCGCCTCCGACGATGGCGCACAGGGACTGATGATGCTCACGGCCGACACCGCGCAGGCAATGGGGATCAAGGACCGCAACAATCCGCAGCAGAGCATCTTCGCGGGCGCCCGTTACCTGGCACAGGTGCGGCAGATGATTCCCGAGCGCGTCCCCGAGCCCGACCGCACCTGGCTCACC
>DATGJR010000053.1:0-14011 GCA_035295065.1 Steroidobacteraceae bacterium
AGGCTGAGTACCGTGCGCTGCACCTCGTTGTGGAAGTCGAGCCCGGAGGCCTCGAGCACGCGAGTCGTGAGCCGTTCAGCCGCCAGCATCGGCCGCAGTTCCTCGAGCCGCGTGTCGTGCGGGTCGTATTTCGCCTCGAGCGCGGTGACGCGCAGGTAAAGCTGCGGCGGCAGCGTCTCCTTCAGCGGCAACTTGTCGGGAGGGCGCTGCATCTTGCGCCACTGGATGAATACCCGCAGCGCGGTGAACGGGTTTGCGCCGATCCCGTAGGAAGGCCACGCGGGGACCACTTCCTGCGACTGCCGCAGCACCTCACGCACGGCGTCCGGCTGCCACACCATTTTCTTAGGCAGCGGAGTGACCGTGCCCAGGATCCAGAGCGTGTGATCCCCGCGCCGCACGGTCCACATGCGCGGCCCCTCGTGCCGGCCCTCCACTACGATCTCGGCAAGCGGGGCGTCGGCCGCCGGCTGCGCGCGCGCCACCCCTAAGGCCAGCGCCAGTGCGGCGCCGCACGCCACGTGCCGCAGCGCCCGGAGCGAGCAGGATTGAGCGTCGGCGCGCAAGCTCAGTCGCTCGTGGGCGGTACCCTGGGAACCGTCTCCGTTCGGTCGTACACGCGTGTGAGCTCGACGGCCGGCAGCTCCGCCGGACCGATGCGCAGTTTGTCGATGAGCTGCTGCCCATCCTTTGAGAGCCCCAGCTCCTCGTGCACGTTCGGTCCGAGCTGCGCCTTCTGCTCGATCACGTACTGCCGTCCGATCCACCCTGAGATCTGATCGGCAACGCCCATTGCCGCGGACACGACGCTGTGTGCGCCCGGTACGAAGCTGCGCGCCGTAGTGCCGTAGTCGAGGGCGATCTTGTCGCTCGATTGGCTGATGGTGAGGAAATCGCCCCGCTGGATCACGGTGTTGAGCACCTGCATCATCGGTGAGTAGCGCAGCAGGTCGGGCCGGCGCATGCCGCGAGCATCGGAGGAGGGCGGCTCATCGCCGCCGAGCCCCGAGTTATCGGCCGCGGTCTGGGCAGCGCCCCCGGACGCACGCGTGCCGTAGTCCGGCGTTCCGTATTGGCGCGCGACGATCTTCTGGGCCTTGGCGCGCATCGAGGCAATGACTTTCTGGGGATCAGTGCTCGCGGCGTGATTCAGCTTCCAGTTTCCGGCGAGCACCAGCCCCGCAGGCGTCTGCTCGCTCGGTCCGGCCGCGCACGCGGTGAGCACCAGCGCCAGTGCAGCCGGGAAAAACCAAGCTTTTGGGAGCACCTCGCGCATATGGGCGTATCCTCGCACGATGACCCGCCGCAAGGCCATGGAGCTCGAGAGGCTCAAGGGACGCATCACGCGGCTCGATGCGGACAGCATCGATGAACTCTATGGACTGGAGCCGGTCTACGAGCCTGGCGCGGACCGCGCCGCGAGCCTCGCTCCCGAGGAATTCATCGCCGTGCGCTGCCCGTGGTGCGGTGAGAGGCTGGAGACGCGCATCGACGTGACCGCAGCCGACACCTCCTACATCGAGGATTGCGAGGTCTGCTGCCGCCCGATCGAGTTCACCGTCGAGCGTGCCGATGGCGGTGCGCTCGAGGGGGTGGCGGTCAGACGCCTCGAGTAGTCGCCCTATGCGACCGCCGCCTCGAGGAACTCGAGACTCCGCGCGCCGGCGTCGAGCCGCACGCGCGTCCCGAGCGGGACCGGCTCATTCATGACCCCGTGTCCGATCGGAAAGCCGGCGGCGCACGGGAGCCCCGTCGCGACGGCGAGCTCGCGCAGCACATCGCTGGCGGTGTAATCGGCATCCTTCTCCTCGCAGTGAGTGAAAGACCCGAGCGCGATGCCGCGGATCCGCTCGAACACGCCGGCGAGCGCGAGGTGGGTCCACATGCGGTCGAGGCGGTAGGGGCGCTCACCGACGTCCTCCAGGAGCAGCACCGCTCCCTCGAGCGAGGCCAGATAGGGCGTGCCCAGCATCCGCGTCACGACCGACAGCGTGCCCCCGAGCAGCGGACCTTCCGCGACGCCCGCGACGAAGGTGTCGCTGGCCCGCAGCGCCGGCGCGGGGGATGAGGACTCGAGCAGCGCGAACAGGCGCCGGTGCGTCTCGAGGGGTAGCTGCGGCAGCTGCGTGAGCACCGGCCCGTGGATGCTCACGATGCCGCGGCTCTGCAGCCACAGATGGAGCGCGGTGATGTCGGAGAAGCCGACCAGGGGCTTCGCTCCCGCCAGCTGCAACGATCCAAGGTACTTGAGCAGCCGCGTCGCGCCGTACCCGCCGCGCGCGCAGAACACTCCTTTTATCTCGGGATCAAGCAGCGCCCCGGTCAGCTCCTCGAGACGCCGCCTGTCGGACCCGGCGAGGTAGCGGTGCCGCTCGAAGAGTGAGGCTCCGTAATGCACCTCGTAGCGCGCCGCGATCAGGGCGACACCGCTCTCGAAGGAGGGCCGGTCAAAGGCACTGGCGGGAGCAACGACCGCGACGCGCGCCCCGGGGACGAGAGCCGGAGGCTGTTGGAATGCCCGGGCTGTCCTCATGTGCTATACCACTGCGTGCGCCACCCCGTGACTGTGGCGCGTCATCCGGGGATCGTCAAATGGCGGCATTTCTTCTGTGGCTGCTGCTGCTCGTGGTGTGCTGGCCGCTCGCTCTCGTGGCGCTGCTGCTGTATCCCCTGGTGTGGCTGCTGCTGCTGCCGTTCAGGCTCTTTGGTCTCGCGGTCGAAGGAGTGTTCGAGCTCCTGCGCGCGATCATCATGCTGCCGGCACGGGTGCTCGGAGGCGGCCGGCGAAGCTGATGTCCGCCGGGATCGCGATTGGGGCCTAATCCGCTAACGCCTTGAGGTCGCGCAGGAGCGCCGCACGTCCGCGATCGAGCTGGTCGAGCCGCTGCGCGGCATCGCGCAGCGCGGTCAGGTTCTGCACCGGCGCCTCGTGCAGCCGCCGGTAGGCGTTGCGCGCCGTCAGCCACAGGCGGTTGATTCGGTCATAGCGCTGCGCCACTTCGCGGCGCAGCGTGATCACACCCAGGGGTATGGCTTGCATGAGGGTGCTGATGACGCGCCAAAACCGCCCCTGGCGACAGTGCAACCGTCACAATTGCAGGTCTTGGCACATCCGATTGAAAGGGGCGCGCGTGGACAGGGTCACCGCGCCTCACTGAAACGGGTACTTCAGTATCGCGTGGGGGAGCCTCGCGACGAGGGCCTGGGCAAACCGCCTCAGGTCAGGGAGACGACCAGCTTGGCCGAGTGACTTCGCCAGTTGATGGGGATGATGAAGGAGCGCAGCCCCGGCTTTTGAGGCAGCTCCGGCTTCTCGCCCGAGAGCACGCAGGGGACCGAGATCACGAACTCGCGGCCGAAGTCGCGCCGCGCGTTGCCCGAGATGGTGTTGGCGACTTCGCCGACCAGGTCGCGCATGGTCTCGTGGCTGAAATCGTTCTCCTGCATCTTCATCAGCAGTACCGTCAGCATCGCCTTGGGGGCGGTGAAGAAGACCACGCCCTCGCGCTTGCCGGAGACGTTGATGACCCCGGTGTATTCGTGTACCTGCGGCGCGCCCTCCATCAGGTACGGCGAGCCGATCGAGGCCGGCTGCTGCGCCGCCACCTCGAAGAAATTCGTCGTGCCCTCGACGAAGGTTTTCAGCTCCTGTTCGTGCAGCATTAGCGCATCAGCTCCGCGAAAGCCTCGTTCAGCTGGCGGTCGGTGAAGGGCTTGTTGAGGAACCCATTGGCGCCTTTCTCCATCGCCTCGACCGCCGTCGCCTTGTCGGCGAGCGCCGAGATCACCAGGATCCGTACCGCGGGCTTGAGCGCCACGAGCTTGCCGATGCACTCGATGCCGTCCATGCGCGGCATGGTGAGGTCCATGGTGACCACATCCGGGTCATGCTTCTTGAAGAGCTCGATGGCATCGAACCCGTTGCCGGCGGTCCCGACCAGCTGCAGCTCCTCGAACTGCTGCGAGCGCTCGATGCGCCGCCGCATGATGTTCGAGTCGTCGACGATCAGCAGCTTGTAGGATCGCTTGGCGTTCATGGGTCAGGCGACCGCGCTGCTCGAGGCCTGTCCGGCCGGAAGCGAGATCTTGAAGCGGGTGTACTTGCCGGGGTGCGTGCTCACGCCGATCTTGCCCCCGAGCGCGTAGACGCTGCGGGCGATCACGTCCATGCCGACGCCACGGCCGGCATCCATCGAGACCTGCTCCTGCGTGGAGAAGCCCGGGCGGAATATCAGCGCCATGGCAGTGCGGGTGTCCATGACCGCGGCTTCCTCCTCGGTGATCATCTGCCGGCGCACCGCCGCCGCCTTGAGGGTCTCGGTGGCGATTCCGGCGCCGTCATCCTCGAATACCAGGTCGTAGCCCTGCGAGGACTTCACGAACTGCACGCTGACGATGCCGATGTCCTGTTTGTTGGCGGCGCGCCGCACCTCGGGGTCCTCGATCCCGTGTACCGCGGCATTGCGCAGCATCTGAATCAGGCAGTCCTTCACCGTGCCGACGAAGGGCGCGGGCACCTCGGCGAGACCGGCGAGCTTCAGCCGGAAGCGCTTGTTCTGATCCTGCGCCAGGCGCTCGGCGAGCGCGTGGAGCGTGGGCGCCAGATCCTCGGCCCGACGTGCAAAGCCGGCAGGGCTGCGCTGCGCCGACTGCGGCTCCGGCGCGGGCTGCGTGGCGGCGGGGGCTGGCGAGGGCGCGCTGACATGCTGCGTCAGAGTGGCCGCCGGGGGGCCGGCGGCCTCCTTGAGAGCCGTGAGGCGCCCGGCCATCTCGCGCACCGAGCGCAGGTGCGCGAGCAATTCGTCGAGCTTGAGCACCATCGGCAGGAAGTCGTTGCCGGAGAGCTCGGCCTTCTTCTTCAGCTCGCTGACGATGTCCTCGAGCGAGTGCACGCGATTGGCGATGCTCGAGAGGCTGAGCGCGGAGGCCTCGCCCTTGATCGAGTGCAGCTCGCGGAACAATCCGGAGAGCTTCTTGCGGAATTCGGCGTCGGTTCGCGCCGGCTCCTTGAGAATGGTGTTGACCAGCTTCAGTCCCGTCTCCGCTCCGTCGAGGAACGACACCAGCTGCAGCGGGTCGACGTGCATCATCGCCAGCATCATGTCGAGCTGCGCGTTGGCGTTGTCCTGCGATTCCTGCAGCTCGCGCGACAGCAGCACGCTGGAGGTGATGTCGCCGACCGAGCACAGCACGTGCTTGATGCCCGCCGGCCCCATGACGCGGTGGAAATCGAACTGCAGGTAACGGGTCTCCTTGCCGCCGTGCCCGTTGTCCATGTTGATCTCGAGCTGGCCCAGCGGGTTGATGCTCTTCATCAGGTTCTCGTGGGCGCGCTCGCCCCACAGAAGCTTGATGTACTTGGTGGCGGTGGCGAGCGTCGCCGCCGGCACCAGGTCCTTGAGCAGCTCCTCGAAGGTGAGACCGGCGAAGTCCTCGCGCCCGAACATGCGCGTCAGGGCCTCCGACCACACCGAGCCGATGCGGTAGTTGGCGTCGAGCAGGAAGAAGCCTTCGCGCACCGTGTGCAGAATGTCGCGCGTCTGCTCCTGCGCCTCACGGGCGACGCGCTCGTGGCGCGAGCGGGTGAACTGGAACCAGGCGGCGGCGATCGCCAGCACCAGCGCGGCGAGCACACCGACCGAGAGGAGCGTGCGCAGGTGTGTGGCGGCGTCCGAGGAGCTCTTCTGGAGCGAAGTGGCGAGGGTGGCGAGCTGCCCCTGCAGTGCCTTGGCATTGTCGATGGCGAACAGCTGCGCGCGCTTGACCTCGGCATAGTGCGCGCGCCCGTCGCGCGACAGCGTGCTGCCGGCAGTGTCGGAGTCCACGTACGGCTGGCCGGTGAAGGCGACCACCGGCTCGATCACCGGACCGTACTCGCGCCACAGCTGCAGCGAGCGGCTGAGCTCGGCCGACTGCGTGTAGCCGCTCAAGTCCTTCAGCTGGCGATCGAAGCGCCGCACCGTGCCCTGCAGGTCCGCGAGCGCCTGTCCGGAGTAGGCGCGCGCCTCGAGGCGGTCACGGAGCGAGGTGAGCTGCTGGGTGATGTCGTCGGGGTAAGTCTGCAGCGTGCTCGCGGTCTGCAGCGCGATGATGTTGGCGCGCATCTGCGTGGCGAGGCGGAAGCCGGCAAACAGCACGGCGCCCATCACCAGCGTCAGCACGGTACCGATGCCGGCAGTGAGAAGTTGGCGACGGCGGTCGTTGCCGATCGGAGTCATTCGCGGCTCTCCTGTTGTCCTACTGCTTCGGCAATTCGAAGCGCACCAGCGTGCGGGTCGGCACCTCGACCGGCGCGCCGTTGACGATCATGGGTTCATAGCGCCAGCGCTTCACCGCGGCCACGGCCGCGCGATCGAAGACCCCATGCGGCGTCGACTGCACGACCTGCACGTCGCGGGTCGCGCCCTTGGCGTCTACGGTGAAGGTCAGCAGCACGCTGCCGGAGACCCCTCCGTTGAGCGCGGCCTGCGGGTATTCAGGAGGTACCGTCTTCACGGCCTTGAGGCTCCCTGCGAGCGTGGCGGGGTCGACCGTGGCGGGCTTGGGTGCTGCCGACTGCTGCACCGCCTGCAGGTCCTTGGGATCGGCCCCGAAACGGCGCGCCGCGGCGAGGTCCTGCTCGGCGCTCTTGCCGGCCTGCAGCGCGGCGCGCGCCCGCTCGAGCAGCAGCTTCGTCAGGTCGCCTCTGACGGCGGCGATCGCGGCGTTCTGCGGATCGGCGGACTGCAGCTGGGTGAGATACCAGGCTGCGCTGTCCTGCGCCGGATCGGTGAGCCGGCCGTCCCGTACGCGCTCGCGTGCCAGCTGCGCGAGGCGCTCGGCCTCGGCTTGCGTGGCCTTGGCGCGCGCGCCGGCGATGTCGTTCTTCAGGGCGCTGATGTCGGCGGCGCTCGTGCCCACCGCGCGCGCCTCGTTCAACCAGCGATCCTCCTCGGCGGAGTTGCGCGCAAAGGCGGCATCGCGGGCTTTCCTGATGTAAGCGGCGGCCAGATCATGCTGGGCGCGCTGGGTGCGCTCGTTGGTGGGCGAGCTCGTCATCAGCTGATGCACGTACGCCCTGGCGCTGTCATCGGCGGGATCGACCAGCTTGCCGTCGCGGATACGTTCCTCGACGAGCCCGGCGAGACGCTGGACCTTCGCCTCCTCCTGGCGCTTGCCGAGATCGGCGCGCCACCTGGCGGCCTGCTCGGCGCTCAGGGCGCCCGACTGCTGCGCCTGGCGCACGACGGCCGCGGCGCGCTCGAGATTGCCGTCGGCGATCGCCTTGCTGATCTGCGCGTTGGCGAGGCGCGAGCCCAGCTCCGCGATGCGCGGATCGTCCGGGACCGCGGCCTTGAAATTTACGAAGTTCTGGGCCGCCTCGTCCAGGCGACCGCCGTTGAGCGCCTCATCGAAGCGGCCGGCGATCACGCCGGCGACGCGCTGCAGGCCGTCGCGCGCCTCGCCATTCTCGGAATTCGCGGCGACCGCGGAGCGGTAGTAGACCAGCGCGTTGTCCCCGGCGGGATCGGTGTAGCGCCGCTCGCGCATGGCGAGCCGCGCCTTCTCCAGCAATTCGTCCACCTTGCCGTGCACGATGGCAACGTCTGCGCTCGGGGCCGGCGCGAGCGCGGCTTCGGAATTCTCGGACGTGGCACCGGCGGTGCCGGCGGTCGGCGCCGCGGCGGGCGCAGCCTCCGTAGTGAGTGCCTGCGGCGCGCTCGAGGGTGCGGGCGAGGCGCTGTTGCCGCGCGTGAAGAACCAGGCCGCGCCGCCCGCGATTGCGAGCGCAGCCACTGCCGCGATCGCGATCAGCGGCAGGCGGCTGCCGCCGCTCGGCCCGCGCGGCTCATCGGCTACCAGCGGCGGGAAGCGCGCGGCACCGAGTGTGAATTCGGCAGCTGGGGCTGCAGCCTGGGCGTTGCCGTGACCGGTTCTGCGGGCCGCTGCTTCCTCGATCACCGCACCAAATACCGCCTGCGCCTTGCGCGCATCGATCGGCGAGGAGAGCACCGCGAATACTTTGGACCCTTTGACCGCGGCCGCCACCTGCCGCTCGAGTGCCTCGGCGGCGAACACCAGCACGACGGCTTGCGGCGCGCGGCCCTGCAGCGCCTCGACCGCCGGGCGCACTTCGCCCGCGTGCATCGCATCGAGCACCACGACCTGGCCGCGTTTGGTCGGACCGCCGAGGACATCGAGCGCGGACTCGAGGGAGTCGACCGGCCGGATCGATGCCTGGCCGCCGAGTGCCTGGCCGAGCTCGAGCAGAAAATCGTCGCGGTTGGTTATGGCGGTGACATCGACTGCCGGCTGGGCGCTCGATGAAGTGGCAGCTGACGCGGCCGCGGCCTGGGTTTGAGGCTGTCTCGATGCTGCACTGGCCACGTGGCGTGTCTCCACCTTGGGTAGCGTTCACTGACGAAGCGGATCGATTCTCCGTCCGTGAAGCGAGGCCGCCGCGGTCGATCAAATCCGCGGCGCGGAACTCCTCTGCGGTGGAGGATATGTAGCCTCGGGGAAAGGGGAGTGCGTCAGTTCACAATAACGACAGGGCACGTCGGGCGCCGGCGACGGCGATGAGGAAACTCTGAAGTACTGCTCGCTTCGGTCCGGCGGGGCGGCTGGTCGTCCCGACGAGGGGCGGCTGACGGGTCCAAACGGACCTGCAGCGCGGGAGCTCCACCGCCTGTCGCCGGCCCCCGCGTACGGCGTCCGGCCGCGCTTTGCAATCAGCCACTTAAGCCACCGCGCGTCCTCCGCGGCCGGCCGGCCACCGCTGCGCTGGCGTGCCGGCCCTCTGGCGTGAACAATTCGTTGCTGTGACACTCTTAACGTAATAAGGGTACGAGGATCAGAAGGGCATCACTTTTTTGTGCGGGACGTTGGGACTAAGTTAACAGCCAGGCGGATCCGCCGGCCACGACGCTGGCTCAACGGAGGGATCAACGATGCGATCTGACTCGGAATCTCAGGGCACGGCCGCTACCTTCATCGAGACGCTGAGCTCCTTCAGCCGGCTGCACCGCGCGCAGCGCTGGGAAGGAACCTTCGGCGAGTTCCTCGCCAACATCCTGCCGGCGAACCCGGCGGCGCTTGCGCGCACCAGCCACGAGTACATCTGGGACATGCTGCGCTGGCACGGCCGCGCCGCCCAGTCCGAAGCCGGCGAGCACGTGCGCGCGCGCGAGCTCTTCAAGCACGAGCTCTTCGGGATCGACGAGCCGCTGTCGCGCTTGGTGGATTACTTCAAGGCCGCCGCCGCCGGCTCCGACGTCGGCCGGCGCCTGCTGCTGATGCTCGGCCCGCCCTCCGGAGGCAAGTCCACGGTCGCGATCCTGCTCAAACGCGGCCTCGAGGAATACAGCCGCACCGACGCAGGGGCGCTCTACGCCATCCGCGGCTCGCCGCTGCGCGAGAACCCGCTGAACCTGATCCCGACGAGCCTGCGCGCCGAGTTCCGCGAGCGTTACGGCATCGCCGTGCAGGGCGAGCTCTCGCCGTGGGCGCGCGACTTCGTCGAGCGCGAGTTCGAGGGCGACTTCGTGCGCGTGCCGGTCGAGCGTGTATTCCTCAACGAAGCCTCGCGCGTCGGCATCGGCACCTATGCGCCGCACGATCCGACCACCGCCGACATCGCCGATCTCGTCGGCTCGGTGGATCTCGCCAAAGTCGCGCAGATCGGCGATGAGGGCGACCCGCGCGCCTGGTCGTGGTCGGGCGCGGTCTACGCCGCCAGTCGCGGCGTGCTCGAGATGATCGAGATCCTCAAGGTGAAACGCGAGTTCCTCTACCTGCTGCTGACACTCACGCAGGAGAAGAACGTCAAGGTGTCGCGCTTCCCGCTGATTCACCTCGACGAGACCATCCTCGCCCATACCAATCTCGCCGAGTTCCACAAGTTCCTCCAGGAGAAGGAGAACGAGGCGCTGCTCGACCGCATGGTGATCATCAAGATCCCCTATGCGCTGTCCTATCGCGATGAGTCGCGCATCTATCAGAAGCTGGTGTCGGGCGCGCCGGCGTTCCGCAACGTGCACCTCGACCCGCACGTGCTGAATCTCGCCTCCGTGTTCGCCATCCTCACGCGCCTCACCAAGCCCGAGCGCGAGGGCCTCGATGTCGCCAAGAAGCTGCGCATCTATGCGGGCGAGGCGGTCGAGGGCATGTCCGAGAACGAAGGCACGCGGCTGCACACCGAGTCGCCCGATGAGGGCATGACCGGGGTAAGCCCGCGTTTCGTCATCAATGCGATCTCGAATGCCATCACCCGCGGCAACACCCACAGCCTCACCAGCATGGAGCTGCTGCTGGCGCTCAAGGACTCGATCGAGAGCGATGCGCGCATGGACGCCAAGCAGAAGAAGACCTGGATCGATCACCTGGTGACGGCGCGCAAGGAGTTCTACAACCGCTGGGTGAAAGAGGACGTGCATCGGGCGATGTTCGCCTCCTTCGAGGAGGAAGCGCAGCAGTTGCTCGAGAAGTACCTGGACGAGGTCGAGGCTTCGCTCGATCATCGCCAGGTCACCGATCCCATCACCGGCGAGACGCGCGCCGCGGATGAGCGTTTCCTGCGCTCGGTCGAGGAGAAGATCAAGGTTTCGGACTCCGGCAAGCTCTCCTTCCGCCAGGAAGTGGTGCGCAAGGCCATGGTGGCATTCAAGGCCGGCGAGAAGTTCAAGCTTGCCAGCCACGCGCGCATGCGCGAGGCCATCGAGCAATATCTCTTCGAGGAGCGCCGCGACGTGCTGCGGCTCGTGACTTCGACCGCGCGCCCGGATGAGGAGGCGCGCCAGAAGATCTCCGTGGTGCAGCAGCGCCTGGTGAGCGAATACGGCTACGACGAGCACAGCGCCAAGGAGGCCTTGAGCTATGTGACTACGCTGCTTGCACAGGAGTAGGAGTAGCGCCGCCCTTGAAAAAGGAGTACGAGTAGGACCATGGACGAAGAGGGCGGGAGCGGCGGCGGACAGCCTCCGCTCAGTGCGGCGAAGTGGTACGAGCTCTTCTCGCGTGGCGCGCGAGACTGGCTGCGACACGATGAGAAAGTGCGCGAGGCGGTACGCGCCAACCTGCCCGAGATCATCGCCGGCGGTGAAGTGATCAACGACGGCGCGCGCACGGTGCGCGTGCCGGTGCGCATGCTCGAGCACTATCACTTCCGGCTGCGGCGCGCCGAGGAGTCCCAGGGCGCCGGTCAGGGCAAGGCGAAACCCGGCGATGTGTTCTCCGATCCCTCCAGGCAGCAAGGTCCGGGTGAGAAGGGCGCCGGTGGGCGCGATGAGGGCGAAGTCCAGCTGCTGCTCGAATTCAAGGTCGACGACATCGTCGACTGGCTCTGGGAGGAGATGCATCTTCCCAACCTCAAGGCGCGCGTCGGACCCTCCGAAGAGACCGACTGGATACGCGAGGGCTGGGACCGGCGCGGCGCACGCTCGCGGCTCGATCGGCGCCGCTCCTTCAAGGAACTGGTGAAGCGCCGCGGCGCGCCGGGCGCGACGCCGACCTTCACGGATGAGGACCTGCGCTTCCGCCAGCTCGCGCGGCGCAAGCAGCCGGCGATTCACGCCGTGGTGTTCTTCATGCTGGACGTCTCGGGCAGCATGTCCGATCGCGACCGCAAGCTCGCCAAGACGTTCTTCTTCTGGGTGGTGCAGGGCCTGCGGCGCGAGTACCGCTCGCTCGAGACCGTGTTCGTGGCGCATACCACCGAGGCGTGGGAATTCAACGAGCCGGACTTCTTCCAGGTGTCGGGCACCGGCGGCACGGTGACCTCGACGGGGCTCAACAAAGTGCGCGAGATCATCGACGCGCGCTATAACCCCGGCCGCTGCAACATCTACCTTTTCTACGCCTCCGACGGCGACAACTCGGTGAGCGATGCGCCCGAGGCGCGCACCGCGCTCGCCTCCATCGCCGCCGACACCTGCTTCACCGGCTACGTCGAGGTGTCCTCGGGCCTGTCACGACAGCTCGCCACCGAGTGCGGCAAGCTCTGGGCCGAGCTCTCCGGAGCCGGGGTCGCCGCGGGCAGCTACGCGCTTAACGATTTCGACGACGTCTGGGGAGCGGTGCGCCACTTCTTCTCGGCGGAGACGCCGCAGGGCACATGAGTCGCGCTCCTTCCCGCTTAGCGGAGCAGCGCCGATGAGCGGTGACTGGCGCGACTATGTGCAGCGCATCGAGGACCTCGCGGGCCGCTCGGGTCTTCAGTTCCATCCGGTCGACTTCGAGGCCGTACCCGACAGCTTCATGATGGAGATCGCGGTCTACGGACTGCCGGTGCGCATGCCGCACTGGTCGTTCGGGGTGCGCTACATCTATCAGCTGATCCAGCGCCGCATGGGACATTCGCGCCTGTTCGAGGTGGTGTTCCCCGGCAATCCGGGTCACGCCTATCTCGCCGCCAGCAACGGGCTTGCCGAGAACATCCTGGTGACCGCGCACGTGCTGGGTCACGCGGATTTCTCGCGCAACAACCTGTTGTTCCGCCGCTGCCAGGAGCAGGTGAGCGAGCACATCGTCGAGCACGCCGCCAACCACGCGCGTCAGATCCAGCAGATCATCGAGACTTACGGCGCGCAGCGGGTCGAGGTGGTGCTCGATGCGGCGCTCGCCCTCGAGCAGCACATCGACGTCGATCAGTCGCTGCGCCGTGAGCGCTACCCGGACTATCTCGAGGAGCCGAAAGTGCTGGCGGACGACAGCTTCCGCAAGCGCTTCGCCGCGCTCGACCCGGCCGCCGCGGTCAACGTGGAGCAGAAGAAGCGCGCGCCGGTGCCGCCGCACCCGGAGCGCGATCTGCTGTGGTTCGCAGCCAACTATGCGCCGGAAATGGAGAGCTGGGAGCGCGACATCTTCCTCGCGGTACGCGAGGAGTCCTTCTACTTCTATCCGGTGTTCGCCACTCAGATCATGAACGAGGGGTGGGCGTCCTACTGGCACGCGCGCCTGATGCGCGAAGCCGACTTCATTCCGCAGCAGTCTTATCTCGATGCGATCAAGTGCCACTCCGACGTGGTGCGACCCATCGCCGCTGACGCGCAGGTGTCGCTCGCCATCAATCCGTACCACCTCGGCTTCTCCATGTGGGAGAAAATCGTCGAGCGCGATGGCCTCGAGGCGGCGCGTCACATCATGGAGCAGGACGACGATTTTGCCTTCGTGCGCAACTACCTGACGCGCGAGCTCGCCGATGAGCTCGGACTCTTCCGCTACAGCGAGCGCAGCGACGGGCAGGTCAAGGTGCTCGAG
Source organism: Steroidobacteraceae bacterium (assembly GCA_035295065.1). GTDB lineage: Bacteria > Pseudomonadota > Gammaproteobacteria > Steroidobacterales > Steroidobacteraceae > 13-2-20CM-66-19. The sequence goes on from DATGJR010000053.1 coordinate 13,237, forward strand.
CCCGAGCTCACCGCGCTCCACGAGGCGGTGCTCGCGCCCAAGTACAACTTCGGAGCGCCGATCGTCTCAGCTCAGCACGTGCGCAACGACGGTACGCTCGAGCTCGTGCACGACAGCAAGATCGACGGCCGCGGGCTGGACCTTGAGCGTAGCCGTAAGGTGCTGGATTACCTGCAGCGCGTGTGGCGCCGCCCGATCGTGCTTACGACCGTGAATCAGGCCGGCTCGACGCTGGAGCTGACGGCTCCGTAGGATCGTCCGGCTCGCCCCAGTCCTCTTCCTCGTGCGAGGTCACGATGGATACCGGGTCGCTCGCCGGGAAGCTGTCCGCGAGCGCCTCATCGAGCGCGCGCTGGATTTTCTCCGCCTGGGCGCGCGAGCGCGCCTCTTCCGTCCTGGGTGAGCGCATGGGGACATCATACGCCGGGTGCGCACTCGTGCGTGTAGCCCTGCGCCCGCCCGCGGGAGTAGGCTTTCACCTCCGGTGATGCTCCTTGCGGGCGTCCAACAGCATAAGCCGGGGAGCATCCACTCATGGGGTACGCGACTTCTGGCATCCGAAACATTGCGCTGGTCGGTACGGCCGGCGCAGGCAAAACCTCACTGACCGAGACGCTATTGCTGCAGGCCGGGTCCACGCGCGCCCGCGGGAGCCTGGCGCGCGGTACCACGGTCTCCGACTTCGATCCGCAGGAGAAACGCCTCCAGCACTCCCTCGACACCGCGGTCTGCAGCTTCGCCACCGACGGCACGCGCATCAACCTGATCGACTCCC
>DATGJR010000054.1:0-3991 GCA_035295065.1 Steroidobacteraceae bacterium
GATCACAAGCATCTCTCCGATGCCGGGTTCCGCGAGCAGGTGCGAATGCTAAAGCAGCATCGGCGCGTCGTCCCTCTGACGACACTCATCGACGGACTGCTGTCACGGTCAGACTGCCGTGGGATGGTGGCCCTCACCTTCGACGACGGCTATCTCAACAACGTGCAGTGCGCAGCGCCAATCCTGCGCGAGCATTCCATGTCGGCCACTTTTTTCCTGACGACGGGATTCATCGGTGCCGGCCGCTGGGCGTGGACCGATCGGATCGAGTACGTGGTGAGCGCGGCACCCGGCCTCAAGGAGGACCGCACAGAGCTGCTGCGCCGGATGAAGGCGCAGCTCAAGGAACTGGACTGGCGCGTGGCCGAGCAACGGGTTGCGGAATTCGCGGCTCAGTGCGAGGTGCCCGATGAGCCACCACACGGACGTTACCGTTTCATGGGCTGGGACGATGCGCGTGCGCTGTTGAGCGCGGGCTTCGAGGTCGGAGCGCACACGGTCAACCATGCGATCCTCTCGCGGGTCCCGCTCGAGACCGCCACAGAGGAGATCCTCGAAAGCGCAGCGCGCGTGAAGGCGGAGACCGGCTCGTGTTCCCGCACCTTCTGCTACCCGAACGGCAAGCACGCGGACTATACGCCCGGCGTGATGGAAGTCTGCCGGCAGCGTTTCGATGCCGCGCTCGCCGCGGAGCCGGGAGCCGCGCGTCTGGAGGAGCGGTTCGAGATCCGCCGTATCGGTGTGGACGGCGGAACCAGCCTGCGGCGACTTGCGGCGCGGCTTCTGCAAGGGAACTGAATGTCGCCCCTGCGGATTGCGGTCGTCTCAACCTTCTATCCGAATCCAAGCGCTCCCTATCGCACGCTTTTCGTGCGGCATCTGGTTCAGGCCCTCGCGGCACAGGCGGATGTGCGGATGCTGGCACCGATCCCTTACGCCCCGCCCTGGCCGCCGGGGCGCAGATGGCGATCGTTGCGGGCGGTGCCCCGTGAGCATGAGGACGGGCCGCTTCGCATCGGCCATCCGCGCTATGTAGTGATCCCGAAGATCGATGCGTTTTCCGGATTCAGCTACTTCCGGGCGGTACTGCCCTGGCTGCGACGCATGCAGGCTGAGCGGCCGATCGACGTCCTGCATGCACACTGCGCCTACCCCGATGGGGTCGGGGTCGCGCTCGCCGCCCGCGAGCTGGGGGTGCCTCTGGTGGTGACAGCCCACGGGAGCGATCTCAACCTCGACGCCCGCCGCCGCAGCCTGCGCTTCCAGATGCGCTGGGCACTCGGGCGCGCGGCGCGCGTGATCGCGGTCAGCGAGGACCTGCGCCGCAAGGCGCTCAGTCTGGTCCCCGAAGTGCAGGCTCGGGTCAGCTGCATTCCCTGCGCCGGGGTCGACGCGGCCGTGTTCCACCGCGGCGACCGGCTCGCCGCACGGCGCGAGCTCTCACTCGCGCCAGGCTCGCGGGTCGCGCTCTTCGTCGGCAATCTGGTGCCGATCAAGGCGCTCGACGTGCTGCTGGCGTCCTGGGGGCGGCTGCTCGGCGCGGGTACCGTGGGGGATACGGACCGCCTGATACTCATCGGTGATGGCGTGCTGCGGCAGCAGCTCTCGACTGCGGCCCGGGCGGTTGAACTGCGCGGGACCGTCCTGCTCCTCGGGGCTCTGCCGCAGCAGCAAATCGCGGCCTGGATGCGTGCAGCGTCGGTGCTGTGTCTGAGCAGCCACGAGGAGGGCATGCCAAATGTGGTCATTGAGGCGCTCAGCTGCGGTTTGCCCGTGACGGCCACTGCGGTCGGCGGGATCCCGGATTTGGTTAAACCGCCGCTCAATGGCTGCCTGGCCGCGCCGGGCGACGCCCGGCGGTTCGCGCAGGCACTAGGAGAGGCATTCGGACGAAACTGGGATGCGGATCAAATTGCGGCCACCACGGCGGGCTACAATTGGAAAGATTTAGCCACCCGCAATCTCGAGGTGCTGAGAAGCGCCGCGGGACGACCTGCCATAAAGTGAAGTGGCTCGGTGAACATCATCCACGTCATGGACCACTCCCTGCCACGGGGTGACGGTTACTCAATTCGCGCAAAGTATCTGCTCGAGGCTCAGGCCGCGCGCGGACACAAGGTCACGGTCCTCACCAGCCCCTCCCAGGGAGACGATGCGGTCGATGCGCTCATCGATGGCGTGTCCTACCGTCGCGCACGCTACAGCCTCGCTGAGGCCGGGATCAGCCGGCGCGGCGGCAAGCACCTGGTGTTCGGCCGAGCGGTTCACCGGGGTCTGGAACGACTTCTGGATGAGAGCAGCTGCGACCTGATCCATGCCCATACTCCCTTCACGGTGGCGCGGGTCGCTCTGCGCAGCGCGCGTCGACGCCGACTGCCCTTTGTCTACGAGAAACGTAACTTATGGGAGGAGAGCGCACGCGCACGGGGGAAGTTGAGCGGGCGCTGGCCCTGGTTTCAGCTCGCGCGCCGGCTCGACCGGGGCGTGACCCTAAGCGCCGATGCCGTGTGCACGATCACCGAAGCGCTGCGCATGCATACGATCCGCCTGGGCGCCACCCCGGAGCGCGTATTCGTCGTCGGTAACGGCGTCGACACCGATGCTTTCGCGCCGCGCACCGCGCCTGCGCAGCTGCGCGCGGAGTGCGCAGCGGGGAGCGATCGCGTGCTCGGCTTCGTCGGCAGCTTCTTCTCGTTCGAAGGGTTGCCGTTGCTCGTCGAGGTATGCGCGCAGCTGCGGCAGCGATTCCCGGACCTGCGGCTCGTGCTGGTCGGGGAAGGCGAGGATCATCCACGGCTTGCGGCCATGATCGAGCGGCTGCAATTGCAGCGCAACGTGTGGCTCGTCGGCCGAGTGCCCCATAGCCAGGTGCCCGACTTCTACGCGGCGATCGATGTGCTCGTCTATCCGCGCTACGCGAGCGACCTGACCGAGATGATCTCCCCGCTCAAGCCTCTCGAGCCGATGGCCATGGGACGCTGCGTCATCGCAAGCGATGTGGGTGGGTTGCGGGAGCTCATCCAGGACGGCGAGACGGGGCTGCTGTTCAAGGCGGGCTCTCCGAATGGCCTCGCCGCCAGACTCGAGGCCGTGCTCGGCGGCAAGATGGATACGGCCCGACTCGGCGCGCAAGCCCGCGATTACGTGGTGAAGCGGCGACAGTGGCGCGAGATGTCGAGATGCTACGATGCCGCGTACGCGCTTGCGCAACGGGAAAGGCAAGCGGCAGGAACCCAGCCGTGAGCAACCAGCCGCGCTTCCTCATCACCATCGACACGGAGCTGTCCAACTTCCCCCGTCCTCTCGGGCTGTCCAGCCGCCTGGCAGGCCAGGACTGGGGGGTGCGGCGCATGATCGACGTCCTCGACGATTTAGACGTGCGGGCCACGTTCTTTCTCGACGTTTACGCGGGGAACGACCAGGATCTCGGTGAACAGCAGCGCGCCGCCGAGATGATCGCCACGGCAGGACACGACCTGCAGTTGCACACCCATCCGGGACCGGCGTTCGACCCGCGGCGCGAGCGGCTGCGCGACTACAGCCCCGCCGAGCAGGAAGAGATCCTCGCACTTGGCTGCGACAGGATCAGGGAGTGGACCGGCACGCGACCATTGCTGCACCGGGCCGGCGACTGGGCCGCGGACCAGCATAGTCTCGAGGCGCTCAGCCACCGGGGCTTTCGCGCAGACTTCTCTGCAAGCCCATGGAGCCGCGACTGCGGGCTGCCTGAGGAAATCGTGAACGGCAACGGCTGGAAACGCAGCGCCGGTCTCCTGTGCGGCGTCGGCACATGCTACCGCGACTGGCTCACCGGGCGTGTCCGCCGCGTGGACCTCGGCGGTGTCTCCTTCCGCGAGGCCACCGACGTGCTCGCGATGCAGATCGATCCCCTCATCCTGACGTTGCACAGCTTCTCCTTTCTCCGCTACAACAGGTCGCGCACGCACGTGGCACCGTTCCCTGACTATATCGAGCGCCTGCGCCGCTATTG
>DATGJR010000055.1:0-20443 GCA_035295065.1 Steroidobacteraceae bacterium
CCGCCGCGAGGAGCAGGAGATCCGCCTGCCCGGCGATCAGCCGGGCGGCGGCGAGCGCCAGGTGTTGATTGCGTCCGCCGCGTCCCGGATGGGGCGGCAGCTGCACGGTCGACTCCCCGCCCCAGGCACACACGGCGCTGCTCGAGAGGCGCAGCTCGTGCGCGAAGCGCGCCGCGAGCCGCACGGCATCGCCATCGAAGCGCTGTGGCGGCGCGTGCACGCTGAGGCCGCGCTCGCGGGCGGCCTCGGCCGCCCCCGCCACCGCCTGCTCGACCGAGGCGATGAGCGTGCGCTGCACCCGATCGGGGCCTTCGCTCGAGGGCCCCAGGAGGCCGGAGCCGATGAGGCCCGGGTCATCCCCCGGCACGTCGGAGACGAAAAGCGCCCGGGCCGCCCGCCCCCGCAGCCGAGCCGTGAGCCGCCCGCCCTTGATCCTCGAGAGCGCGATGCGCCGTGCGTTGAGCTCGCCGATCGCCGTCCCCGCGGCGAGCTCACGTGCCGTGAAGCTCTCGAGATCGGCAAGGGTGTGAGGTTCACGCAGCACCTCGACCAGACTCGAGGCGCCGCCTGAGATGAGGAACAGCGGTTGCGCCTCGGCCGGGAGCGACTCGACCCATTCGAGCAAGCGCGCACCGGCGGCGAGCGAGCGCTCATCGGGGACCGGATGCGAGCTCGCGATGAGCTCCATGCCGCTTCGCGCCAGGAGCTCAGGCGGCGCATGACCGTCGCGGGTGATGATGAGCGAGCGGGCCACGCGCTCCCCGAGTGAGTCATAGGCACCGAGCGCCATGGCGGGGGCCGCCTTGCCGACGGCCGCCATCCACACGGGACCCGTGAGAGCGCTGCCGGCTTCAGCCCGCAGCGCCTCGCGCGCGCAGCGCCGCCCATCGACGCGAGCGAGCGCCGCGCCGAGCAGCCTCAGCAGCAGATCCCGCCGCGGGTCGCTCTGTTCCATTACCGGGACCCCCGGGAAATCGCGCGTCTGGCTGACAGGCGGTCGCTCACTGGAGGTGGCAGGCGCGATTCTTCCGGGGTGGCCTTCAGCTCCCGCGCACGACCTTGAGTTTGCGTCGCTCGCGGCGTGCGAGCTTGGCTTTGTCGGAGCGCTCATCCTGCAGGCGCTCCAGATACGCGGGCGTCACGTCGCCGGTGACGTAGACGCCGGAGAAGCACGAGGTATCGAATTCCTCGATCCGTGCATCCTCGTGCTTGCAGGCGGCAATCAGATCGTCGAGGTCCTGATAGATCAGCCAGTCCGCGCCGATGAGCGTGCGGATCTCCTCCAGCGTGCGCGAGCTCGCCACCAGCTCGCTCACCGCCGGCATGTCGATCCCGTAGACATTGGGGAAGCGCACCGGCGGGGCGGCGGAGGCGAAGTACACCTTGGCGGCGCCCGCCTCGCGCGCCAGCTCGATGATCTGCGCGGACGTGGTGCCGCGCACGATCGAGTCATCGACCAGCAGCACCGTCTTGCCGCGAAACTCGAGGTCAATCGCGTTGAGCTTGCGGCGCACCGATTTCTCGCGCTCCTCCTGCCCGGGCATGATGAAGGTGCGGCCGATGTAGCGATTCTTGATGAAGCCTTCGCGGTACTTGACGCCGAGGCGCTGCGCCAGCTGCAGCGCGCTCGTGCGGCTGGTGTCGGGAACCGGGATCACCACGTCGATATCGTGGTTGGGGCGCTCGCGCATCATCTTGTCGGCGAGGCGGTCGCCCATGCGCATGCGCGCGCGGTAGACGGAGATGTTGTCGATCTTCGAGTCGGGACGCGCGAAGTACACGTACTCGAAAATGCAGGGCGTGTGGCGCTGCGTGGCGACGCACTGCTGCGCGTGCAGCCGGCCGCTCTCATCGATGAACACCGCCTCGCCCGGCGCCACATCGCGCACCAGGCGGAACGAGAGACTGTCGAGCGCCACGCTCTCGGAGGCCAGCATCCACTCGGTGCCACGCGCAGTGCGCCGCTCGCCGAGCACCAGCGGACGGATGCCATTCGGATCGCGGAAGCCGAGGATCCCGTGACCGACGATCATCGCCACCACTGCATAGCCGCCGCGGCAGCGGCGATAGACCGCGCTCACCGCCGCGAACACGTCGGCCGGAGTGATGCGAGCCGCGCCCACCCGCTGCAGCTCGGAGGCGAACACGTTGAGCAGCACTTCGGAATCGGAAGTGGTGTTGAGATGGCGGCGATCCTCGCGAATGAGGATCTCGGCAAGCTCGGCGGCGTTGGTCAGGTTGCCGTTGTGGCCGAGGCAGATGCCGTAGGGAGCGTTGACATAGAAGGGCTGTGCCTCGGAGGCACTGTCGCAGCCGGCGGTGGGGTAGCGCACGTGGCCGATGCCCGAATTGCCCTTGAGCTCGAGCATGTGGTGCTGCTGAAAGACATCGCGCACCAGGCCGCTCCCCTTGCGCACCGAGAGCTCGCCCTCGCCCGAGGTGGCGATGCCGGCGGCATCCTGGCCGCGGTGCTGCAGCACCGTCAGGGCGTCGTAGAGGCGCTGATTCACCGCGCTGGTTCCGACGATGCCGACGATGCCGCACATGGCTTCAGTGCCCCTTGAGTCTCAGACTCTGACGTCCCTGCTGTGGAGCACAGGCCCCTCGCCCACCAGGAACCGCAGCCCGTTCGCGACCGACTCGCCATAGGGAATGAGCCGCGAGTGCTGCCACCAGGGCTCGCTCTCGAGCCGCATCAGCTGGCCGAGCATCACGAACAAGCCGAAGAGCAGGAGCCCCCGCAGCATGCCGAAGGCAAAGCCGAGCAGGCGATCCATGCCGCTGAAAATCGACAGCCGCACGAAGTGACTGGCGGCGGCACCGATCAGGGCTCCGACCAGCAACACCAGAACGAGGATGATGAGGCGCGCCACCCAGGGCTTCACCAGCGCACCTGCGAGCAATCCCCCGAGGTGCGGCTCGACCAGACCGGAGAAATGGCCCGCCAGAACGAGCGCAACGATCCAGCTCACGAGCGCGATGGCCTCGCGCAGGAAGCCGCGCATGAGTCCCGTGACCGCCGAGATGATGATGGCGGCCAGAACGATGTAATCGGTTATGTCCATTGGCGCCCGTCGAGCTCACGCTGATTAGCGGCGCGGATTGTACAAGAGGCTTCGCGGGCCTGCCGAGCGCTCCATCGCAATCACGCGCGCTCACTTCGGCACGATCGAGCCGGAGTGACCCATGGCGCGCAGTTTCCCAGCCATCTGCTCCGCGGACGCATGGTCGTGCACCGGTCCGACCTGCACGCGGTACAGCCGCCGGCCCGTGGCGGCTCTCGACACGCCGACCGGAAAGCCGCCCTTGCGCACCTGCTGCGCGAGGCGCTCGGCGTTCGCGGCGCTCGCGAAGCTGCCGAGTTGCACCACCCAGGCGCCCTTGCTGCTCGTCGAAGGCTTCGCTGACGGCGTCGCGTCGGGAAGCGTCGCCGCCGCGGCCTGCGGCGCGGCATGTTGGGTTGGGGCGACGGTCGGGGCGGGAGATTGCGCCGGCGCAGTGCCGGGCGCTGCCGGGGGCGGCGTGCTCGCCGGCGGCTCGACGGCCGCGGCCACCGGCGTCGGTCCCTCGGGCTGCAGCGCGGGGCTCCCCGCGTGCGTCTCGTCCGCAAGATTGATGGTGTAAGCGCGTAATGGCGGCTCCTCGGTCACGGCTGCGGGCCCTCGCACTCGCGAGGCCGGACGGATCGGTCCGTGCAGCAACTCGGGCACCAACAGCACGATGAGCGCCACGAGAATGATTGCGCCCGTCAGCCGTTCTTTCACCAGAGCGTCCACTATGGGGGCAGGACCGTGAATTCCAAGCGCGCGGCGGAAGTCGCACCGTTGCACACCGCTGTCAGTATAGCCCAAGCCACTCGAGCGCCGGTCCGACGGTATGAAAAGAGCCAAACACCACGACGCGATCGCCGTCGCGCGCCCGCGCGCGCGCCATCTCGCACCCCCGAGCGACCGACTCGGCGAGCAGCGGATGCTCCACCGCCGGTGCGAGGCGGCGGGCAAGCTCGCTCGCGCTGCCGCCCCGCGCCCCGGGCAGCGCGCACACGATCCACTCATCGACGAGCGGCGCGAGCGCCGCACCGATTCCGGATGCGTCCTTGTCGGCGAGCACCCCGGTCACCGCGAACGTCCGCGGCCGCACCGCCCCGGTAGTGGCAGCGGCGGCGCGCTCGCGCAGATGCGCGGCGAGCACGCGGGCGGCGGGCTCGTTGTGCGCGATATCGAGGATCCATTCGACCTTGCCCGGCACGATCTGCAGCCGGCCGGGCAGATGCACCTGCGCGAGCGCGGCGTTCACGGTGCGCTCATCCAGCACGCCGGCCAGCGGCGGGGCCGCAGGGAGTGCTGCGACCGCTGCGATCGCGGTTGCGGCGTTGCGGTACTGGATGGAGCCCGCGAGTGCCGAAGGCACCAGCCCCTCGAGCGCGAGCCCCGGCCCCTGGTAGCTCCAGCGTCCGCCCTTCACCTCCCAGGTGAAATCGCGTCCCGCCACGAGCGCTCGCGCGCCGAGCCGGTCGATGGCCGCATAGACGCTCCCCGGCATCTCGCTCGTACCGAGTACCGCGGGTCTCCCCCGGCGAAAGATGCCGGCCTTCTCAGAGCCGATCGCTTCCAGGCTGTCGCCGAGCCAGTCGCGATGATCGAGGCCGACCGAGGCGAGCACCGCGACGTCGGCGCTGAGGAGGTTCGTGGCATCGAGGCGGCCGCCGAGACCCACTTCCAGTACCGCGACTTCGACCGCGCGCCGCGCGAAGATCGCAAGCGCCGCAAGCGTGTTGTACTCGAAGAAGGTCAGTGTGATCGCGCCGCGCGCCGCCTCGATGCGCTCGAACTCGGCGATGAGCTCGGCATCGCTCGCCTCGACGCCGGCGATGCGGATGCGCTCGTTGTAGCGCAGCAGGTGTGGAGAGGTGAAGAGTCCCGTATACACCCCGCGCGCTCGCAACAACGCCTCGGCGTGCGCGGCCACCGAGCCCTTGCCGTTGGTGCCGCCCACCGTGATGAGGCGGAACGCGGGCGCACTGAGCCCGAGAGTGTTCGCGACGGAGGTGACGCGCTCGAGCGTGAGGTCGATGGCCTGTGGGTGCACCGACTCCTGCAGCTGCAGCCACTCGGCAAGCGTGCGCATCGCTAAACGCCTTCAGGCCCAGGGCGCGGATCGCCGCGCCCGCTCAGGCTGCTGCGGTGACCGGCAGCTTCAGCAGCACGCGCAGCATCGCCGCGATCTTGTCGCGCATGTCGCGCCGGTCGACGATCATGTCGATCGCGCCGTGCTCGAGGAGGAATTCGCTGCGCTGGAAGCCTTCGGGCAGCGTCTCGCGTACGGTCTGCTGGATGACGCGGGGACCTGCAAAGCCGATGAGCGCGCGCGGCTCGGCGAGATTGAGGTCGCCGAGCAGCGCGAGGCTCGCCGACACCCCGCCGGTCGTCGGATCGGTGAGCACGGAGACGTAGGGCAGGTGTGCCTGCGCGAGGCGCGCCAGAGCCGCTGCGGTCTTGGCCATCTGGAAGAGTGAGTACAGCGCCTCCTGCATGCGCGCTCCGCCGCTCGCCGAGAAGCACACGAAGGGTCGGCGCTCCTGGATGCAATAGTCGACGCCCCGCTTGAAGCGCTCACCCACCACCGAGCCCATCGAGCCGCCGAGAAACTGGAACTCGAAGGCGGCGGCGACCACCGGCAGGCCGTGGAGCGTGCCCTCGAGCACCACCATGGCATCGCTCTCGCCGGTTGCCTTCTGCGCCTGGTTCAGCCGGTCGCGGTAGCGCTTGCTGTCGCGGAACTTGAGGGGATCCTCGGGCGATATCGCCCCGCCGATCTCACCCTGATTGCCCGTGTCGAGGAAGCGCTCGAGTCGCTCGCGGCCCCGGATGCGCATGTGATGGCTGCACTTGGGGCACACATAGAGATTGCGCTCGAGCTCGGCGCGGTAGAGCACCGCATCGCAGGCCGGGCACTTGATCCAAAGGCCCTCGGGCACCGAGCGCGTGCGCCGCTCGGTCTTGATGCGCGACGGCATGATCTTCTCGAACCAGGACATGCGGCCTCACGGGGACTTCAGCGCCGGAAGCTCCGGCGAGCGCCGATCATAGCTGATCGGGTAGCGGCAGCCCGTGTGGGGGCGGTGCCGGCAGGCCGAAGGCCTGCGGGTAACGCACCTCCCAGAGGTAGAGGCCATCGGCAGGCGCCGTGGCGGCTGCGCGCGTGCGATCGCGCCCCTCGAGCACCGCGCCGGCCCACGCGGGCGGCTGATCGCCTTTGCCGACCGCGATCAGGAGGCCTGCGATGTTGCGCACCATGTGATGGAGAAAGGCGTTGGCAACCGCCTCGATGAGGACCCAGTCGCCGCGCCTCACGACGCCGAGGCGCTCGAGACGGCGCACGGGAGACTTGGCCTGGCACTCCGCCGAGCGGAAAGCGCTGAAGTCGTGCTCGCCGAGGAGCAGTGTCGCCGCCTGCGTCATTCTGTCGGCATCGAGCTCGCGCGCCACCCAGGCGGCGCGCTGCGCCGCGAGCGCCGAGCGCGCGCTGCGGTTGAGAATGAGGTAGCGATAGGTGCGCGCCTCGGCGCTGTAGCGGGCATGAAAGTGCGCGGGCACCGGCAACGCCCATGTGACGGCCACATCCGGCGGCAGCTCGCTGTTGGCGCCGAGCATCCAGCTGCGCGGGGCGCGCTGCGCCTGAGTATCGAAGTGCACCACCTGTCCGCGCGCGTGCACACCCGCATCGGTCCGCCCGGCACACACCACACTCACCGCCTCGGCGGCGATGGAGCCGAGTGCACCCTCGAGGGTCCGCTGCACCGTTCGCACCGATCGCTGGGTCTGCCAGCCGGCGAACGCCGCGCCGTCGTACTCAACGCCGACGGCTATCTTCATATTTGGCTGCGACGGCCTGCGGCCGTCGCAGCGAGCCAACCGAACGATGAATTCAGGCCCGCGGGCAAAAAGCGTGGTTTTTGCCCGCTAGACAAAGGGCGAGCCGGGGCGAGTAAGGATCCCGAGCTTTATCCGGGAAGGGATTCCATCAGGCGCTGCGCTTCCTGCTTCTGCGCGGCCGAGCCCTCGCTCATCACTTCCTCGAGAATGTTGCGCGCGCCGTCGGGGTCGCCCATATCCATGTAGGCACGGGCGAGGTCGAGCTTGGTGCCGACCTCACTCATCGTGACCGGCTCGAGGTCCGGAAGCGCCATGTCCTCGGAGGCCAGTCGCTGCGTCGCCGCGAAAGCGGTATCGGGCACCGTCGCGGTGCCCACATCGAGGTCGAGGTTGCCGCCGTTGGCGCCGACATCGAGATCGACGCCCGAGGAGCGCACCTGCGGGTGCGTGCCGGTCGCCGAGCCGCCGCTCAGGTCGACGTCGACCGTGTCACCGCGCAGCGCCGCGAGGCGCGAGGTCGCGCCGCTGTCTCCCATCGGCCCGGCATGCGTCAGCGCCGACTCGAGCGCTTCCTGATCGAATTGCCACTGCCCGGTCGTCGAGGTCTTCACGTGCGCGGCCTGTGCCGCGGTGTCTTCGAGATTCTTGCGGGTCCTCTCATCGAGGCCGGCCACCATGGTGGGCGCCTCGGAGCTCATGCCGAGGGCCGGCTGTTCCTGCGTATCGACCGAGCCGAGGTCGAGTCCGAGATCGTCGATCGCGAGCTCCGCCGTCTGATCAGCGCCGCTGTTGCGCACCGCGGGGCCCGGCTTGGTGCGGATCGTCAGACCGTCTTCCGGAGATTCGAGCGTCGGCTGCTCCACCGTCGGGCCTTCGGCGTCGCCGGACTGCTGGCGCATGCGGCTGGTCATCTGCCGGGTGCTGCCGGTTGCGGCGGGGTTCTCGCCGTAGCCGCCTTCGAGCACGGTCAGGTTGCGGTCGGTCACGCCCGTGCTCGCCTCGGTCATCTGCGCCGTGCCCTCGCCGACCGCCGAGCCGATGTCGAGATCGACACCCTGCTGCATGTCCGTCGGCACAGGCTCGCCGAGAAGATCGAAGTCGACGCGGCTCTGTCCACCCTCGAGATTGAGGTCGACTCCGCCCGCGGTCGCACCGATCACCGCGGCGCCGCCGGAGAACAGCGGATCCTCCGGAGCGAGCTGCTTGCCCATGATGAGAATCTTTTCCCATTCGCCGGGGCCGGCCTCGCCGCGCGTCTGCGCGAGCTCATGGGCGGTCTGCAGGAACTGCTCCTTGTTGCCCCAGACGAAGAACACTTCGAGAAGCTTCAGCTTCAGGTCACGGCGTCCGGGCTCGCGACCGATGGCGATGCGGATGAGGTCCGCCGCCTGGTCGTAGAGGCCGTACGCCATGTGGAAGTCGGCCTCGGCGAGCGGATCGCCCTGATCCAGGTTGATCGCGGTCTCGCTGCTGATGGTGTCGTCAGCCGTGACGTGCTTTGCCGCAGCCGCAGGCGCGGCTCCCGCGGCCACGATGCGCGGCCGCTCGTGCGTGCCGGTCTCTTCGACCACGACGCCGGAGTCCGGCTCCGAGAGTGGCGCGGCGCGCATGGACGGGGTGTCGAGTCCGCCGAAGCCAGCTCCGCCCCGGGCCTGGCCGCCGCCGAGTGCACCACCGGCGCCGCTGGCGCCGGCAACGGCCGCAACCGCCAGCCGTCCGAGGGAGTCATCGAATTCAGAGGCGCGCCGCGAGCGCAGGTAACGCAGTCCAGCGACCGCTGCGAGCACCAGCGCCACGAGCGCCAGCACCCACCAGTAACCCATGAGGGTATCGACGATCGACCCGCCTTCGGCCGCAGGCGCCGCGCTGGGCTTGGATGCCGGCTTGGGAAGGGTCTTTTGCGCCAGCGGCTTCGTGACCGGTGGCTGCGCTGCGACCGGAGGGGCAGCCGGCTGCTCTTGAGCGGCAGGCGCTGACGGGGGCGGCGCGGGCGGCAGAGCTTGCGCAACCGGCGGCTTCGCCTCGGCCGGCGGTGGCGTCGGTGCCGGTGTCGGCTGCGGAGCCGGCGGGGCTGCCTTGGCGGCTTGCGCCTCTTTGGCTGCGAGCTCGGACTGCAGCCGCGCGAGATCCTGATTCTTGAGATCGAGCAGCCGCTTCGATTCGGCGAGCTGGCCCTGCAGATCCTTGACCTCGCCCTTGAGGGCCGAGACTTCAGCGCCGCTCGCGGCCGTGCCGGCGCCCGCGGAAGCAGGCTCCGAAGGAGTCACGAGACGGAGCCGTCCGGGCTGGGAGGCTTCGCCGCTCTTGGCGGCGCTCTGCGCAGAGCCTTCCGCGGCGCCCGCCGCTTCGGCACTCGTGGCCCGCCAGGCGGTGAACTGGCGACGGATCTCCGCCGCCGCATCCGCCGGAGCGATGGCATCGGCCTGTGCGGCCTCAGGAATGCGCAGTACCGTGCCCGAGCGCAGCACGTTCATGTTCTGGTCGAACGCGCGAGGGTTGGCCTGATAGATCGCCAGCATCCAGCTGCGTGTGCGCGCATTGGTGCTGCTCGAGCCCGACACCCCGCGTGCGATCTCGGAAAGTGTCTCGCCCTTGTGGACGAGGTGTGTGGTGTTGGCGCCCTGCTCGGCGGCGGTCGCGGTCGCCGGAGGCGGCGCGGGATTGGCGCTGGCCGCCGGAGCTGCACTCTCGGTTGCCGAAGCGCTCGATGTGTTGGTCTCGGCGGCGGCGGGAGCCGGCGTTTCGCTGGCTGCCGCGGCCGGTGCAACGGGCGCGGCCGCTGCGGCGGGCGCGGGAGCTTCTGCCGCACGCGCGATCGTTCCGGCGCGCGTGTCGGCCTGCGTAGCGGGCGCGCTCACCGGTGCGCTCGCCACGGCTGGCCGACCCGGCGTATACACCGGCGGATCGAGCAGCATGGTGTACTCGCGCATCAGCTGGCCGTGCGACCAGGTGACCTGGATCAGCAGCGTGATGAACGGATCGGTGATGGCATCAGCCGACTTGACTTTGATCAGCTCACGCCCGTCGCTCGAGTGCACCAGGCGCAGCTGAACGCTCGTCAGGTAGGTCGGGTAATCGAGTCCGAGCTGCGAGAATGATTCGCGAGGCGCGAGCCGCGCCTGCACCGTGCTGAGTTCATCGGGCGCGACGTCGGTGACCTCGATCTCCGCATCGAGCGGGGCATTGAGAGGCGAGAGGAGACGAACGTCTCCGAGGCCGAGGGCAAACGCCGCTGACGGCAAGGCCAGCAGCAATGCCAGCGCCCGGCATGAGCGTTTGGCGGTCATCACGACACCCCGAGCGGAGTCATTGGGTAAATTGTCTTGTAAAAACAATTGGATGGACCACAAGTTGCGAGTCCACCACGAATTGGGCGGCAATATAACTTAAATAGGCTTCCAACCCAAAGCCTAAGGTATCCCGCGGCCGTCGATCGCGGCTTCTCGGCGCACATTTCGAGCATGTCCCCTCGAGCTAACCCCCCGTTCGGAATAGCCATCTTTACGGATTCTTAGGACATAAACTGTGTTGCGGTTCTAAGGCTCGGACGCCTGAGGGGACAGCGGCGGGGGCTCAGGTGTGCCGGACTGTGACAGCCGCCACATCTTCCGGGCCACGGGCGGCGTCGCTCGCAGCGAGCACTCAGGCGCGCGGTGCGGCCGGCACCACCGGCGTCGCCGACTTCACGTCCGCGTTCTGCGCCCGGTGCCTCAGGTAGTGATCCATCAGCACGATCGCGAGCATGGCCTCGGCGATCGGCGTGGCGCGCAGTCCCACACAGGGATCGTGGCGGCCGGTCGTGACGATTTCGACCGGATTGCCGGCCACGTCGATGGTGCGCGCCGGCAGCTGGATGCTCGAGGTGGGCTTCAGCGTCAGGTGCGCGACGATGTCCTGGCCGGAGGAAATTCCGCCGAGCACCCCGCCCGCATGGTTGCTGAGAAAACCAGCGGGGGTGAGCTCATCGCGATGCTCGCTGCCGCGCTGGGCCGCCGCCCGGACACCCGCGCCGAGCTCGACGGCCTTGACCGCGTTGATGCTCATCAGGGCGTGGGCGATGTCCGCATCGAGGCGGTCGAACACCGGCTCGCCGAGCCCGGGCGGCACGCCGTTCGCGACCACCGTGACACGCGCCCCGAGCGAGTCCCCGGCGCCGCGCACTTTCCAGATCAGCTCCTCGAGCTCGGTGATGCGCGCCGGATCGGGACAGAAGAAAGGATTCTGGTAGGCGAATGCGGGGTCGACCGGCTCGAGGGTGAGTGATCCCACCTGACTCAGGTACCCGTAGATGCGCACACCGAGACGCATGCCGAGATAGCGCCGCGCAATGGCCCCGGCGGCGGTGCGCATCACCGTCTCGCGCGCGCTCGAGCGCCCCCCGCCGCGGTAATCGCGCAGGCCGTACTTCTGCTGATAGGTGTAGTCGGCGTGACCGGGCCGGAATCGGTCCTTGATCTTCTCGTAGTCGCGCGCCCGTGCGTCGGTATTCTCGATGAGGATCCCGATCGGCGTGCCGGTGGTGTGGCCTTCGAAGACGCCCGAGAGAATACGCACCTGGTCGCCCTCGCGCCGCTGGCTGACGAAGTGCGAGGTGCCCGTTCGACGCCGATCCACGTCCTGCTGCAGATCCGCCTCGGTGAGCGGCAGTCCCGGCGGACAACCGTCGACGATGCACCCGAGCGCCGGCCCGTGGCTTTCGCCGAAGGTGGTGACGGTGAAGAGCTTGCCGATGCTGTTGCCGGACATGAGCGCTCAGCGTGCCTCGAGTTGCTCGCGCGTCAGGAGGAACACGCCGCCGCCGCCGCGCGCGAAATGCAGCCACAGGAACGGCAGTCTCGGGTAGGCGCGCCGCACGGCGCCTTCGGTGTTGCCGACCTCGACGATGAGAAGCCCGTTGGGTCGCAGATGCCGGTGAGCCTGACGCAGGATGATCGCCACGGAGCTCAGGCCCCGCTCGCCCGCCGCGAGCGCCACACGCGGCTCGTGCCGGTACTCGGGCGGCAGTTGTTTGAGCTCACGGGCTCCCACGTAAGGCGGATTGGCGACGATGATATCGTAGCGCGCGCGCTTGAGCGCTGCGAAGTGGTCGGACCTGCGCAGGCGCACCCGCCCGGCCAGCCGGTGCCGCCGCACGTTCTCGCGCGCGACGCTCAGAGCGGCCGTGGAGATGTCCACCGCATCGACGCGAGCCTTCAGGAAGGCCCGTGCGCACGCGATGGCGATGCAGCCAGAGCCCGTGCCGAGGTCGAGGATGCTCCGCACGCGATGCGGGTCGGTCCAGGGGGTAAAGCGGCGCTCGATCAGCTCGGCCAGCGGCGAGCGGGGAATCAACACCCGCGGGTCGACGCGCATCTCGAGCCCCGCGAACCAGGTGACCCCCGTCAGGTACGCCGCGGGCACGCGCTCGGCGATGCGCCGCTTGAGGAGCGCCTCGACCCGCGCGCGCCCGGCATCGCTCACGCGGCGGCCATAAAGGGCTGCACCGCCCCCGTGCGGCAGGCGCAGTGCGTGGAGCGTCAGGCTCGCGGCCTCGTCCCGCGCGTTGTCGGTGCCGTGCCCGAAGAACACCCGCGCGCGCTTCAGCCGCCGCGCGCCGCGCGCGATCAGGTCGCCCACCGTGAGCGGCGGGGAAGCGCCGCGCCGGCGGCCCGGTCTCGCGCGCGCCACCGCGCCCGCGGCGGCGGTATGAAATAATTCCCTCATGGGCATCATGCGACTGCGCTGGCTCCTGATTCCCGCGGCCGCGTGCGCCGCGCTCGCCGGGTTCTGGCTCGCGCACGAACTTGACAGGGAAACGCCGAAGCTGGCAAGCGGCACCTGGCTGCCGCAGTCCAAAGCGCTCGCCGACTTCGCGCTCGTCGATGAGAACGGGCAGCCGTACACGCGCGCCACGCTCGGCGCGGCACCGACCCTGGTGTACTTCGGTTTCACCCACTGTCCGGATGTCTGCCCGACGACGCTCCTGAAGCTCGCGCAACTGAGGCGTGAGGCAGCGCTCCCGGGGCTGCGGGTGCTGTTCGTCAGCGTCGACCCCGGGCGCGATACCCCGGCCTTGCTCGGCCGCTACGTGCATGCCTTCGACCCGGCTTTTCACGGCGCCACCGGCACGCCGGAGGAGATCGCGCGCGTCGCGCGCAATTTCGGGGTAGCGGTGAACCGCGTCGAGCTTCCCGGGGGCGACTACACCATGGATCACTCGGCGGTGCTGTTTCTGGTGGTGCGCGATGGCATAGCGGCGATCTTCACCCCGCCGCTCGAAGTGCGCCCGCTCTCGGCCGACCTGCATCACATCGCCTCCTTCCTCGGGCCGCGCAGCTGGAATCCCACGTGAGCGACTCTGGTGGCACCCGCCTCCTGGTGGCGCTCCAATACCTGCTGCCGCAGCATCTGCTGTCGCGCGCCGTTCACTGGCTGGCTCGAAATCGCACCCGCTGGATCAAGAACGCGCTGATCGACAACTTCGTCGTCAACTACCGCCCCGACCTCACCGAGGCGGAGCAGCCCGATGCGCGCCAATACCCGAGCTTCAACGAGTTCTTCACGAGGTCGCTGCGCCCCGGGGCCCGTCCGGTCGATCCCGCGCCCGAGGTACTGGTCTCGCCGGTCGATGGCGTGGTGAGTCAGCTGGGGCGGCTCGATGGCTCGTGGCTGGTACAGGCCAAGGGGCTCGCGTACACGCTCGAGTCGCTCCTCGATGAGATGGCGCCCGCCTGGGCGAGCGCTTTTCGCGGCGGCGCCTTCGCGACTTTGTACCTGGCGCCGACCAACTACCACCGTGTGCACATGCCGCTCACCGGCTCGCTCCAGGCCGCCTGGTACGTGCCGGGGCAGCTCTTCAGCGTGAACGCCACGACCGCGAGCGCGGTGCCGGGGCTCTTTGCCCGCAACGAGCGCGTGGTGTGTGTCTTCTCGGAAGGGACCCTGAGCTTCGCCCTGATCATGGTGGGGGCGCTCTTCGTCGGCAGCATGACGACGGTGTGGCACGGCGACATCACGCCGCGCACCCCGCGCGTGCGCGCCGAGCTCGCCTTGAATTTCACCGCGGCGCCGCTCCTCCAGGAGAAGGGAGCCGAGATGGGCCGTTTCAACATGGGGTCCACCGTGATCCTGCTGCTGCCGCCGGGCAGGAGCGAATGGCTCGCCTCCCTCGCCGCCGGCTCCGAGGTGCGCGTGGGCCGCGCGCTCGCGCGGCTCGTGTGAGCGCGGGCGAGGACTGGCGCCCGAGCGCCACTCCCGGCGCACTGCGCGAGCGCGCGGCGCTCCTCGCGCGCACGCGCGAGTTCTTCGCCACCCGCGGCGTGCTCGAGGTGGACACACCGGTTCTCGTCAATGCGCCGGTGAGCGATGTGCACATCGGGAGCGCGGCCGTGCAGCTCGCCCGCGCGCAGGATGGAGCCGCGCACCCCGCGCCACTCCTCTACCTGCATACCTCGCCCGAGTACGCCATGAAGCGCCTGCTCGCCGCAGGCTCCGGTGACATCTACCAGGTCTGCCACGTGGTGCGCGCCGATGAGCGCGGGCGGCTGCATAACCCCGAGTTCACGCTCATCGAGTGGTACCGGATCGGCTGGCGGCTCGAAGCGCTGATGGATGAAGTCGAAGCGCTCACTCGCGCGCTCCTCGGTGCGGGCGCGGCGGCGCGCGGCACCGAGCGCTTGAGCTACCGCGAGGCCTTCGTGCGCGAGCTCGCACTCGATCCCTTCGAGGCGAGCGATCGCGAGCTGCGCGAGCGCGCCGCGCGCTGCGGACTCGAGCCCCGGGGTGCGGGCGAGGACGAGCGCGACGAGCTCCTGGATTTCCTCATGGGCTGCGCGGTGGGACCGAAGCTCGGGCACTCCGCGCTGACCTTCATTCACGGCTACCCGGCGAGCCAGGCGGCGCTCGCCCGGCTCGACCCGCACGACCCGCGGAGCGCCCTGCGCTTCGAGCTGTACTGCGAGGGCGTCGAGCTTGCCAATGGTTTTCAGGAGCTTCAGTCGCCCGCAGAGCAGCGCGCGCGCTTCGAGCGCGACAACGCCGCGCGGCGCCGCGCCGGGCGGCCAGCCGCCCCGCCCGATGAGCGGCTGCTCGCCGCGCTCGCGGCCGGCATGCCCGAGTGCGCGGGCGTCGCGCTCGGCTTCGACCGCCTGCTCATGATCGCGCTCGGCGCCTCGCACATCGATGAGGTGCTCGCCTTCCCCACCTCGCGCGCGTGACGGCACCGGGCGGCATCGGTTACCGTGACGGGCCTTTGACCTCACGAGGACTGCATGAGCTATACGACCAGGCCACACGACTTCCGCGACAAGGACGCGGGCTACTCCGGGCTGATGAGCGAGCTCACGGGGCTGATCGGCGGCGAGCGCGATGCCATCGCCAACGCGGCCAACTCGGCGGCGCTGTTGTTCGATGCCCTGCCGGACGTCAACTGGGTGGGCTATTACTTTCTGAAGGAGCGTGAGCTGGTGGTCGGACCCTTTCAGGGGAGGCCTGCGTGTGTGCGCATCGCCATCGGCGCGGGCGTGTGCGGCACGGCAGCGCAGCGCCGCGAGACCCTCATCGTCGAGGATGTGCACACCTTCCCCGGACACATCGTCTGCGATCCGGCTTCGCGCTCGGAGATCGTCGTGCCGCTCGTTGCGGGCGGGCGCCTGCTCGGCGTGCTCGATCTCGACAGCCCGCGTCCCGGCCGGTTCGATGCGGCCGACGCCCGCGGGCTCGAGCGCCTGGTGCAGCGGCTCGTGCCCGCCATTGCCGCCGCCGCCGGGGGCGATGCCGCAGAATGACCGCGACGCGGCTCTCGCCGCGGGGTCTCGCCGCGGGGACCGCCGCCTTCACCATCTGGGGGCTCTTCCCGGTCTACCTGCATCCTCTGAGCGAGGTCCCCGCGATCCAGGTGATCGCGCATCGGGTGACCTGGTCGTGCGTGCTGCTGCTCGCGTGGCTGATCGTTCGCGGCGAGCTTGGCTCGCTCGGCGCCACGCTCCGCACGCCGCGCCTCGTGGCGGGGCTTGCAACCTCGGCGACGCTCATCAGCTGCAACTGGCTGGTGTACGTCTGGAGCGTCACGCATCAGCACATCGTCGACACGAGTCTCGGCTATTACATCAATCCCCTCGTCAACGTGCTGCTCGGCGTCGTGGTGCTGCACGAGCGGCCGAATCCGCTGCAGTGGAGCGCGATCGCGCTCGCAGCGCTTGGCGTGCTCTATCTGACACTGCTCGCCGGGCGGCCCCCGTGGATCGCTCTGGCCCTGGCGCTGAGCTTTTCGCTCTATGGGTTCGTGCGCAAGGTGATCAGCGTCGAGGCCCTGCCGGGACTTGCGACCGAGACGCTGCTGCTGCTGCCGCTCGCCGCCAGCTACCTCACCTGGTGTGAGGCTTCGGGGACGGGCGCACTCGCCACCTCCGGCTCGCCCGTAGTGGCGCTCCTCATCGGCAGCGGCATCGTCACCGCGGTGCCGCTCTTTTTATTCGCCTACTCGGCGCGGCTGCTGCCTTATTCGACCGTCGGGGTACTGCAGTACATCGCGCCGAGCCTGCAGCTCGTGTGCGGCGTGCTCCTCTATCACGAGAGCTTCGCGGCGGCCCGGGCGGCCGGCTTCTGCCTGGTGTGGACGGCGCTGCTGCTCTACGCCGCGGATGGCTTATGGCGCGCGCACCGGGCTGCGCGCGTGAGTCACGCCTGAGGCGACCCTACTGCTTGCCGCGCGAGATGTACTCGCCGGTACGCGTGTCGATGCGGATCACTTCCCCCTCGTTGATGAAGAGGGGCACCTTCACCACCGCACCGGTCTCGAGCTTCGCCGGCTTCTGGCCGCCGGTGGCGGTGTCGCCGCGCAGCCCCGGGTCCGTCTCGACGATCTTCAGCTCGATGTGCGGGGGCGGCGTCACCACCAGCGGCACGTTGTTCCACAGCGTCACGATGCACACGACGCCGTCCTTGAGCCACTGGGCGTTATCGCCCACGGCCGACTTGCCGGCGGTGTACTGCTCGAAGTTCTCCGGCACCATGAAGTGCCAGAAGTCGCCGTCCTGATAGAGGTACTGCATGTCCATATCGACGACGTCAGCCGCTTCGAGCGAGTCGCCCGATTTGAAGGTGCGCTCGATGGTGCGGCCGGTCTTGAGGTTGCGCACCTTGATGCGGTTGAAGGCCTGGCCCTTGCCGGGCTTGACGAACTCGTTCTCGACGACCGAGTACGGGTCGCCATCGAGCAGAACCTTGAGACCCGAGCGGATCTCGCTGGTGGTATAGCTGGCCATGCAGTGCTTCCGGATTCCAGGGCGGCAGGATGTTGCCGGCCCCTCAAAAAGGGCCGCGTATGATAGCGGCACGCGCTTAGGGCCGCCAGCCGCGTCCCACCGGGCGCCTCTTCCGCGAGGTCGCTCACGCCGGAGGACCAGGGTCCGGGTGCTAGAATCCGCGCCACTTTCGAGCGCATCCAGGGAGTTGTCTTGATGGAGCCGAGCGCCGTTCCGCTCATCGTGTTCAGCGCCAGCCGCGATCCCGTTGAGGCTATCAACGGCATGCTGCGCCGGGCGGGTGAGCCGGCGCATTGCACCTGGATCCCCGCGCTCCGCGACCTCGGCGATGCGCTCACCCAGATCAACCCGGAGCTCCTGGTGCACGTCATGACCGACGAGCAGGAGCTCGAGGCCGTGGTCGCCATCCGCGACCAGCTTGCCGCCACCGTGCCCATCCTGGCGCTCGCCGCCGATGCCGATGAGGCGCAGATCGCGCACGCGCTCAGTCTCGGCGCCCGCGACCTGGCGACGCTTGCCCATCCCGCGCGGCTCCAGGCGGTGATGATGCGTGAGCTCGAGACATTTCGCTCCCGGCGCACCCGCGATGCGGCGCTGCAGGCGGCGCAGGACGCCCGCAGCCAGCTCGACACGGTGCTCGAGCGATCGAACGATGCGATCCTGCAGGTCCAGGAAGGCATCGTGGTGGATGCCAACCCCGCCTGGCACGAGCTGCTCGGTATCGAGGAGGGCATCGCCGGCCAGCCCGTCATGGACCTGTTCGAGGAATCCTCGCACCCGGCTCTGAGAGGCGCGCTGGCGGCGTGTCTGCAGGGCCGCTGGAGCGGCGATCACACGCTGCGGGCCAACGCGCTGCCGGCGGATGGCAGCATCCTGCCGGTGGAGATCGCGCTCGCCCTCGGTGAGCACGAGGGCGAGCCGTGCGTGCGGCTGGTGGTGCCCTCGGCCCCGCGCGCCGAGCCGAAGGCGATCGAGGCCCACCCCGCCGCGACCACTCCGGCGGACAGCTATGGACTCTTGCCGCGACGCGAGCTGCTGGCGGCTCTGGCCTCGCGCCTCGCCACCCGCCCGAGCGGCGGCATGCGCTGCCTCGCGGCGGTCAAGGTGGACAAGTTCGCCTCTCTCGAGCGAGCGATCGGCGTGACCGCGAGTGAGGAGGTGGTGAGTGAGTTCATCCGCCTGCTGCGCGAGACGGTGCGGCCGAAGGAGCTGATCGGACGGCTCGGCGGACTCCTTTTCCTCGTGCTGCTCGAGCGCGGCAACGAGAACGACATCAACGCCTGGAGCGAGCAGCTCCTCACCCGCGTGCAGAAGCACATCATGCGGGTGCGCGACAAGGCGGTCTCGGTGACCTGCAGCGTCGGCCTCTCGACGGTGTCGCCGGGGCGCGCCGATCTCGATGCGGTGGTCGCCGATGCGCTCGAGGCCTGCCGCAAGGGCAGCGGGCGCGGCGGAAATCAAAGCGTCACCTCCGATCACGCCGACACCGAGACCCGCGTGATGTCCTACGACAAGGTGTGGGTGAAGCACATCAAGGCGGCTCTCATGGAGAACCGCTTCCGCCTGGTGCAGCAGCCGATCGCGAGCCTGCGTGGCGAGGACCCGGGCATGTTCGACGTGCTGGTGCGCATGATCGACACCTCGGGCAAGGAAGTGCTGCCCTCGGAGTTCATGGCCGCCGCCAGCCGCAACGACCTGATGAAGAACATCGATCGCTGGGTGGTGGGCGCCTCCTTGTCCTTCGCCGCACAGAAAAAGCCCGAGTGCCTGTTCGTGCGCCTCTCGCGCGAGACGCTCAAGGACGACACCTTCCTCGATTGGCTCGACAACCACCTGCGCTCGAGCCGCGCGGACCCCAGGCACCTTTGCTTCCAGGTGACGGAAGAAAGCGCCGCGACCTACGTCACGCAGGTCCGGAAGCTCGCCGGCGCGGTTCGCGAGCGCGGCTTTCGCTTCGCGCTCGAGAGCTTCGGCGGCGGGCGCGACAGTCTCGGCATGCTGGAAGCGATGCCGCTCGATTTCGTCAAGATCGACGGCGCCGTGATTCAGGGGCTGGCTGCCGATCCTCAGCTGCAGCAGCGCGTGCGCGCGCTGGTGGAGGCCGCGGCCAAGCGCTCGGTGGAGACGATCGGCGAGCGCGTCGAGGACGCCAACACCATGGCGGTGCTGTGGCAGCTCGGCGTGCAGTACATCCAGGGCTACTTCGTCAATCAGCCCGAGGAAGTGGTGTTGAGCGCCGGGCGCTAGGCCGGCTCGCTTCAGGCCTTCGGGGGAGCCGTTTGCGGCCCCCGCGCTTCCATCCGATCGATGCGCCGCGGCCAGCCGCGCTTGAGAACGGCACCGCGCTGCGCGCGTTGTCCGAGATAGTCCTGCAGATCGCGCCACTCGATGACCTTCTGCGTCTCTCCCGACCAGAGCAGCAGGCTCGCCTGCGGCGCCACCACGGCGATGGCGGTCATGAGCTCCGTGCGCGCCCGCGCCTTCTTGCCGGGGATGTCGTAGAGCTTGTTGCCCTTGCCGCGCGGCATCTCCGGCACCTCGCTCACGGCGAAGGCGAGGAGCTTGCCTTCACTGCTCACCGCCGCCACCAGCGAATCTGCCGAGGGCACCGGCGCGGGCGCAAGCACCTGGGCGTTCTCGGGCACCGAGAGCACGGTCTTCCCCGCACGGCGGTCGCTAAGCAGGTCCTTGAGGCGCGCCGTGAAGCCATAGCCCGCATCGCTCGCCATGAGCCACAGGTCCTCCGGATCGCCGATCATGACGCCGACGAATCGGGCGCCATCGGGCGGATCGAGGCGCCCCGAGAGCGGCTCGCCATAACCGCGCGCCGAGGGGAGCGAGTGCGCCGGCAGCGTGTAGGTGCGCCCGGTGCTGTCGATGAACACCGCCGGTTGCAGGCTCCGCCCGCGCGCCAGCGACTGAAAAGCGTCTCCCCCCTTGTAGGAGAGCGAGGCCACCTCGACTTCGTGCCCCTTGGCCGAGCGCACCCAGCCGCCCTTGGAGAGCACCACCGTCACCGGCTCGTTGGGGATCAGGCTCGTCTCATCGATCGCCTGCGCGGCTTCGCGCTCGATGATCCTGGTGCGCCGCTCGTCGCCGTACTTCTCGGCGTCGGCACGGATCTCGCCCGCTATGAGCTTCTTCAGCTTCGCCTTGGATTTGAGCAGTGCCTCGAGCTCTTCACGCTCGGCGGCGAGTGACTTCTGCTCCTCGCGGATCTTCATCTCCTCGAGCTTCGCGAGGTGCCGCAGCCGGGTGTTGAGGATCTCCTCGGTCTGCGCATCGGAGAGCTTGAAGCGCTTCATCAGCACCGGCTTCGGCTCC
>DATGJR010000056.1:0-3438 GCA_035295065.1 Steroidobacteraceae bacterium
TTCCGATCACACTGACCCGCGGGGCGAGCATCCGCCCTCGGCGCGCGCCGGCAGCTCGACTGCGACGTAGCGCACATCTTGAAAGATGCGGCCCGCTGGACGCCTAAGAGGATGTCCCCTGGTGCCGCTAATGAGGAAGAGGCTCGACAAGGAAGTTCGCAATGTCCGGCGATAGCCAACTCAAACGCCCGGCGGTGGTCCTGGACCTGACCGCGCGGCGCCACCTCGAGGTGCGTATTTTCGAGCTCTTCAAGAGCTGCATGACCGATTGGTGCGGCTACGAGCTGTCCGTGGCGCTCACCGCCAAAGCGGCCGGACGATCCCCGAGCTACGTGCGCAGTGTGCTCGAGCGGCAGAAAGCCTCTTCGTGGATCTATGCGTCTGCCCAGGGGCTCGGCTGATGAAGATCCTCAAGCGTCTCGGCTTTTCGCGCGAGCTGCTCGTGCTGATCGCTTTTGCAGGGGCCAATCTCGCCGGCGTGCTCTGGGATGGCACCCACGCCACCGAATGCACTTCGGCAAATGCGCCCCAGATCGTGGGCTGCCAGATGATCCGCGACGCCGTCGACGCCGACGACGCGGGGGCAGCTTCGGGCAACACGCTCATGGCAGGCAGCGCCCGCCACCGCATTCGGCCTCATGGAGGCCTGGACCCGAATCCCTTCCTCCTGCCCGAGCCCCGTTAGGGCCAGGCCGTCCCCGCGACTATTCGACCGTAACGCTCTTCGCGAGATTGCGCGGCTGATCCACGTCGGTGCCGCGCAGGATCGCGGTGTGATAGGCGAGGAGCTGCAGCGGGATCGTGTAGACCGCCGGCGCCTGAAAATAGGTCACGTGCCTCGGCATCTCGATCACCGTGACGCCGTCGCTCGGCGTGATGCCGGCCTCGGGGTCGGCGAACACGATGAGCTCGCCCCCGCGCGCACGCACTTCCATCAGGTTCGATTTGGTCTTTTCCAGCAGATCGTTGTTGGGCGCGAGGGTGATCACCGGCATATCGGAATCGACCAGGGCGAGTGGTCCGTGCTTGAGCTCGCCCGCGGGATACGCCTCCGCGTGAATGTAGGAGATCTCCTTGAGCTTCAGTGCTCCTTCCATCGCGATCGGATAGAGCGCGCCACGACCCAGGAAGAGCGCGTGGTGCTTGGGGGCGATGCGCTCCTCGGCCAGCCGCTGAATCGTGGCATCGAGCTGCAGCGTCTTCTCGATGATCGACGGCAGCTCGATGAGGCGTGTCACCAGTCCCCGCTCGCGCTCGGAGTCCGCGCCCTGGTGGCGCGCCAGCGCCACTACCAGCATGCCTAACGCGGTCAGCTGCGTGGTGAAGGCCTTGGTCGAGGCGACTCCGATCTCGGGCCCCGCTCGCGTCAGCATGACGAGCTCGGATTCCCGCACCAGAGAGCTCTCGGGCACGTTGCAGATTGAGAGCTGCGAGAGATAGCCAGACTGTTTCGCCAGCCGCAGCGCCGCGAGCGTGTCGGCGGTCTCGCCCGACTGCGAGATGCTGACGAACAGAGAGTCCGGCGGGACGAGCGGACTACGATAGCGGTACTCGCTCGCGATCTCGACCGCGCAGGGGATCTTGGCGATCTGCTCGATGAAGTAGCGCGCGACGCAGGCCGCGTGGAAGCTGGTCCCACAGGCGATGATGTGCACGTTGCGGGTGCGCTTCAGGACGTCGGTGGCTGCCGGCCCGAACGCCGCCTCGAGCAGCCGCCCGTTGGCGACCCGTTCCTGGAGCGTGTTGGCGACGGCGCGCGGCTGCTCGTGAATCTCCTTGAGCATGTAGTGGCGGTACGGGCCCTTCTCGGCGGCATCCGCGGAGAGCTCGCTCTCGCGCACCGCACGCTCGACGGGAGCGCCGTTGCGGTCGACGATCCGCACGGCGGTGCGGCGTACTTCGGCCACATCGCCCTCTTCGAGGAAGATGAAGCGGCGTGTCACCGGCAGCAGCGCGGCTACGTCAGAAGCCACGAAGTTCTCGTCCTCGCCGAGACCCACGACGACCGGGCAACCCTCGCGCGCGAGAATCAGCCGCCCCGGGTCGTGCTCGCTGACCACCACCAGCGCATAGGCGCCCTCGAGCTCCGCCACCGTGGCGCGCACCGCCTCGAACAGGTCGGGCTTGCTCTGCAGGTGGTAGTGCACGCGATGGGCGATGACCTCGGTGTCGGTCTCGGAGCTGAACTGATAGCCGCGCCGCTCGAGGTCCGCGCGCAGTGTCTCGTGATTCTCGATGATGCCGTTGTGGACGATCGCCAGGCCGTCGCGCGAGATGTGCGGATGCGCGTTGCGCTCGCTCGGTACGCCGTGAGTGGCCCAGCGCGTGTGGGCGATGCCGATCTTTCCGGAGGTGGGATTGTGGGCCAGCGCCTCATCGAGCATGCGCACCTTGCCGACGGTGCGCAGGCGCGTCAGATGCTGCGAGCCATTCAGGATGGCGATGCCCGCGGAATCGTAGCCGCGGTACTCGAGCCTGCGCAGCCCCTCCATCAGCACGGGGACTATGTCGCGCCCGGCTACTGCTCCGACGATACCGCACATGGCGTCAATTCTGCCTCAAAAGCCCCCGGGACACCGATTCTGCCGGTGAAAGGCGTGACCTTCTTCGCGCTAACGCGTGAGCCGACTGGACTTGCGATTCAACCGCTGCTCTTCCTGGTGGGCCGGCGCCAGCCCTCGACGGTCTTCTGCTGCGCCCGGGCGATGGTGAGCTTGCCGCCCGGCACCGAGTGAGTGACCGTGGAGCCGGCCGCGACGGTGGCCCCGGCGCCCACCACGATCGGGGCCACCAGCACCGAGTTGCTGCCGGTGTGCACGTCATCCTCGATGACGGTGCGGTGTTTGTTGGCGCCATCGTAGTTGGCGATGATGGTGCCGGCGCCGATATTCACCCGCGCGCCGAGCTCGGCATCGCCGACGTACGCCAGGTGATTGGCCTTGGAGCCGTCGCCGAGCCTGGAGTTCTTCACTTCGACGAAATTGCCGATATGCACGCCGCGCGCGAGCGTCGAGCTCGGGCGCAAGCGCGCGAACGGTCCGATGTTGCAGTCCGGTCCGATCAGCGCCTGATCGATGACACAGTGCGCGAACACCTCGGTCCCCGCGCCGATCTCGCTGTTGCGGATGAGGCAGCCCGGGCCGACGCGTACTCCGTCGCCGAGCACCACCCGCCCCTCGAGCACCACGTTGACGTCGAGGAACACGTCCGCGCCATGTGTGAGCGTGCCGCGCACGTCGAGCCGCGCCGGATCGGCAAGCCTCACTCCGGCGATCATCAGCTCGTGGGCGATGCGGGCCCGGCAGGCGGACTCGAGCTGTGCGAGCTGCGCCTTGTCGTTTACGCCCAGCACTTCGAGGGGATCTGCGACCTCAACCGCCCTCACGCGCAGCCGATCCCTCACCGCGAGCGCGATCACGTCCGTGAGGTAGTACTCGC
>DATGJR010000057.1:0-5331 GCA_035295065.1 Steroidobacteraceae bacterium
CCACGGTCGAGCACCTGCTGTCGGCGTTCGCCGGTCTCGGCATCGACAACGCGATCGTCGAGCTCTCGGCCCCCGAGGTGCCGATCATGGACGGCAGCGCCGGTCCCTTCGTGTTCCTGCTGCAGTCGGCCGGCATCGAGGAGCAGCGCACGCCGAAGCGCTTCATCCGTGTCAAGAAGCGCCTGCGCGTCGAGGACGGCGACAAGTGGGCGCAGTTCGACCCGTTCGACGGCTTCAAGGTCAACTTCGAGATCGAGTTCAATCATCCGATCTTCAAACGCCGCGCCCAGTGCGCCTCGATGGACTTCTCCACCACCTCCTTCCTCAAGGAGGTGAGCCGCGCCCGCACTTTCGGCTTCATGCGCGATCTCGAGACGCTGCGGTCGCGCAACCTGGCTCTCGGCGGCAACCTCGACAATGCCATCGTGCTGGACGATTACCGGGTGTTGAACGAGGACGGGCTGCGCTACGAGGATGAGTTCGTCAAGCACAAGATCCTGGACGCCATCGGGGACCTGTACCTGCTTGGGCACAGCCTGATCGGCGAGTTCAGCGGCCACAAGTCAGGCCACGCGCTCAATAACAAATTGCTGCGGGAGCTCCTGGCCGACACCTCCACCTGGGAAGAAGTGGTATTTCAGTCCTACGCCGATGCGCCGATCTCTTACATCGAAGCACCGGCGCTTCCGGGCAGACGCTGAAGGCGGGTCTGGTCCATAAGGATCGGGCGCCTTCAGCCGCGCCTATGGCGGTCCGTCAGCTAACGCGGCAGGACCCGCACCCGGATCGCGGTGAGGTCGGCCGCGGCATGGATCTGCGGCTCGAGCTCCTGGATGGAATAGCGCAGACGAGCTGACCAGGCGGCGGATTCGGCGCAGATGACGAGCGTGCCGTCGCGCTCGATGACCCCGGAGATGCGCGCGCGCAGCTCCGCAGGCAGATGGAGCGAAAGCCATTGGTTCCAGAAATCCGCGCGCGCGGCCTGATGTGTGACTCGCGTCAAGGCTGGCGCGCGCTGCGCGAGAAGGTCCTTAACAGAATGCAATCGTCGCAGCGTCCGCCCGGCACCAGTCCTCATCGGCGAGCTGCCGCGCTTGTCTCGTCGGACCTTCTTGGGCATATTGCCTCGGAAGCTGTATCGGCAAACCCGTCTAAAGACGGGGACGCAAAGCCACCGGTCTAAAGCGAGGAGCCATGACAGCGGGGTTGCCAGCATCGTACAGATATTTATCTGAGCGAGAACAGAGCGATACACGCTCGGGGGGCCCTGCCGGTACCGCACCGGCACAGCCGCTTGGATTGAACATAAGGTATCCGTACCGGATCGCATGAACGTCATTCTCATACCGCGGCGCGATGGCAGGGCACGGCAGTTCAATCTGTCCCGTCCCCTGACGCTCGGGCTCGTGGTGGCGACGTTCGCAGGTCTCGTCGGGGGCTCCTTTGCGCTCGGTCTACAAATGGGCCGCGGGGTGCACCGTGAGCTGGCATTGGGCGAGACCACGCGCTTCGCCCAGGTGCTGACCCAGCAGAAGCAGCAGATCGCAGACCTCAGGCAGCAGCTGCAGCTGCGAGTCGATGCAATGGCCATGCGCATCGGCGAGGTGAGCGCGCATGTCATCCGCCTCGATGCGCTCGGCAAGCGGCTCACCGAGATGGCCGACATCGACAGCCGCGAGTTCAACTTCGATCGCGACCCGCCGAGCGGTGGGCCTTCGGACGGGGACGGGGTGAGCGCGCAGATTCCCGATCTGTCCGCTGAGCTCAGCCAGCTCGAGCAACGCGCCGACCTGCGCGAGTCGCAGCTTGCGGCGCTCGAGAACGTGATTCTGACGCGCGAATTGAAGGAAGAGATTCACCCCGAGGGACGGCCGGTCGCGACCGGCTACATCTCTTCCTATTTCGGCGAGCGCGCCGACCCCTTCGACGGGCGCGAGGCCTTCCACAAGGGCGTGGACTTCGCCGGCACGCAGGGCTCTGACGTCGTCGCGGTCGCCGCCGGAGTGGTCACCTGGGCCGGGCCACGCTCAGGCTACGGCAAGCTGATCGAGATCAATCATGGCGATGGCTACACGACGCGTTACGCTCATAACGAGCGCACGCTGGTGGCCGTCGGGCAGACCGTGAAGCGCGGTGAGCCGATCGCGCTCATGGGATCGACGGGCCACTCGACCGGCCCGCACGTGCATTTCGAAGTGCTGAAGAACGGCCGTCAGGTCGACCCGTTGTCCTTCATCGGCCGCTGATCGACCCTGCGCGCGATGCGCGCGCGCTCCTCCCTGCCTTGAATTCCCCCGCCCCAGAACCAATTGGGCGGGTGAGACGTCTATTGCGTACAATACGCCGCTTCTTCAGCCCCGGCCGCACTGTAAGTACTTGTCGGGCAAGATATTTCAGCCACTCACGGACAGACCTTGCTCGATTTCCTCACGCGCATCTTCGGCAGCCGCAATGAGCGGCTGATCAGTGGCTATGCCCGCTACGTCCGCGCCGCCAATCAGCTCGAGCCGCAGATCCAGGCCCTGTCGGACGAGGCGCTGCGCGGCAAGACGGACGAGTTTCGCGGGCGGCTGAAGGCGGGCGCCGCCCCCGATGAGTTGCTGCCGGAGGCTTTCGCCGTGGTGCGGGAGGCCGCACGGCGCACCCTCAAGATGCGTCATTTCGATGTGCAGCTGATCGGCGGCATCGTCCTGCACCGGGGCATGATCTCCGAGATGCGCACCGGTGAGGGGAAGACCCTGGTGGCGACGCTGCCGGCTTATCTCAACGCGCTCAGCGGCGAGGGCGTGCACATCGTCACGGTGAACGAGTACCTCGCGCAGCGCGATGCGGACTGGATGGGCCCGGTCTACCGCTTCCTGGGCCTCAGCGTCGGCGTCATCAAGAACGCGCAGAGCCAGGCGGAGAAGCGCGCCGCCTACGCCTGCGACATCACCTACGGCACCAACAACGAATTCGGCTTCGACTATCTGCGCGACAACCTGGCATTCCGCCTCGAGGACCGCGTGCAGCGCTCCCTGAGCTTCGCGATCGTGGACGAGGTGGACTCGATCCTGATCGATGAGGCGCGCACCCCGCTCATCATCTCCGGTCCCGCCGAGGAATCGACCGAGCTGTACCTGCGGATCAATCAGCTGGTGCCGAAGCTCTCGCGTCAGAAGGACAAAGAGGAGGAGGCGCCGGGCGACTTCTCGGTGGACGAGAAGGCCAAGCAGGTGCACATCACCGAGGCGGGTCATGAGCACGTCGAGCAGCTGATGCTGCAGGCCGGGCTCCTGCGCGAGGGCGAGAGCCTGTATGACCCCGCCAATATCCGCCTGATGCACCACCTGAATGCGGCGCTGCGCGCCCACGCGCTCTACAAGCGCGACGTCGAATACATCGTGCGCAACGGCGAGATCATCATCGTGGATGAGTTCACCGGCCGCACCATGATCGGCCGGCGCTGGTCCGATGGGCTGCACCAGGCGGTCGAGGCCAAGGAGGGCGTGCGGGTGCGCGAGGAGAACCAGACGGTTGCCTCCATCACCTTCCAGAACTACTTCCGCATCTACAAGAAACTCTCGGGCATGACCGGCACGGCCGACACCGAGGCGCCGGAGTTCCTGCAGATCTACGGCCTCGAGGTCGTGGTCATTCCGACTCACCGCCCCATGGTCCGCAAGGACAACTCCGACTTCGTCTACCTGACGCAGAAGGACAAGTTTCAGGCGATCATCGAGGACATCCGCGAGTGCGTCACTCAGGATCAGCCGGTGCTGGTCGGCACCACCTCCATCGAGACCTCGGAGTTCCTCTCGGGACTGCTGCAGAAGGAGGGCGTACCACACCAGGTGCTGAACGCCAAGCAGCACGAGCGCGAGGCGCACGTCGTGGCGCAGGCGGGTCGCCCGGGCACGGTGACCATCGCCACCAACATGGCCGGCCGCGGCACCGACATCGTGCTCGGCGGCAACCTCGAGGCCGAGCTCGCCGCCGCCGGCGAGATCGACGAAGCCGCCCGCGAGAGCATCCGCGCGGAGTGGCAGACGCGCCACGCCAAGGTGGTCGCCGCGGGCGGACTGCACATCGTCGGCACCGAGCGCCATGAGTCGCGGCGCATCGACAATCAGCTGCGCGGCCGCTCCGGACGCCAGGGCGACCCCGGCTCGAGCCGCTTCTATCTGTCGATGGAAGACAATCTGATGCGCATCTTCGGGGATCCGGTGCGCACCAAGCGGCTGCTGCAGATTGCGGGCATGAAGGAAGGCGAGGTGATCGAGAGCGGCATGCTCACCCGCCAGATCGAGAAGGCGCAGCGCAAGGTCGAGTCGCACAACTTCGACATCCGCAAGAACCTGCTGCTGTTCGACGACGTCGCCAACGATCAGCGCAAGGTGATCTATCACCAGCGCACCGAGATCATGGGCACCGAGGACCTGTCCGCCGCGATCCGCGGCCTCATGGCCGACTCGGTGGGGACTCTCCTCGATGCGCACATGCCGAAGAACGTCGCCTCCTCCGAGTGGGACCTCAAGGGTCTGGCCGAGGCGCTGCTGCGCGACTTCAACACCCGCGTGGATCCGGCCGCCTGGCTCGCGCAGGAGCCGGAGCTCGAGGAGCAGGTGCTGCGCGAGCGGGTGGTCTCGGCGGTGCTCGAGGCCTACGAGGCCAAGGTGACCCGCGTCGGCGCCGCCGACATGCGCCACTACGAGAAGGAAGTGATGCTGCAGAGGCTCGACCAGCACTGGCGCGAGCACCTGGCGGCCATGGACTATCTGCGCCAGGGCATTCACCTGCGCGGCTACGCCCAGAAGGATTACCGCTACGAATTCAAGCGCGAGGCTTTCGAGCTCTTCGCCGCGATGCTCGAGCGCGTCAAGTTCGAGACCTCCTCGACCATGGCCCGGATCGAGATCCGCACCCAGGAGGAGCTGCAGCGCGAGGAGGCCGAACGCTACGCTCGACTGATGCGGGCGCTCGAGGCGCAGCACGCTGAAATGGGCTCGCTGCTCGATGGCGGTGGAACCGCCGATCCTGCGCAGCTGCAGGCGGCGATCGCCGCTGCCGCGGCGCCACCCGCGGCGCGCGGGAGGTCTGCCCCCCCGCCCCCGCCCGCGCCCGCGTCCGAGCTGGCGGCTCCCTTCGTCCGCGGCGAGCGCAAGGTCGGGCGCAACGAGCCCTGCCCGTGCGGCTCGGGCAAGAAATTCAAGCACTGCCACGGCGCGCTCTCGAGCGTCGAATAAATCCTTACCTCCATGATCCTGGTGGTCGCCGCGGCGCTCTACGACGAACAGGGACGGGTTCTGATCGCCCAGCGCCCGCAGGGCAAGCATCTCGAGGGGCGCTGGG
>DATGJR010000058.1:0-18152 GCA_035295065.1 Steroidobacteraceae bacterium
GATTGAGCAGCACGAACCAGGCGACGCTGCGGGTGAGGAGCACATCCAGGGTGCGGTAGATCGCTCCATCCGAGTGCGAGTAGGCCAGTTGCGCCTCGACGCCCCCGATGAGGAGCGCCGCGCCTGCCACGAGCAGCAGCCCCGGGCCCGCGTGCGAGAGCCGCGCAGCGTGCGCCGCTTCCGTGGTAGGCGCGCGCAGCCCCCGGTACCAGAGCAGCACGATCGCAAGTCCGACGATGGAGCTCAGATACTGCAGCAGGTGACAGACCTGGATGTCATAGCCGCCGATCGTGACGACCTGCCGCAGCACCGCGACACGGTGCACGATCCAGCCGTCTCCGTGGGTGAAGGAGTCCCAGAGCAGGTGCGTCCACACGCCGATGAGGATGGCAAGCGGCGCCAGCAGCCACTGCGAGGCGTGCTGCCGGAAGGGCTCGAGCGCATGCAGGCACAGCCAGCGGGCGCGTGCCGGGAGGAGCGCCGTGAGCGGATCGCGCAGCAGCAGCGCGGCTGCGAGCAGGAGCATGGCGAGCGGCAGGTCGATGAGCACCGAGCCGACGAGGCTGTGGGTGTCGAACGCCACCCGGTGCGACAGGGGCAGATAGTACGGGGCGTCGGGCACCATGGCGCCGATCACGAGAGGTGCCGTGCGCAGCCCGCGCAGATGTCGCAGTGGCAGAACCGCCGCCGGATGTGCCAGGGTGAAAGGCATCGGCTGCGCGGCCCCTAACTCTTTGCCGTGACACTCACGCGAAACTGCCGGCTGGCAGCGGCGGAGTCCGCATGACGGTACGTGAGATCGATGCGCTGCCCGGCGCGCACTCCCAATCCCTCGAGCTGCGCGAGGTGCAGGCCGAGTGGGTTGGGGGTGGTCGCGAGCTCGCGCTCCGTGCCGCCGTCGATGCTCACGAGGAAGGTGCCGGGGGCGCGCAGCGCGAGCGTGAGGGTACAGCCCTCGGGGAGCTCGGCAGCCGGTGCGTGCTCGCACCACAGGACGCGCTTGAGCGGCGGACGAGCGCCCCCGTAGCGCTCCCAGACACTGCAGGGACGATCGAAGGGACGTTTGAGCGCGCGCGAGACGATGAGCTTGATGTATTCCGCGTGCGCCCAGGCGAGCGGCATGGCGCTGCCGGTTGGCCGGCCGGGCTTGAGCCCGCGCGCCGGTATCGGCGCTGCGTCCCAGACCTGCTCGGGGAGCATGCCGCCGCTCGAGGCCATGCGCACCATCGCGCGAATGAGCGGCAGCGGGTCCCGACCGGCGGCGATCTCGTAGTGGCCACGCTCGCCCGTGAGCAGCGGCCAGGCGCGCCCGCGTCCGGTGCCATCGTAGGCGCTGCCATCCTCATGCTCGCCATAACCATCACCCCGGTAGCGGTACCAGGCGGGTCCCGAGGGCGTGTCCACCTTCAAGAGCGCATCCGCCACGCGCACGCTCGCGAGGATCAGCGGATCATCGGCACGACGCAAGCCAAAGCGCACCAGTTGCAGGAAGTCGACGGCGATCTGCTCGGATACCGGCAGCCCCGGATCGCTGGCGCGGTTCTTGATCGCGAGCACCAGGTCCTTCGGACAGCAGCGATCGGTGAGTGCTTCCGGCGGCGCCACACGCACGTAATAGCCGGGCACACCGTAGCGGCGTGCGAGCGGCGTGTCGGTCATCGCCGTCCAGTTCTCCAGGCACGCGTTCCAGTAGTCGGCGAAGGCGAGCGCCAGATCGCGCGCCTCCGGGGCCAGAAACGGCGCGCCGGCCACCAGCGCCGCGATGCAGACCGCGAGCGTGAAGGTGTTGAGACCGGCGTCCTCCTCCCAGCGGTCCTGGTCGCTCACCGGTCCCGTGCGCACCAGAAAAGACAGCGCGCGGTGCACCATGTCCGCGACCTCGATGCCCGTGAGCGCCTCGCGCTCCCCGAGTGCGGCCGCCAGCAGTACCGGGAAGGCCGCCTCATCGAGCTGGATGCCGGACCAGTAGCCCTTTCCGCCGAGCCACTGGTTCTGGTTCCAATGGCCATCGGCATTCTGCGTCGCGAGCAGATACCGCAGCGTGTTGCGCGCCTCGTAGGTGGCCCCCGTCGCGAGCAATGCCCCGGCGCACTCCACCAGGTCGCGCGGCCACACCAGGTGGTAGCCCTCGCGCTCCTCGTGCGTGTTGCCCCACGGCACACTGAGTGATGCCACCATCGCGCCCGGATAGGTCTTGTCGCGATGCGCGCGCAGCACCATGGTGGATACGCGAAGCTGGATCAGGCATTCCGCCGGCAGATCCGCAGGAAGCCGCTCGACGGGTGTATTACGCCGGTGCCACTCCGCCCAGGCGCTGTGCGTGCGCGTCCAGCTGGTCTCGAAGGGATCGGTGAGCGCCGTGAGAGCGAGCGTCGCGGCCGATTCGGTGCTGCTGCCGAAGCCGAGGGCCAGCACCGCTTGCCGCGGCAGCTCTCCGAGGAGCGCGACGTTGCCGGGACCGGCGGACGTGTATTCCCAGGTCATCGCGCCATTACGCGAGAAATCCTGCCAGCCATCGCTGTCGCCGACGAAGCCGGCGCTGCCACGCACGAAGGCGTCCGCCTGCTTCGGCGTGACCGCTGCGAGGGCGAGGGCGAAGGGACCCTGCTCGGCCCACAGCACGCGCCGCCCGCGGTAGCTCAAGGCCTCCGCGCGGTTGTCGTGTCCGGTCCCGCCGAGATGCGGCGCGAGCAGCGCATAGGGCTTGAGCGCCGCATCGCCCGTGAGCGTCACCTCGATGAGGAGCACGTCCCGGTCCTCGCACGGTGCGATGCGCAGCGCGAGCTCGAAACGATCGTGACGGTGCACGATGCGCACGGCGGGCGCGCCTGAGTCGGCGAGCTCGAGCTCGTGGCGCCACATGCGCTTGACCTCGACCCAAAAGCCCGCGCCATCGCCCACGATGAAGCCGAGATCGCGGATCTGCGGAATATCGACGCGCGGGTAATAGACCTCGTTGATGATGCCGCCGCCGATCGTGAACCACAGCCGCGCGGGGCCGAGCGGGCAGCCGACCATCTCCTTGTCGCTGCTGCACCAGGTAGGAGGAAGCCCCGGGCCGCCGGGCGCTGCGCTCACGGGCGACTCACGATGCCGGGGCCGCGCGCGCGCTGCCAGAGACGCACGCCGCCGATGAAAGCGTTGCGGTTGTTACCCAGTCTCACGTGCGGCGGCAGCACCTTCAGCCGCCTGGCGTTGCCGCCGCCGAGCACCACGTAGTCCGCCTCGAATGCGCTCATGAGCTGGGCAATCACGTCGGTGACGGTCTTGCGCCAGCGGCGGTTGCCACGCGAGCGCCGGCCACGCTCGCCGACGTAATCCTCGAAGGAGCGGCCGTGCCGGTATGGCATGTGGCCGACCTCGGTCGGCTCGACCACGCCGTCCATGATCAGCGTCGCGCCGAGCCCGGTGCCGAGCCCCAGAAACAGCATGCGGCCGCCGTGGTAGCTCCCCACCGCCTGCATGGCGGCATCGTTGACGATGCGCACCGGCTTGGCGAAAGCGGCCGTGAAATCGAATTTCACCCATCCGGAGCCGAGGTTATGCGGTTCCGCGGCGATGCGGTCGTGGAACACGAAACCCGGATAGCCGATCGACACGGCGTCGAAGGCCGCCTTCCCGAGGCGCTTGCGAAGCTTGTGCACCATGCGCTTCGGTCCCATGGCGGGCCCGGAGGCGAACTTTCCGATCCGGCCACGGGGCATGACGCGGAACTTGATGTGGGTGCCGCCGACGTCGATCACGAGAATGCGGCGGGGCGCGCGCTTCGCCGCTGCGGTCCTTTTCCCTGGCATGCGTCGATTGTGCGGTGCCGCGGAC
Source organism: Steroidobacteraceae bacterium (assembly GCA_035295065.1). Lineage (GTDB taxonomy): Bacteria > Pseudomonadota > Gammaproteobacteria > Steroidobacterales > Steroidobacteraceae > 13-2-20CM-66-19. The sequence goes on from DATGJR010000058.1 coordinate 3,820, forward strand.
ATGTGTGTAAACCATCAACCCGGTGCCTGCATCTATCGGAGGGCGGTGCCATATCGCCGCGCAATTGGAGGAAATCACATGGCTCGGCAACATGCCTGCGTCGTCGGTCTGGTTGCGCTCGCACTCAGCGCCGCCGCGACCGCGCGCGCCGCGGACGGCGATATCTCCAGCGTCATGAGCTCGATCAGCGTGAACGCGGGCGAGAATCGCGGAAACCTCTCCACGGTCAACGGCTCGATCCGCGTCGGCGAGGGCGCGACGGTCGGCCACGCACACACCGTCAATGGCAGCATCACGCTCGAGTCGCGCGCGACCGCCGCCGAAGCCACGACCGTCAACGGCTCGGTGCATTTGAACGATGGGGCCCACGTGAACGGGCCCGTGCATAGCGTCAACGGCTCGCTCGCCCTTGCCCAGGGGGCCGAGGTCTCCGGCATGCTCGCCAACGTCAATGGAAGCATCCGTGTCGGCGCCGCTCACGTGGGCGGGGATGTGGAGACGGTGACCGGGAGCATCGAGATCGGTCCCGACGCACATGTGGATGGTGGCGTCATCGTCCGCAAGGACCACTCGGACGAGACCGGCTCGCGCGAGGAACCGAAAGTCGTGATCGGCCCCGGGTCGGTGGTGAAGGGACCTTTGAAGTTCGAGCGCCCGGTGAAGCTTTACGTGAGCGACCGCGCGAGGACCGGTGCGATCGAGGGTGCCACCCCCACGACCTTCAGCGGACAGAAGCCCGCCGAATAAAAAGGCGGCCGGATCGCACCGATCCGGCCGCAGATCGGGGTCGAAGCGCTAGCGGGGGGCGTTGACGGACCCGTTGGCCGAAGCGCTGCCCGAGGCACCGGCCGAGGCGCCGTCCGCGGCCGCGTTCGCACCACCCGCGGCTGACCCGTTAAAGCCCGCGTGGCTCCCCGGCTCCTGAGGCTTCGGCTGCGACTGCATGCCGCTCGGTGCGGGCCTGTGGTTGCCCGATGAGTCAGACGTCGTGGACGGCTTGCCGCCCTTCTCCGCGCCGCTCGTCGCACGCGATCCGGCCGAGCCAGTAGCGTCCGTGGCCACACGGCCGTCGGAGGCCGTGGTGCCGGCGACCGTCGATCCCTGCTTGAGGCCCGCGCCCACCGTGCCGCGTGCCTCGGTCGCTCCAGCAGCCCCGGCGCCCTGCCCCGCGCCCGCGGCGGTGCCGGCGGCACTCTTGCCGTCGGCGGCGAGGCGCGATCCCTCGCGCATACCCGCCCTGGATGTCCCCGCCGCAGTCGAGCGGGCAGCCGCGCTCTCGCGCGCCGCATCCCGCGTGCGGGCCGCGGCGTGCGCACGCTCGAGCTCGCTCACCTGCGCGCCACCGAAAGGGCTGCCGAACCCGCCCGCCGCGCCGCCGCGGACGCCGCCGCCCAGCAGCTGCGCCTGGGCCGGCAGGGCCGCCGCAGACAGCAGCACGATCGCGGCGCTCGCGAAAAGATGGTTGGTCCTCATGGTCGTCTCCTCTCGAGGCCGCGGTCCGTCCGCGACCTTTCATCGAGTACTACGACCGGGCGTCCCGGTTTCTTCCCCGCGGGGCTCGAGACTTCGTACTTAACTTATTGCGATCGAAGGCCGGCCAAGGTCGCCGCCGGCGCCAGCTCCAGTCCCACCAGCCCGTAGCCGTAGACCGGATCCAGGCCCGGCGCGCCGGGGTGCTGCGCACGCTGCTCGAGTCCGGTGAGCGTTGCATCGGCCACAGCCTTGTCCGGGGAATGGAGCGACTGCGCCAGCAGGCCCGCGACCAGTGGCGCGGCGAACGAGGTTCCGCGCACCAGCGCGTAACCTCGGGGCGCCAGCGCCGCGCTCATGTCTGCCCCGGGGGCTGCGAATTTCACCTGCGGGCCGCGCTCGGCTTCGGGCAGCACCCGGTGTCGCGCGTCGACGGCGGTGACCCCGACGACGCCCGGCCACGCAGCCGGGTAAAGGGGCGGCGCCGCGGGGCCATCGTTTCCGACCGCGGCGACGATCAGATAGCCGCGGGCGACTGCGCCTGCGACCACGCTCTCGAGCGTGCGGTCGGGAGGTCCGACGAGGCTCACGTTGATCACGGGCACCTGCTCGTGCATGAGCCACGCGAACGCCTCGGCGACCTGATCCACCGACCCGCCCGTCGCTTGGCCGCAGAAAACGTCCGCCGCATAGAGCTCGGCCCCCGGTGCAGCGCCGTGAAAGCGGCCGTCACGCCCGGCGAGGAGCGAGGCGATGGCGGTGCCGTGCACCGCCGGCACGCCCTCCCCCGCACAGCCGTGCGCATGAATGGTCGAGGGGCGAAGCGAGGGATGGCGCGCATCGACGCCATCGTCGATCAGCCCGATACGCGTGCCGGCCGGCATCGCCGGCGCACCGCCTCTTTCGGCGCCACTCACCGGCCCGCGGGCCGCCGCCGTAAGGGCACCCGACAGTCGGCCGCTCGGCAGATAGAGGTGGTTGAAGTCGTAGCGGCCGGACGGGTCGCTCCGCTTAAGCTGCGCGAGCGCCGCTGCGGTGTCAGCGTGGGTGTGCAGCACGACGATGCGCGCACCGATCTCGGGGAGATCCTGCTCGCGCAGCACGGTGAAGCCGGCTGCGAGGGCTGAAGCGAGCGCACTTTCCGGCGGCGAAAAGGCCAGCAGCTCGCCGCGTACGATGGGCGCGCCGTGCGGATCCGCCTCCAGCACATCGCGATGGCGCCGCAGAAGCTCGTGGATGCGCTGCTGGCGCAGCTCCCGCAGGCTCCGCGAGTCGAGCTGGCCGAGCGCCGCGCTCGCCTCGGCGTCGAGCGGCAGCAGGCCCTGCTCCGGGAGCGACGGGAGGCTCGCCGGCGGGAGATTCGGCAGGCGGACTGCGGGCAGACGCACCTGTGCCACGGCCTGCACCGCCGCACACAGCATGAACCCGCCGAGCAGCCACTTATGCACGGCCGCACCTTAATTCAATGTGGCTGCGTGCGGAACAAATGGAAGAAAATCGCCTGCATGATCGTAGAGCCGGTATAGGGCGAGAGGTGCAGGAGCTGCGCGAGGAGCTGGTGGCGCTGCTGCCGCGGCTGCGGCGTTTTGCACGCGCACTGACGCGCAATGCTCATGATGCCGACGACCTGGTGCAGCTCGCACTCGAGCGCGCCCTCGCGCACGCCGCGCAGCGCCGCCCCGAGATGCAACTCGCCGGCTGGGTGTTCGGCATCCTGCGCAACGCCTGGGTCGATGAGCAGCGTGCCCGCGGGCGGCGCGCGCGGCTCTTCGCTCCGGAGGAGTCGGGCGAGAAGGTGGCGGATGCCTCGGGCTCGGCGGCGCCGGAAATGCTCGCCGTGCAGGAAGCCCTGGAGCGGCTGCCCGAGGAGCAACGCGTGGTGGTGGCGCTGGTGCTGGTCGAAGGACTTTCCTACAAGGAGGCGGCCCACATCATCGAGGTACCGATCGGCACGGTGACCAGCCGCCTGGCGCGTGCGCGTGAGACCTTGCAGTCGCTGCTCGGCGCAGCGGGAGCCTGAGCCATGACTTTCAGCGATGAGACCCTGATGGCGTACGCCGACGGCGAGCTCGATGCCGCGACGCGCATGGCGATCGAGGCCGCCGCGGCCGCCGATCCGCCGCTCGCGCAACGCATCGCACGACATCGGGCGCTGCGTGCCCGGCTGCACGCGGCCTTCGAGCCGGTGCTCGAGGAGCCCCTTCCGCAGCGGCTCCTCGCGGCAGCGCGCGGCCCGGGTGAGGATCAAAGGACCCACAAGGTCATTTCACTCGCGGCGCGCCGTCAGCCGCGCTGGTCATGGCCCGAGTGGAGCGCCATGGCCGCGAGCCTCCTCGTGGGCGTACTGCTCGGCCCCTGGCTACTGAAGTCCGCAGCGCCCCCGGCTCCGCTCGATGTGAGCGGCGGCCGCGTGCTGGCAAGCGGTGCGCTGGCGCACGCGCTCTCGCAGCAGCTCGCGAGCAATCAGCCACGCGCCGCGCCCGTGACGATCGGCATCAGCTTCCGCGCCAAGCGGGGCGGCTACTGCCGCACCTTCGTACTGCATCAGGGGCAATCGCTCGCGGGACTCGCGTGCCGCGAGGGGCCGTCCTGGCAGGTGATGACTCTGGCGCAGAGCACCGCGTCGCCGCAAGGCGCAGCGGGCGGCTACCGCCAGGCGGCATCCGCGCTACCGCCGGCGGTGGCGGGCACGCTCGATGAGTACATGGAAGGAGAGCCGCTCGATGCTGCGGCCGAAGCTGCAGCGCGCGCACACGGCTGGAGCCCCTGAGGTCCGCCGCAGCGATTTCTCAGACGCCGAAGAAGCTCGCGAGGCGCGCGCGCGCTGCGAGACCTGCGGCCAGATCGGTGCAGTTGACGACCGCCAGACGAAAGCCTCCCGGCGGCATGGCATGGGCGGCCGCGGGACGGTCTTCATGGAAGGTGATCTGGACGCTGGCGACGTGCGGCATGCGGCGCACCTCTGCGATGAGATGCGCGGGCGGGTGGCGGTACTCGCGGCCATGTGGACCAAACAGAGCGACGCTATATCCGGTGCGGCGCTCTGTGTTCGCGAGCGCCCAGGCTCCATCGCGGTAGAGGCCGACCACCGCCTCGAGCCAGCCGCTCTCATAGAGGTCCGGCCACTGATCGGCGACTCTCAGGTGCGCCTCGATGATGCGATCCCCGATCGTCTCGGCGTTGAACATGCCGGTGTAAGCCGCTAGGTGCTTGACGACCCACGCCTCGAGGTAAGCCGCCAGGGACTGGCGGCGCCCCGCCTCGATGGTCCAGTAGTCGAAGGTACCTCCGACTCCCGGCACGCCCAGGCAGTGGCGCAGCCAGCGCATGCGCCCCTGCTCGACGACCACGTCGGTGCTCACGTGCTCGCCCTCGAGCAGCGGCATCCAGAAGTGCCCCGCGGTCTCCTCGCGCTCGTAGGTTGCGAGGTCGGGCAGGACGCGGCTGCCAACGCCCATGCCGTGCAGATTGATGATCGGCTTTGAGAACACCGGGAAGGACGGCGGCCGCACGCCGTGCGGAGCGCTCAGCAGGCCCTGCGACTCGGCGACCGCGAGCTTGTTATAGACCCAGCGGTAAGCCGGATACCACTGGTAGGCGTCCGGATCCTCGGTCGGGATGCGCACTCCCGGCGGACACGCGACACCCTCGAAGTACTGCAGCCGCCAGGGATCGGCTTCGCAGAAGGGCACGGGCGGTGCCGCGGGTCAGAAGAGACCGGTGATACGACCGCTGTCGTCGACGTCGATGCTGTTGGCCGCCGGTACCTTCGGCAGCCCCGGCATGGTCATGACATCGCCGCAGATCATGACGATGAACTCGGCCCCGGCCGCCAGCCGCACTTCGCGGATGTTGACGACGTGGTTCTCCGGAGCCCCACGGAGCTTCGGATCGGTGGAGAAGGAGTACTGCGTCTTGGCGACGCACACCGGATAGTGGCCGTAGCCGCCGTCCTGCAGCTGCTTGATCTGCGTGCGGACCTTGCTGTCGGCAGTGATGTCGCTCGCGTGGTAGATCTTGGTGGCGATCGCCTTCATCTTGTCCCAAAGCGTCGCCGAGTCCTCGTAGACGAAGTGGAACTTGTTGGGCTGCTCGCACAGCCGCACGACCTCGCGCGCCAGCTCGGTCGCGCCCTTGCCGCCCTCGGCGAAATGAGTCGCCGGAATGACGCGCACGCCGAGCTTGGCACCCTTCTCGCTCAGCAGACGGATCTCAGCGTCGGTGTCGTCATGGCGGCGGTTGATGGCGACCGCGCACGGAAGTCCATAGTGATTGACCACGTTGTCGATGTGGCGCTCGAGGTTGACGGCGCCTTTTTCCAGCGCCGCCAGGTTCTCGCTCTTGAGATCGGCGATCTCGACGCCGCCGTGGTACTTGAGCGCGCGGACCGTGGTGACGATCACCGCGGCACTCGGCTTCAGCCCCGACTTGCGGCACTTGATGTCGACGAATTTCTCAGCCCCCAGGTCGGCGCCGAAGCCGGCCTCGGTCACGACGTAGTCGGCCAGCTTGAGCGCGGTGCGGGTCGCGATCACCGAATTGCAGCCGTGAGCGATGTTGGCGAAGGGGCCCCCATGGATGAAGGCCGGGTTGTTGGCGAGCGTCTGCACCAGATTGGGCGCGAGCGCCGTCTTGAGAAGGGCCGCCATGGCGCCGTGCGCCTTCACGTCGCGCGCCAGGATCGGCGTCTGGTCGGCACGGTAGCCGACCACGATCTTGCCGAGGCGCTCCTTGAGGTCGGCGAGGGTCGTGGCGAGGCACAGGATCGCCATCACTTCCGATGCGACCACGATGTCGAAGCCATCCTCGCGCGGCACGCCGTTCGCCGTGCCTCCCAGTCCCACCACGATGTGGCGCAGCGCGCGGTCGTTCATGTCGACCACGCGCCGCCAGGCGATGCGCCGCACGTCGAAGCCGAGGGTGTTTCCCTGGTAGATGTGGTTGTCGATCATCGCCGCGAGAAGGTTGTTGGCGGCGGCGATGGCCGCAAAGTCACCCGTGAAGTGCAGGTTGATGTCCTCCATGGGCACCACCTGCGAGTAGCCGCCGCCGGCTGCCCCGCCCTTCACGCCAAACACCGGACCGAGCGCCGGCTCGCGCAGGCACATGATGGCCTTGTGGCCGAGGAGGTTCAGCGCATCGCCGAGACCCACCGTGGTCGTGGTCTTGCCCTCGCCCGCGGGCGTCGGTGAGATCGCGCTCACCAGGATCAGCTTGCCGTCGGGGCGGCCTTTGAGCTGCGCCACGTACTCGAGCGACACTTTCGCCTTGTAGTGCCCATAGGGCTCGAGGCTCTCCGTCGGAATGCCGAGCCGCTCCTGGGCGAGCGCTATGACCGGGCGCATCTTGGCGCGCTGGGCGATCTCGATGTTGCTGGGGAAGGGGGCGGTCGAGGCGGCCGGTGTGCTGGACATGGGTGGGGGGTCTTTATGAGGCGATTGAGGGCCCGTGATGCTACCAGAGGCGCGCGAGCCGTTCGCCTTCCCTTAAGGGGGATCGTTACAATCGCCCCGCCCTTATGCTTTGGCTCAAAGCCTTCCACATTGTCTTCATGGTCGCCTGGTTCGCGGGCCTCTTCTATCTGCCGCGCCTCTTCATCTATCACCTGGCCACGGTAGAGCCGGACGGCCGGGCGCGATTCGAAGTGATGGAACGGCGTCTGTTCGCGATCATGACCATAGGCGCGGCCGGCACCCTGCTGTTCGGGCTGGCGATGATCGCCGCGGCGCCCGTCTACCTCGCCTTCAACTGGCTGCGCGTGAAGCTGATCCTCGTCGCGGCGCTGATCGGCTACCACCTCTGGTGCAGAACGCTGATGCGTGAGCTCGCGGCGGGGAACGCCCGCTCGGACCGCTGGTACCGCTTCTTCAATGAAGTTCCGGGGCTGCTGCTCATTGCCATCGTGGTGCTTGCGGTAGTGAAGCCCTGAGTTGGCGGCGGCCGATCGCAGTTGAGTCAGCCGGCAGCGCCGCCTTGCCACTCGCGCACCAGGTCGCGCCATTCACCGCGCGGCGGCGGCGTCCTGCCGCCTTCGGTGCCGACATAGAGGAAGCCGACGATGGCATCGCCCGCCTCGAGACCGAGTGCGCGCTTGACGGTCTCGTCATAGGCGGCGCCGCCGGTCTTCCACATGGCGTTGTAACCGAGTGCAACGCTGGCGAGCATGATGTTCTGCGCGGCCGCCCCCGCCGACAGCGTCTGCTCGATCGGCGGAACCTTGGCCGCCGCGATCATGTGTGCGGCGACCACGATGATGAGCGGCGCGCGCAGCGCCTTGGCGCGCTCGCGCTGCAGCGCCTCGGCCGTCGCCGTGGGCTGCGTGCGCGCGAGGTGCGTGGCCAGCAGCTCGCCGAAGCGCTCCCGGGCCGCGCCACGTATGACGAGGAAGCGCCAGGGACGCAGCCGCCCGTGATCGGCGGCGCGCACCGCGCTCGCAAATATCAACTGCAGCGCGCCCTCATCGGGCGCGGGTTCGGTGAGGGTGACGGCCGAGCGGCGTGTCACCAGAGCGTCTATGGCTTGCATGCCCGCATTGTCGCAGACTTGAGCGGCATGCTGGTCCACTCCGAAGCCTGCGAACGCAACAAGGGCCCGATCCTCGCGGTCCTGACCAGCGCTCTCGCGAGGCAGCACTGCGTGCTCGAGATCGGCAGCGGCACGGGCCAGCACGCCGTGTATTTCGCCCGTCATCTTCCTCACCTCAGCTGGCAGCCGAGCGAGCGTTCCGCAGAGCTCGGCGCACTTGCCGAGCGGATCCGACTCGAGGGGCCGCCGAACCTGCGCCCCGCGATCGAGCTCGACGTGCGCAGCCAGCCCTGGCCCGTCGCCGGCGTCGATGCGGTCTTCAGCGCCAACACTCTGCACATCATGGCCTGGGAAGAGGTGCAGGATTTCTTTCGCGGGGTGGGCACCGTGCTGCGCAAGCCCGGCGTGCTGTGCGTCTACGGCCCCTTCCGCTACGGCGGCGAATACACCAGTGCCAGCAACTCCGATTTCGACCGTTATCTGCACATACGCGATCCGCTGAGCGGCATCCGTGATTTCGAGGCCCTGGCTGAGTTGGCCACCGCACAGGGACTCTCGCTGGCCGCCGACCACGCCATGCCGGCCAACAACCGCACGCTCGTGTGGCGCCGTCACGCCACGGAGTAAAGTGGCGCCATGAGTGCCACCCGCGAGCTGCTCACCGCCGGGGAGATCCGTGCGGCGATTCGCACCATCGCCGATTATCCCAGGCCCGGAGTCATGTTCCGTGACATCACGACGCTGCTCGGCGACGCGCGCGCCTTCCACAGCGTGGTGGAGCTTCTGGCACGCCCCTGGGATGGCGCGAGCGTCCACCGCGTCGCCGGGATCGAGGCACGCGGCTTCATCCTCGGAGGCGCCATCGCCGCGCGACTCGGGGCGGGGTTCGTGCCGATCCGCAAGAAGGGAAAGCTTCCGCACGCGACCGTGCGGGTCGCGTATTCGCTCGAGTACGGGCTCGACGAGATGGAGATGCATCGCGATGCGGTCGGTACGGGCGAGCGCGTCATCCTCGTCGATGACCTGATCGCGACCGGCGGCACGGCCTGCGGGGCCGTGCAGTTGCTGCGGGCCCTCGGTGCGCATCCGCTCGCCGCGTGCTTCATCATCGACCTCCCCGACCTTGGAGGCTCCGAGAAGCTCGCCGCGCTCGGCGTGCCCGTGAATGCGCTCGTCTCCTTTTCAGGACACTGAAGGACTTCGATCCAACACGCGATTCAGGAGCGGTTCAGACTAAATAACCGTTTAATATCAAGATGTTATGAGGCATCTGACCGCAACATTACTTTGCGGTCATTTGGGCCTTGGGCGGCAGGAATCCAGTCATAATACGCCCGCTTCGCGCCCTGCTGCGCACACCCTTTGTCACTGTGGAGACTACATCGATGTTCAAGAAGCTCATTCCTGTCATCGCCCTGGCCCTGATCGCCGGGCCGGCCTTCGCCCAGTCGACCGCGGCCCCCGCTGCGGCTCCGGCCGCTTCGTCTGCTGACGCGTCGAAGGACACGAAGGCGACTCATAAGAAGAAGCATCATAAGAAGAGCGAGAAGAGCGCTGAGAAGAGCGAGTCCTCCTCGAGCGCTCCGCCTAAGTAAACATTTTCCAGTCGATGCTTTTGAGAAGCCCCGCCGGCAACGGCGGGGCTTCTTGCTTTTGGGGGGCCTCCCGGACGGTCCGTTTGGACCGTCCGAAGGGACTTGCGGGGAGGCCCAAACCGGTTCAAATTCAGTCCATGGACGGGGAGCAACAGGCCGCAATACACGGGGCGCTGGTGTCCGTACAACATGCCGTTACGAGCATGACGTTTCCGATCTGCGATCAGGAAGATCTGATCGAAGCCATCGATAGTGTCGAGGAGCAGCTGCACGCGGGCCACCCGAATCTCGCGCTCATGTGCCGCTTCCTCAACTCCATCGCGCGCAGCCTGCGGGCGCAGCCGGAGGCGCGCGACGCGTGCCTCCTGATCGAAGACGCCATCGGTAAGGCGGGCATGCCGAGCACCTGGCAGTCGGGAATCTGACCGGCCCCATCGCCGCCACGCCTCGCACGAGGCGGGTGCACCGCATCCGCGCGCAGCCTTAGCTGTCGCGCCGAACGTCATGCCTGGGCGCCGGTGAGCCGTTGCCTTCGCCGCATGACGCAGTCTAAGTTCCGCAGGCCGTGATGTCGCCGCTCACCCAGGTCCTGATCCTGCTCGCGGGCTCCGTGTTCCTCGTGACACTGGCGCGCCGGCTCAAGTTGCCGACCACCCTCGCCTACCTGGCGCTCGGTCTGCTGATCGGGCCGCATGCGCTCGCGGTGGTCTCGGACACGGGCACGACGCGATTGCTCGCCGAGCTCGGCGTGGCGTTCCTGCTCTTCACGCTGGGACTGGAATTCTCCCTGCCGCGCATGCTGGCGATGCGCGGCGAGGTCTTCGGCCTCGGGGCGCTGCAGGTGGGCGCCACCGCCGCGGTGTTCGCGGTCATCGGCAATCTGCTCGGCATCGGCTGGCTGCCCGCGATCGTGCTCGGTGGCGCTGTGGCGATGAGCTCGACGGCGATCCTTCTGCACCAGCTCACCGAGCGCGCCGAGCTCAACCGCACCCACGGCCGGCTCGCCTTCAGCATGCTGCTGTTCCAGGACCTGGCCTTCGTGCCCTTCCTCGCGCTCGCCAGTGCGCTCGCCGCCGGCGCCGATCACCTCACCATGAGTGAGGGGGTGGTGGCCGCGGTCGGCGGAATGCTCGCCATCGTCGCGGTGCTGGCGGCCGGTCGCTGGCTGCTGCGGCCGCTGTTTCACGAGATCGCGCACAGCCGTCTGCGCGAGCTCTTCACCCTCACGGTGCTGCTGGTCGCGCTGGCCTCCGCCTGGGTGTCGCACCTCGCGGGCCTGTCCTTTGCGCTCGGTGCATTCCTCTCCGGCATGATGCTGGCGGAGACCGAGTACCGCCATCAGATCGAGGCGGTCATCCGCCCCTTCCGCGACATCCTGCTCGGCCTCTTCTTCGTCTCCGTCGGGATGCTGCTCGACACGAGCCTGCTGGTGTACGCGCTGCCAAAGGTGGCGCTGATGCTGGTGACGCTGGTGGTGCTCAAGAGTGTGATCGGGGCACTGAGCGCCCGGGCATTCACCACCTCGCGCTTCAAGGCGCTGCGCGCCGGCATCGTGATCTCGATCGGCGGTGAGTTCGGCGTCGCGCTCTGTACGATTCTGCTCGAGACCGGCCTGGTGCGCGCCGACGTCGTCGAGCCGCTGCTGCTCGCCATCGTGCTGTCGATGGTCCTGAGCCCCCTGATCCTCGCCAACAACAAGCGTGTGGCGCGCGCGCTGCTGCGCGAGCACGGACCGGCGCCGACCGCGGTCGAGCGCGAAGACGCCGCCACCAGCGGGATCGCGCGGCGCGAGCACGTGATCCTGTGCGGGTTCGGACGGGTCGGCCAGAACGTCGGCAGGGTGCTCGAATCGCAGGGCTTCGAGTACATCGCGCTGGACCTCGATCCGGCGCGCATCCGCGCCGCCCGCCAGGCCGGCGATCCGGTGATCTACGGCGATTCCTCCGACGAGGAGCTGCTCGGGCGGGCCGGCTTGAGCCATGCCAGCGCCGTGGTGATCAGCTTTTCGGATCCGGCGACCTCGATCGGCATCCTGAGGAGCCTGCGCCGCCTGCGCCCGGACGTGCCGGTGCTGGTTCGCACGGCAGACGATGCGCGCCTCAAGGAGCTGCAGGATGCCGGCGCCACGGACGTGGTCCCGGAGACCTTCGAGGCGAGCCTGATGCTGGTGTCGCACGTGCTCATGCTGCTGCACGTGCCCGTACCGCGCGTGCTGCGCACGCTCAGCGACATCCGCAACAGCCGCTACGCAGTACTGCGCAACATCGTGCGACGCGGCGATGCACGCCCGGTGGACGAGACGATCGAGCATCGCGAGGAGCTCAAATCCGTGGTGGTGCCGCCGGGCGCCTGGGCGGTGGGCCGCTCCCTGAGCGAGGTGCGCGGTCGAGGCGTCGAGGTCACCTTCACGGGCGTGCGGCGTCAGGGAATCCTCGGCCGCGAGCCCGCCGACGCCACCGTGCTGCACGAGGGCGATATCGTCGTCATCTACGGCCAGCCGCAGGAGCTCGAGCGCGCGGAGTCGGTGTTGTTGGCGGGTTGAGCAGAATTCCCTTCAGTGCGACTGGTCCTCCTGTGCGGCGAGCGGCGGGCCGGTGAATTCCGCTTCAATCGAGAAGTCGATCAAATCTCCAACGCCCATCGTAGTGCCGGGCGCCGGCACGCCATAAGCGATGCCAAAATCCGAGCGCTTGAACGAGCCGTGCGCGGAAAATCCAATGCGCGCCTGGGGGTCCATCCTGGGCATCCCGGCATAGCCACCGTTATAGGTCGCTGTCAGGACAATCGGCCGCGTCACGCCGTGTAGCGTTAGCGTGCCGGTGATTTTCATCGACTTCACCCCGGTCATTCGCACGCTCTCAGACTTGAAGACGATCTGGGGATACTTGGCCGTGTCGAGCATCTGCGGGCCCTTCATGATGTCGAGACACATCTGCGGCGCGGCCTGCATCTCGAACGAAGATGCGTCAATGGTCGTCACCACCTTGGAGGCGGGCAGGTCCCTGGGGTCGAACGTCAAATCTGCATCGAAGCGGCCAAAGCGCGTCGTGTAAGTCGAGAATCCCATGTGACTCGCACGCAGCACGATGCTGGCGTGGGCTTTGTCGAGCTTGTAGACGCCCGCCGGGGGCGCGGTCACAGGCGCCTTCACTGGGGATGCGGAGGATGCGGCAGCCAGCGACAACCCGCCGTCCAAACCCCACGCGGCGAAAATGACGACGCCAAGAATTCGCGGCGCGGTCAGAGCTGTGCGGGTTGGGCGCAAGCAGTTTCGGGTAGGCGCCGTGTGGGACTGAATCGTCATCGGGGGCTCTCCTTTGTCAGCGGTCCACTGTGGAGCTTCGGCGTGGCGGCCGACGTCCGCGGGCCGAATCCTCCGCCAGGCTCCCACTGTTCATGTAAGCGACGAGTGGGAGGAAGGCAAATCGACACGAGCAGCCACTATTGTTCATTTGCCTTCACGCACTTCGCTGCCTCAGCTATAGAGACCTGTCATCCCGCGCCAGACAATGTGCAAATGAAAACCCCGGCCGCATGCATGCGGCCGGGGCTTCTGACGCTCTCTAGAAAGAGGGAACCCTTTGCGAATCGGGCACAGCGCTCGATCCACCCCGTGCGAGCGGACCGGGCGCCCTTAGGGCAATGGCGGCACCGTGTTGAACACGCCCCACGGGGTGAGCTTGCCCTGTCCGTATATGCCCTGCGTCCCGGTAATTCCAGGTATGTAAGCGTCCTCATAGAACAGATACACCGGCTTACCCTTGTAAGTCACCTGCTGGGTACCGTCGGGCCTCATGATCTTGCCGAGCGCGTCCTGGTCAATGCCGGGGCCGGCTTGAGGCAGCCCGGAGGTGAGGACGGGTGGCCAGGGTACTGCAGCGCAAACGCCGCGACAGTCGATGCGCTCGCCCTCTTGGGCGTCCCCATCACCGCTGCGATCCGTGCTCAGCGTGTAGACGGGGAAGCTCACGTTTGGGGCGATGCTGAGATCATTGTCCATCGATACGGCCAATACGGTCTGGTTGGTTCCGGTCCCATTGACCGGAGCGGTCTCGAGTCCCAATCGCGCCTGACCCGGTGCCGGGCGGCCACGGCGCGGCTCGACCAGGTACCAGATGCCCGTGGGGCTGGTCACTGGGTCAAACAGATTCGCGCCCTCCGTTTCGCCGGGCGTCTCGTCCTGGAAAAAGCGATACAGCGGCAGACCCGCGTAAGTCACCTGCTGTACCGACTGGCCAGGCAGTACGTCGCTTCGGGTGACCGTGCCAAGAAGCGTGGGGTTGACCCCCGGTCCTGCGACAGGGGCACCGTTGGTAAGCAGCGCCGGCCAGAGGACAGCGTCACACGGCGGACCCAGGACATTCTTGTTATCACTGCACGCGAAAGGCTCCGCATTAGTCGTCAGCGCGTTGAGCTTATCGGAGGTGAGGATGTACAACGAACAACCGGCGTAGTCGGCCGATCCCTCGACCAACACGTTACCGTAGGATGTCGAGGCAACCGACACGACGGCTGGGCCGGACGGGGCGCTGGTCACGGGCGCGGCGCAATTGATGCTCTGGGCGTTCGCGCGTGAGGCGAACTGAAAGGCCAGGACGAGGCCGAAGCCGAGGATGACCAGAAGGCGAGATGATTTTCTTTGACCGTTCTTCATAGCTGTCCCCTTCGGCGGCGCGGCTGCCGTTGATTAGTTGTTCGCATAGCGTGTCTCCGCAATACTGCTGAAGTTAATTCCGCGGTCTT
>DATGJR010000059.1:0-30846 GCA_035295065.1 Steroidobacteraceae bacterium
CATGAGGAGCATTGGGACGCTGCAGATCCGTCCGCGTGCCACGCTCATGTGAGGCATTGCCGCAGCGGAGATGTCGATGCCCTCCACCAGCGGCTCCAAGACACGCCGCGCGCTGGGGCCCTGCACTGCGATCACTGCCCACTGCTCGGTGGTCGAGGTGAGCCATACCTCGAGGTCCGACCACTCGGTCTGCAGGTAGTCCTCCATCAGCGCCAGAACGCGTGGGGCGCCGCCGGTGGTGGTGGTGACGTGGAAGCGGTCGGCGGCGATGCGCGCCACCACGCCGTCGTCGTACACGAAGCCATCGTCGCGCAGCATGATGCCGTAACGTGAACGGCCCGGAGCGAGGCGGTCCCACGAATTGACGTACATACGGTTCATGAAGGTGACCGCGTCGCGGCCGACCACCTCGATCTTCCCGAGAGTCGAGGCATCGAAAATGCCGCACTGTCCCCGAACGCTGCGGCATTCGCGTGCCACCGCAGCGTGCATGTCTTCGCGGTCGCGCGGGAAGTAGCGGGCTCGCTTCCAGAGTCCCACGTCCTCGAACACCGCGCGCTGCGCGGCAGCCCAGCCGTACATCGGTGTCAGGCGCACCGGATCGAAGAGCTCCCCACGCGCGACGCCCGCGAAGCTGCCGAAGGTGACCGGCGTGTAGGGCATGCGAAAGGTGGTCAGCCCCACATCGGGGATGGTCCGGCCGAGGTTGTGCGAGACGATGCCGAGTGCGTTGAGATTCGAGGTCTTGCCCTGGTCGGTGGCCATCCCGGTGGTGGTGTAGCGCTTGACGTGCTCGATCGAGCGGAAGCCCTCGCGGTTTGCGAGCGCGAGGTCACGGGTGGTGACATCGTTCTGCCAGTCGACGAAGGCCTTGGAGCGCGCGCGCCGCGGCTGCGGCAGTGCGCCGACGAAACCTGCGGCGGGCGGTCCGCTGGTGGCGGGCGGAGCGGAGGCGGGGCTGCGCGCCGGCGCCCCGGCATGCACGCCGCTGCGGCCGGGGCTGAGCGCCTCGCGGGCGGCGGCGGCGCCGGTGGCAGCGCCATCGGCGATGGCGTCCACGAGACTGAACACTCCGCGGCAGGCCCCCGCGCTGCGGGCGTGCTCAGGCGTTGCTCCGGGGAGAAAGGTCTGCGTGGCCTCGTCCCAGGTGAGCTTGCCGCGCGACTGCGAGTGCAGGTGGACACTCGGAGTGAAGCCGCCCGACATCAGCACGAGATCACACGGCTGTGTCTCGGCGTCCACGACCTGCGCGTTCTCGAGCCGTGCGAGCTCGATGCTGTTGACGCGCCGCCGTCCACCGGTGCCGAGCACGGTCACCTCGGCGAGCATCGTGAGTCCCGCCTCGCGTGCGCGCGCGGCCCAGGGGCCATCGGCGCGGCTGCGGACGTCGGCGACACAGGCGATGACCACCCCGGCACGGCTGAGCTCGAGCGCAGTGCGGTAGGCCTCATCCGCCGCCGTCACAACCACGGCGCGCGTTCCCGGCAGGACGCCATAGCGGTGCAGCCAGGTACGCGCGGCGCCGGCGAGCATGATTCCCGGCCGGTCGTTGCCGGGGAAAACCAGTGGCCGCTCGATCGCGCCGGTGGCGAGCACCACCTCGCGCGCGCGCACCTGCCATTGCCGCTCGCGCGGCGATCCCGCTTGCGGCTGCGCCAGATGGTCCGTCAGTCGCTCGGAGAGGCCGAGCAGGTTGTGCGGAAAATATCCAAAGGCGGTCGTGCGTGTCAGGAGCGTCACACGCGGATGGCTCGTGAGCGTTGCGAGCGTTTCGCGCAGCCATTGCTGCGCGGGTCGTCCCTCGAGCGCCACCTGCTCGTCGGGTCCCTCTGACAGCAGCGACCCACCGGCCTCGTGCTGCTCGTCGCAGAGGATGACGCGCCCGCCGGCGGCGGCGGCGCTGCGCGCCGCCGCAAGGCCCGCGGGGCCTGCACCGACCACCAGTACGTCGCAGTGTGCGAAGCGTCCGGTGTAACGATCGGGATCGGGCTGGGTCGGCGCGAGACCTAAGCCCGCCGCGGCGCGAATGCGCGGCTCATAGAGCGACTTCCAGGCTCCCGCCGGCCACATGAACGTCTTGTAGTAGAAGCCCGCCGGAATGAAGGGCGAGATCAGGTCGTTGACGGCGCCGAGATCGAAGCCGAGTGCGGGGAAGCGGTTCTGGCTGCGGGCGTCCAGTCCCTCGTAGAGCTCCACCTGCGTGGCGCGCAGATTCGGCGTGCAGCGTGCCGCATCGCGGCGCACGGTGACGAGCGCGTTCGGCTCCTCGGCGCCGGCGGCGAGGATGCCGCGCGGGCGGTGATACTTGAATGAGCGGCCGACCAGATGCACGCCGTTGGCGAGCAGTGCCGAGGCCAGAGTGTCGCCGGCGAGACCGCGAAGGCTGCGGCCGTCGAAGCTGAAGTTGACCACGCGGCTGCGATCGACGCGCCCGCCGGAAGGTATGCGCAGCTCAGCGCTCATGCGCGCCCGGCTCTCATGAGGAGGCGCCGGGCGCTTGCGGCGGGCGCTCGCCTACCCGGTAGGTTGCGAGGAAATGGTCGGTGGTGGTGTCGCGCAGTGCGTTGAAGAAACGACCGCAGCCGTGAGTATGCCGCCAGCGCTCGGCGTGCACGCCGCGCGTGTTGGCGCGCAGGTAGAGATAGCGGGTCCACTCCTCGAGGCCCACGGACGCCGGCTGCGAGGGGCGCGCGATGTGGGCCTGGCCGCCGTAAACGAACTCGGGCTCGGGACGCTCGCCGCAGTAAGGGCACTCGATGAGCAGCATGGATCCCTCCTCAGTGCATGACCGCGGCCGCTGCGGCTTCATCGATCAGGTTGCCGTCGCGGAAGCGCTCGAGGGTGAAAGGCGCATTGATGGGATGCGGCTCGTCTTTGGCGATCGTCCAGGCGAAAAGATGCGCCGAGCCCGGGGTGGCCTTGAAGCCCCCCGTTCCCCAGCCGCAGTTGACGTAGAGGCCCGTCACCGGCGTCTTGCCGATGATCGGCGAGCGGTCGGGCGTGACGTCGACGATGCCGCCCCAGTTGCGCAGCATCTTCAGCCGCCGGAACATCGGGAACAGCTCGCAGATCGCCTCGAGCGCATGGCTCGGGATGTAGAGCGCCCCGCGCTGCGTATAAGAGGTGTAGGCGTCGGTCCCCGCTCCGATCACGAGCTCGCCCTTGTCGGACTGGCTGATGTAAGCGTGGATCGTGTTGGACATGACGACGCAGGGAAACACCGGCTTCACCGGCTCCGACACCAGCGCCTGCAGCGGATAGCTCTCGAGCGGCAAGGCGACATCGGCCATTTTCATGACCACGCTGGTGTTGCCGGCCGCGACCACGCCCAGCCGCAACGTGCGGATGCGACCGCGGGTGGTATCGACGGCTTCCACGGCGCCAAAGGCGTCGAGACGGATGCCGGTGACCTCGCAGTTCTCGATGATGTCGACGCCGAGTGCATCCGCCGCACGTGCGTAGCCCCAGGCCACGGCATCGTGGCGTGCGGTGCCTCCCCGGCGCTGCAGCGCCGCGCCAAGCACCGGGTAGCGGATGTCGCCAATGTTCAGAGGCGGGCAGAAGGCGCGTGCCTGCTCCGCGGTCAGCAACTCGTTATCGACGCCCGCAGCGCGGTTTGCGTGCACGTGACGCTGCGCCACCTGCAGGTCGTGCACGGTGTGCGCCAGCATCATGACGCCGCGAGGGGAGAACATCACGTTGTAGTTGAGCGCCTGGGAAAGCCCTTCCCAGAGCTTGAGCGCGTGGTCGTAGAGCGCGGCGCTCTCCGGAAACAGGTAATTGGAGCGGATGATGGTGGTATTGCGCCCCGTGTTGCCACCGCCGATCCAGCCTTTTTCCAGCACGGCGACGTTGGTGAGACCGTGCTCGCGGGCGAGATAGTAGGCGGTGCCGAGGCCATGGCCGCCGCCACCCACGATGATCGCGTCGTAGGAAGCCTTTGGCTCGGGGTTGCGCCACTGCGGCGTCCAGCCGCGCTGGCCGCCAAGACCCTGACGCAGCAGCGCGAGACCGGAGAAGGGTTGCATGGAGTGCGTTTCCGACGGGCGATCATGCGCCGGTCGCACGATCATGCGCCGGATGCACGATCATGCGCCGCAGGAAGCTCGTGCACGAGCATGCGCGCGCCCACCGACTTGAACCGGAGCGACATGCAGGACCCCCGTGGCTGACGGCGGCTGCGCGCCGTGTGACTACGTGGCCGGATTCAGGGCGTCGGGCTTGCGTTGCGAATCAGCGTCGGAGCTCAGCGTATGCGAGGCGAGCGTGCCGATCTGGCGGCGCCCCTGGACGGCATACCAGAGCAGTCCCGCCCCGAGAATCACCGCGATGTAGACGAAGGCACCCCAGGTGTTGAACCACGGCGTGCCGTAGACGGCCTCGCGGGGCCAGGCGAGGTTGAGCGCCATTCCCGCACCCCACAGCACCGCGACGATGTTGACGAGCATTCCCCATCTGCCCATCGTGAAGTAGCCGCCGACCGCGAGATCGGATGGAGGCCATTGGCCTGCCATGCGCTTCATCAGCATCGGCCCCGTCACCATCAGGTATGCGAGATAGATCATGATGACGGCGATCGAGGTCAGCACCGTGAAGATCTTCGGCTGACCGATGTTGAGTACCAGGATCGCTTCCGCGATCACGCCGATCAGCACCGCGGGAAGGATCGGCGTCTGCGTCTCGGAATTCACGCGCGCGAGCCGCTCGCCGAAGGGCAGGGCGTTGTCGCGCGCCATGGCGAAGGCGAGGCGGATGGCTGCGGTGTGCACGGCCAGCGAGCACACCGTCACCGCGACCACGATGCAGACCAGGAAAACCTTCCCCAAGGGACCCCACATGACCTGCTCGACGATGTATTGCAGGCCGCCGTCGCTGCTGCCGATCTTCGGGTCAGCCAGATTCGGCGCCGCCATGATCGCGAACACGAGAATGGCGCCGCCGATGACGAACGAGGCCAGGATGGCGCGCAGAATGGCCCGCGGAGCGGTGCGCCGCGGCTCGACCGTCTCCTCGCCGAGCGAGCTCGCGGTGTCGAAGCCGTACATGACATATCCGGAAGCGAGCGAGGCCACCAGGAAGGCGCCGAGATATCCGAAGCTCTGGCCACCGCCGTAGCCGCTCACCGAGAAGAACACCTCGGGACCGCGCCGGATGTTGAGCGCCAGGAAGAGCGCTATCAGGCAGGCGGCGATCAGCTCGATGAAGACTCCGGCACTGTTGATCATGGCCATCAATCGCACGCCGAGTGCATTGACGACGGTCGTGAAGACGATCAGCACGGTGCCAAGGACCACGGCGTTGGTAGCGAAGTCGTATGCGCCGGTGCCATCGCCGATGATCTGAAAGCCGCTCCAGAGCCTCGGCAGGTTGAGTTGCAGCGCGAGCACGACAGCCGAGAGCGTCACGATCGAGGCGGTGAGCATCAGCCAGCCCGAAGACCAGCCGACGATGCGGCTGCCGAGGAGCTTCGACCAGTTGTAGACGGAGCCTGCGATCGGGTACTTGGCGGAGAGCTCCATGAAGCACAGTGCGACCGCCATCTGACCGACGAGCACCATCGGCCAGGACCACAGGTACGCAGGCCCGGCGGTGCCGTACCCGAAGTAGAACAGCTGGAAGGTGCCCGTGAGTATGGAGATGTAGCTGACCCCGGCGGCGAAGCTCCCGAACGACCCGATGCTGCGGGCCAGGGACTCGCGGTAACCGAAGTGCTCCATGCCGCTGTCGGTGCGTCGCTCTGCTTCCTCGATGTCGGATTTCTTCATCGATGCGCTCTTGACCGACGGGGCGGCCGACCTCATGATTTCCAGCAGCTTGAATAGCCGTTTAATGAATTGGGTGTCAAGTATCATAACTCCGGCAAGTCACTGACCCACCGAAGACTATCTCCTTCGGTCCGCGTGCACCGCGCCGCAGTCGCCGACCCCACGACAGGCCCCATGAGCGTTTCACGTTGAACAGGCAGTCAATGCCCGTCAAAGACTCCCGGCACCCACCCTCTGCGGTGCCGCGCGATGAGCTGGAGGATGTCCGCCGCACGCAGCTCATCGAAGTGACCATCGATAGTCTCGCGCAGGTCGGCTTCGTCGGCACGACACTCGCGGAGATCGCAGGCAGGGCCGGCGTGTCGCCGGGGCTCGTGGCGCACTACTTCGAAGACAAGGACGGACTGCTCGAGGCCGCCTTCCGCAGCCTCGCCCGCGTGGTCGCGGTGCGCATGCGCGAGAGATTCGCGCTCGCGGGCAGCCCGCGGGCTCGCGTGCAGGCGCTCATCGACGCCAACCTCGGGCCTGAGAATTTCGACCGCCGCACCGGTAACGCCTGGCTCGCCTTCTGGGGTCAGGTTCTGCATCTCGACGGCCTGAAGCGGGTGCAGAAGGCCTACCAGCGCCGCATGTTGTCGAATCTGCGCAGCGACCTGCGGGCGATGATCGCGGCCGAGGAGGCGCGCAGCCTCGCAGCGATGATCGCCGCGATGATCGACGGGGTCTGGCTGCGCGCGGCGCTTTCCGAGTGGCAGGAGGCCGACAGCGAAAGCGCGCGCGCCCTGCTCACGGCGTTCGTGGACGGCCGCCTGCGCGAGCTCTCGCGTTCTTCGGCGGGCAGCGGCGCGGAGGGCGCCACGCCGGCGGCCGAGCGCCGGCGCGATGCGGAACACTCGATTCGCGTCATCAATCCTGCGACCGGTGCGGAGCTCGCGTTACTCGCGGTGGACGGCCCCGCGCAGGTGAACGCGGCCGTCGAACGGGCCCGGGCGGCGCAGAAAGAGTGGCGCGCCCTGACGGGCGCCGAGCGCGGTCGCGTGCTGCAGCGTGCGGCGCGCCTGCTGCGCGAGCGGAACGACGTACTCGCGGAGCTCGAGACACGCAACACCGGCAAACCCATTCAGGAGACGCGTGCGGTCGATGTGATCTCGGGAGCGGAGTGCCTCGAATACTTCGCGGGTGTTGCGGCCGCCCTCGCGGGCGAGCATCTCGATCTCGGCCGCGCCGCCTTCGGCTATACGCGACGCGAGCCGCTCGGGATCGTCGCGGGTATCGGAGCCTGGAATTATCCGCTGCAGATCGCCTGCTGGAAGTCGGCACCGGCGCTCGCCTGCGGCAATGCCATGATCTTCAAGCCCGCCGAGCTCACCCCCCTCACCGCGATCAAGCTCGCCGAGATCTACCGCGAGTCAGGGCTCCCCGAGGGAATTTTCCAGGTCGTGCAGGGCTTCGCGGCGACCGGTCGACTGCTCACGGGGCATGCCGACATCCGCAAGATCTCCCTCACCGGAGAGGTTGGAACCGGCAAAGCCGTGATGGCCGATGCGGCCGCAACCCTCAAGCAGGTAACACTCGAGCTCGGGGGAAAATCGCCGCTGATCGTGTTCGAGGACGCGAAGCTCGACAACGCCGTGACCGGCGCGCTGCTCGGCAACTTCTACTCCGCGGGCGAGGTGTGCTCGAACGGCACGCGGGTGTTCGTTCATAAGAGCATTCACGCCGCGTTCGTCGAACGACTGCGGGAGCGCACCTCGAGGCTCCGTGTCGGAGATCCGCTCGATCCGCGCACCCAGGTGGGCGCGCTCATCTCCGAGGAGCACATGGAAAAGGTGCTCGGCTTCATCGCCCGCGGGCGCGCACAGGGTGCCCGCCTCGTCACCGGCGGCGCCCGGGTGACGGGCGGTGAGCTCTCGCGCGGCTGCTTCGTCGCGCCCACCGTGTTCGACCATTGTCATGACGACATGGACATCGTGCGGCGCGAGATCTTCGGTCCGGTGATGTCGGTGCTGGAGTTCAGCGAGGAGGAGGAGGTGATCGCGCGCGCCAATGCCACGGAGTTCGGACTCGCGGCGGGCGTCTTCACCAACGATCTGACCCGCGCGCATCGGGTGATCGCCCAGCTGCAGGCCGGCACCTGCTGGATCAATCACTACAACGTCACTCCCATCGAGCTGCCGTTCGGCGGCGTGAAGATGTCCGGGCTCGGTCGCGAGAACGGCCGCGCGGCGCTCGAGCACTACACCCAGCTGAAGAGCGTCTACGTCGCGATGGGCGACATCGAGTCGCCGTACTGACGGCACGCGGCATGGTCCAGGAAACCGTCGACTACGTGATCGTCGGCGCCGGCTCCGCCGGCTGCGTCCTAGCCAATCGCCTCACCGAGGACGGCCGCGATCAGGTGCTGCTGCTCGAGTATGGCGGCTCCGACCGCTCCATCTGGATCCAGATGCCGAGCGCGCTCTCGATTCCGATGAACAGCCCGCGCTTCGACTGGCGTTACTACACCGAGAGCGAGCCGCAGCTCAATGGCCGCCGCCTGCACACCCCGCGAGGCAAGGTGCTCGGTGGCTCCTCTTCGATCAACGGCATGGTGTACATGCGCGGCAACCCGCTCGACTTCGAGCGCTGGCAGGAGGAGGGCGCGAGCGGCTGGGGTTACCGCGACGTACTGCCTTATTTCCGGCGTGCCGAGTGGCGGGCGGATGGCGGCGATGACTACCGGGGAGGCGAGGGCCCGCTCGGCGTGCGCCGGGGACTCCTCACCAACCCGCTGCATGCAGCCTGGCTCGAGGCGGGGCGGCAGGCCGGCTACCCGTTCACCACCGATATCAACGGCTTTCAGCAGGAGGGCTTCGGGTATTTCGAGATGACGGTCAGGGAGGGCCGGCGCTGCAGCGCGGCCAACGCGTACCTGCGGCCGGCGCTCGCGCGCGGCAACCTCGAGGTGCGCACGGATGCGCTCGCGACGCGTGTGGTGTTCGAGGGGCGCCGTGCGGTTGGACTCTGCTATCGGCGCGGCGGCGTATTGCACGAGGTGCGCGTGCGGCGCGAGGTGCTGATTTGCGCCGGTTCGGTCAACTCGCCGCAGCTGCTGAAGCTCTCGGGCGTGGGGCCGCGCGCCGAGCTCGAAGGACACGGCATTCGCGTCGTTCATGAGTTGCCCGGTGTCGGCGAGAATCTGCAGGACCATCTCGAGTTCTATTTCCAGGTGGCCTGTCGCGAGCCGATCACGCTCTATTCCTCGATCCGGCCCTGGGCCAAGGCCTGGATCGGCGCGCGCTGGCTGCTGCGGCACGATGGCCTGGGTGCCAGCAATCATTTCGAGACCGGCGGTTTCATTCGCAGCCGCGTCGGGGTGCGCTATCCCGACATCCAGTTCCACTTCCTGCCCATGGCAGCGAGCTACGACGGCTCCTCGCTCGCGAACGAGCACGGCTACCAGGCGCACGTCGGTCCGATGCGCTCGCACAGCAGGGGCTGGGTGCGGCTGCGCTCCGCCGAGCCGCTCGACAAGCCGCGCATCTTCTTCAACTACATGTCGCAGCCGGAGGACTGGGCGGAAATGCGCGCCTGCGTGCGGCTGGCGCGGGAGATCTTTGCGCAGCCTGCCTTCGACCGCTACCGCGGACGCGAGATCCAGCCGGGGGCCTCGGTGCAGACCGATGAGCAGATCGATGCCTTCATCCGCGATCGCGTTGAGAGCGCGTACCACCCCTCCTGCAGTTGCCGCATGGGCCAGCCGACCGACCCGCTGGCGGTCGTCGACCCCCATGCGCGAGTGGTCGGCCTGCAGGCACTGCGCGTAGTGGACTCCTCCATCATGCCGTCGATTACCACGGGCAATCTCAACGCCCCAACCATCATGCTGGCGGAGAAGGCGGCGGATCTGATCCGCGGCCGCACACCGTTGCCGGCCGTGGCGTTGCCGTACTACGTGGCGCCCAACTGGGAGCGAGCCCAGCGCTAGGTCACCCGCGAGAGCGGCTGGGTCAGTCGCGGTAGCGGGTGAGAGCGTCGCCGAGTGCGGCGCGCAGCGGCCCGAGCCAGGGCTCGTAGTGACGCCACTGCTCGAGGCCCTCGCGATAAATCGGCTGGCGCACCTGCTCCGAGCTCGCGGTGCGGACGCTTCTTTCCGTCTTGTGGAACTCGAGGCACGCGGGCTCGTAGGGCAGTCCGCAGAAATCGAGCAGCCGGCGGACATTGCCCTCGAGGTCATCGACGAGGTCCTCGTGCTGCACGCGCAGCACACGCCCCGGGAGCACGGCGTTCCAGTGCCGCATGAGCTCGAGATAGGTGCGGTAGTAGCGCGCGATATCCTCGACGCTGTAGGTGAATTCCTGTCCCGCGGCGAACAGCTGCTTGAGATTCCCGAAGCAGCAGGCCATCGGCTCGCGGCGGGCATCGATGATCCTGGCATTCGGCAGCATGAGATGGATCAGGCCGATATGACGGAAGTTGTTGGGCATCTTGTCGATGAAACGCGGCTTGCCGGTGCGATAGACGCGCGTGTCGCTCAGATACTTCTCGCCGAGGCGGCGCAGATCCGCCGGTGACATTTCCGCGAGCGCGGCTGGATAGCGCGGTGCATCGGACTCGAGCTCGCGACCTCTTATCTGCAGGACGATGCGGGGAAGGTCCGCGAGCTCGTGCGTGCCCTCGACCTGCGAGTGCGAGGCCAGGATCTGCTCGATGAGCGTCGAGCCCGAGCGCGGCAGACCCACGATGAAAATCGGATCGGGATCGGGCGCGCCGCTTTGCGCGTGGCGCGCGAATAAAGCCGCCGTGCACACCTCGATCTGCAGACGGGTATTGAGCTCGACGGTCTCGGGACGATAGCGGCTGGCGGCACGCTTGAGCGCATTGCCGCGCAGGTAGTATTCGAAGGACTGCCGGTACTCGGTCAGATCCTCGAGCGCCTTGCCGAGGGCGAAACAAAGGTGAACACGGTCCGCGTCCGAGGTGGTCGTGGAGGCATCGGCGCTGCGCATCGCCGCGAGCTCGGCTTCCTCGAACCGGTAGGTCTTGAGATTGGCGAGACTCCACCAGGCATCGCCGAAGCCGCTGCGGGCCGCCGCAGCCGCGCGGTACTCGGCAACCGCGTCCGCCTGACGTCCGAGGGTTTTGAGGGAGTGCGCGATGGAGAGGTGCAGCTCCGCGGGCTGCGTGGCGCCGGCGAGCAATACGCGATAGAGCTCGATGGCGCGCTCATGCTGGCCCAGACCGACGCAGGTCAGGGCGTGGAGGGTGAGGTGGTTGCGATTGCCGGGGTCTGCGGCCAGGAGCTTCGCGGTCTGCTCCTGCGCCTGCGCGTACAGGTGCCGTTCGATCAGCACCTGCGCGTAATCGATCCGCGCCGCCGAGTAGTCCGGGGCAAGCTCGAGCACACCCTCGAGGAGCAGCTGGGCATCGTCGAGCACCTCGTGCGCGAGACCGATGCGGGCGAGCAATCGCATGGCCTCGACGTGATGACCGTGCCTGAGCAGGAAAGCGCGGAGCAGCTCTTCGGCGGCCGCGCTCTCGCCGTCGGCGAAGAGACCGGTCGCCGCGAGGACCTCCGATGGCAGTTTCGTGAGCGCCGCCGCCTGGCTGGCGGCCTGCGCGGCATTGGCATCCTGTCCCGTGAGCCGGTACAGCCCCTCGAGCATGCTCCAGCTCGCCGTGAGGGCCGGATTGATATTGACCGCGCGCACGAAGCCCTCGATCGCTTCGCGCGCGCTTTTCAGCGCCACGTAGCAGTGGCCGCGCTCCTGGTAGAGGCCGCTGAGGCGCGGATGGATCCGCTCGAGCTCATTGAGAGTCGCGAGCGCTGCGGATATGTCGCCGAGATGACGCTGCGCCACCGCCTGCAGATAGAGCACGTCGCGGTTCTGCGGGACCGCGCCGCGCAGCGCGCCCGAGGCGCGCAGCGCCTCGCCGTAGTTGCGCTGCCTGAGGAGGGCGCGGATGCGTCCCACCTCGAGCTCGACCGAGGAGGCCTGCATGGCGGCAGCCGGCGTCATGGCGCGCATGATGCGCCCGCTCGCCGCGGGCTGGCTACGCGAGCGCTTCCCTAGAAGCTGTAGCCGATAGTCAGGCCGATCACCCGCGGGCGCAGCGGCGTCTGCTCCACGATGAATTGATCGGTGCTGACGAAGAGGCTCGCGTTCGAGTCGCTCAGATTCTCGACATAGAGGTTCGCATACCAGGCGTCCCTGGCAATCCCGCAGGATGCGTCGTAGACCGTGTAGGCGGGATTCTCGAATCTGCCTCTCGAGTTCGAGACGGTTTCGCCCAGTCCGAAGGTGGGATTGGCTCCGGCCTGAGTGAATGAGTGGCCGCTGTGGGTGGCACCGAACTGAATGAACGGCGTATAGCCATTCATGGTCCACTCATAACGCAGCCGCGCGCTGAACTGCAGCGGCGGCGAGTTCGCGCTCGGGGCGCCGACCGGGCCGTAAGGGTTGGTGATTCCCGTGCAGTTGGTGCCGGCGGTGCTGCAGACCTGGGTGATCGCCTTGCCATAGTTGTTGCTGGCAGGATTGGTGTCGATCAGCGCCGGAGAATTGGTCTGCTCGCTGTGGTTCCAGGAGGCGGCGCCCTGGAAGGTGAGCCCGGCGGTGATGCGGGCGATGAGTGAGGTTTCGAGCCCCTTGATGAGGAAGTTCTGGCCGTTGGTGTCGAAGAATATGTTGCCGGTCACGCCGGGGTCGAAGAAGGCCACCTGGACGTTGTCCCACTCCTCGCGGTAGATGGCTCCGTTCCACTGCAGACGGTGATCCAGCCACTCGGTCTTCCAGCCGATCTCGTTGTTGGTGAGCTTGTCTGACTGGTAGGAGCGCGGCACAGCATACTGAGCGATGCCGTCCGTCCCGGGTGCGTAGCTGAAGAAGCCGCCGTTCTGGTTGAAGCCGCCGGGGCGGAAGCCCTGCGAGAAGGTGTAGTAGAGCATGGCATCGGGCGTGACGTGCCAGGTGAGATTGCCGCGACTCTTGAAGCCCGACTCGCTGTCGCTGAGATTCTCCGCGTTCAGGTCGAAACTGAAGGCACTCATGCAGCCGCCGGGGGGCACGCCTCCCTCGAAGCAGCCGAAGCTCGAGAGCACGCTCCCCGCCATGGAATTGTCGAAGCGGAAATGGCGCGTGCCGGCGGTGACGGTCAGCACCTTCGGAATCAGATCGAAGTCGAGCGAGATGAACTCGGCGAGCTGCTTGGTCTCGCGCACCTGGTCCTGATAGAAGGAAGTGTTGTCACTCTGCACTCCCGGATTCACCACGGTCGAATCCGGGAAGGTCCCGACGTTCGACAGACACCCGGTATTGCCGTTACCCGGCGTGCCGGGCGTCGCGTTGCTGGTGCAGGGCGGGACGGTCTTGTAGTTCCAGCGTGTCTGGTCCCAGAGCTTGTTGTCCTCCCAGTAGACCCCGGCGATGGCGCGCAGCCGCCAGTCATCCGGTGTACTCAGGCGCAGCTCGTGCTGCTGGTGCGTGTTGCGCTCGGTCTCGTGCCAGCTGGCGCTCGGCGAGAAGCACGTCGGCGTGAGCGATGCGTCATAGAGCGGTCCGTAGCACTGATAGTAGTCCGCGAATACGCCGCGCGCGTAGTTGGTGTAGTCGCCCACCTGGTCGACGTTGCGCACCAGGTAGCCGCCGGTATACACGAGCTTGAGATCGCCGATCTTGCCGTTCACCGTCCAGGCGGTGCTCTCGAAGCGATCGGTGTCGTAGGCGGGATTGAACAGCGTGACCTGCAGTGGCGCGAGCGTCTCGCCGTCGGAGCCGTTGGGTTGCTGGTAGAACACGCCCGTCGAGTGCATGTCCTGGTAGGACTGCGAGATCAGCAGATTCCACGCATCGTTGAACTTATAGAGGGCCTCGACACGGATGCCCTCGTATGTCACCGGATTAATGGCGCTGCCGATGAAGCCCGCGTTATTGATCGAAGGGCTTCCGGGCGGCACGCAGAAGCCATTGTTCGGCAGCCCGTCCGGGCACTGTCCGAGCGCATTGGCCGGCAAGTCGGCGTTGCCGATGCCGATATCGGTGTTCCTGCGCGTGAAAGTTCCCGGTACGTTGTCGATGTACCCGCCGCGGCGGTCGTCGTAGATCACCGCGCGCACCGCCATGGTGTCGGCGATCAGCGGCAGGTTGAGCACTGCGGTCACGTCGGTGTTGGGGTCGCCGTGAGCGGTGGTGCCGTAGCCGGCCTTGATGGTGGCTTGTGTGGTGTCGAGCTTCGGCTCGTTGGTGATGTAGCGGATGGCGCCCGCTTCGGCGCCGGCGCCGAACAGCGTCCCCTGCGGCCCCTCGAGTACCTCGATGCGGTTGATGTCCGCTGCGTAGATGTCGAGGTTGCGGTTAGGAAGCTGCCCGGACTGGTTGTCCAGATAAATGGCGACGTTCGGCCAGGCGGCGGTCGAGCCGCTCCCCTGGCTCGCCTGAGACCCGGCCGACAGGCCGCGCATGAAGACTTCGTTCTGCCCGGGCCCGTTGCTCGCCGAGGTGACGTTGGGCAGATAACGCAGATAGTCGTCGAAGGTGGAGACATTGAGTTGTTCCAGGGTCTGCGCGGTGAGGGCCTGGATGGAGATGGGCACGTCCTGGATGTTTTCCGTGCGGCGCTGCGCGGTGACGGTGATCTCGGCGAGCGCGGTCGGGCCGGCTTCACTGCCCTGCGCGCCGGCACTGGCGGCGGGCTGAGTCTGCGCGTGGACAGTGAAGGAGGCGCTGCCGAGCACGGCGGCCACGGCGTAGGAGATCGGTGATTTGCGCATGTGCGGACTCCCCCGGATCGAGGTCGCGGGCCGGACGATTACAACTCAGGCGCGGGACCTGCGATTGAACGGACGCGTCAAACTATTCGAACACCCGGGCGCGAGCGGCATCGCCGTTCGCTGCGCGCTGCGGTTGCAGGCGGCGAGTGGATGGCGAGAGGCCATAGGCATCCTTGAACTGTCGCGAGAAGTGCGCACAGTCGGCGAAGCCAGCCTCGTTGGCGATGTCGGTCACGGAGCGATCGGTGTTCTCGATGAGCCAGTTCGCGTAACGCATGCGCAGCTGGCGGTAGAGTGAGGCCGGGCCCATGCCGACGTGCTGCCGGCACAGGCGTTCGAGCTGCCGAGCGGAGAGGCCGAGCTCGCCGGCGACGGCGGCGATTGCGATCGGGCGCGCAAGGTTCTGCTCCATGAGCAGCAGCGCGCGCCGCACGCGCGGCTCGGTCACCACCTCCGACAGCGGCGGATGCGGCTGAGCCTCGCTCCCCGAGCGCGGCCGGTCGAACAGCAGCACCTGGCTCGCTTTCTGCGCCACCGCGCGCCCGAGGTGCTGCTCGATGAGAAAGGTCGCGAGCGCGGCCGCGCCCGCTCCGCCCGCACAGGTGATGCGCAGGCCGTCGACCAGGAAGAGGCGGTCGGCGATGACGTCGTGTCCGGGGAAAGCTTCGAGGAAGTCCTGGTAGTGATACCAGGAGACACAGGAACGGCGGCCCTTCATCAGTCCGGCCCGGCACAGCACGAAGCTGCCGGTGCAGATGCCGATGAGCGGCACATTCGTCGAGCCGACCTCGCGCAGGTAGCGCAGCGTTGCTTCATCGACCTGGGGACCGGCGTGCAGGATCCCGCCGATGACCACCACGTAATCAAGGGAGTCGGGGGGGAGGAATCCGCTCGTGGGCTCGAGCGACACGCCGCAACTCGCGGGAACCGACTCAGCACGGCTCGCCATGATTGACCACTGCACGTGCAGCGGGCGGCTGCGGTCGCCCTCATCGGCGGCGAGGCGCAGGTGGTCGATGAAAACCGCAAATGCCGAGAGCGTGAAGTGATGCGCCAGGATGACGCCCACACGAAGTGGCGGACGCGAGCCCCGTTCTGCCACAGCGATGCGCTGAGACCCGTTTGAGTGCGTTATTGAACGCTCACTCAATCGATTTCCCCCCTCCAGACGTCACTTATCTTCCGCCAAGCACCAGGGGGAAGCAAGCGGACGGAGAGAGACGCAAATACCTTTTAAATACAAAGGACAGGGGCCTTCTAAACCCATGCGCCGCCCGCGCCAAGACTGGCCGAATCCGTTGAATGCTTATTCAGGGGGTCGCATTCAGAAGACGAGCAAGGGCACAACCCGCCGGGCGGGGAGGGTGGTCGGTAGGGCAGGAGTCAGCGCAGGACCGCGAGTCGGGCGAGGTTCGCCTGCACGGTCGTGTCGTGACAGGCACTGCGTGCGTACCAGCGTCGCGCTGCGTCGACGAGCGCGGTGCAGATCTGAGCCGTCTCGCCGGCCCTGGAGTTGCGGGATGAGGTGGAGTCACGCGGGATCTCGCGCACATGGCGACGCAGACGCAGCCGCCGCAGCGCCTGGGCGGGAACCGCCTTCGGCTCGGTCGTGTCCTCGGTCTCGATGTGCTCGCAGACGGTACGGCGCAGGCGCTCGTAATCGAGCGCTTCATCGTCCGCATCCGCATCTTCGGGTCGGATCCACTCCTCGCACCAGATTTTTTGCCGCTCACCGGAGCTGTGCAGCGTTGGATCGGTGAGGGCGACGGCGATGCGCGGCAGATCGTAGGCTCCGCACAGTG
This sequence comes from Steroidobacteraceae bacterium, assembly GCA_035295065.1. Lineage (GTDB taxonomy): Bacteria > Pseudomonadota > Gammaproteobacteria > Steroidobacterales > Steroidobacteraceae > 13-2-20CM-66-19. The sequence goes on from DATGJR010000059.1 coordinate 16,317, forward strand.
CGGCATCCCACCGCTGTGCCTCGATGAGCTGCTCAACGTCGGTGAGGTAGCCAGCGACCATTCGCGAGCTGGAAGGCGCCATCGATGAAAGCGCGGCTCCCGGTGCGCGGGTTTCCTCGCTCATGTGATCAGGCCGCCCGCTCGGTCGGGGGCGTGGCGACCGGCAGCTCAGTGAGCGCAGAGGCGGTGGGAGCTTCGGGCATGCCCGCGGTTGCCGCCGGCGCCGATGCAAGGGAGGGAGTCTGCGCCGACCGGCGCACGGCGCGCGCGCGCGGCGGCGGACGACGGACGACGGCGACAGCCCTCGCGCGCGGCGCTCGCGTGCGAGCGGCCGTAGCGACACTCACGCGGCGCGCGGCGCGCACGCGGGTACCGGAGGCGCGACTCGGCCGCGCGGTCCGCCGAGCCGCAGGACGCGCAGGCTTCCTGGCGGCGGCGCCCCTGCGCGCAGGCCGCGCAGACTTCGCGGCCTGCTGCTTGCGCGGCGACTCGGGAGCGGCTTTCTTCTGCGCACGGCGCGCGCGTTTCCATGCCTTGCGTGCCGCAGCGGATTGCTTGCGCGCCCTCCTGGCTTCGCGCTTGGCTTCCTTCAGGCGCTTGCGCGCACGCTTGAGCTCGTTTTTGGCGATGCGGACGCGCTGCTTCGCGACTTCCGCCTGGAGGCGGGCCCGTTCCAGAGGTTCCGCGGGTAAGTTCATCGGTTCGCTGCCGCCGCTTTTCTTCATCTTCCTGCCTGCGAAGCGCGAAAGGCGGGCAGTTTCACACAAATCGCCGGGGCCTTGCCACCGCGCCACTTATCCACAGAATTTGTGCATAACTATGTGGACAGAGGGCGCGCTGTGCAGCAAAGCCCGAGCCGCGGCAAGGGCTTGCATCGTGGTGAGCGAGTTTTCGCCACGCACTGTCGATGGGCCGTGACGATGCGCTCAGCTTCCCGGGCCGTTGTAGTGCGTCGCCGTAACGCGATTGCGTCCTGCCTGCTTGCTGCGATAGAGCGCGGCGTCGGCAATTTTCAAGACGCGCCCGGCCAGCTCGTGGTCTCCCGCCGGCACGCGGTCGAGTCCACACAGTCCAAAGCTCGCAGTGACGCCCACATCCTTGCCTTCATGGGAAAAAGGCTTCGACGCGACCGCGGCGCGCAGCTTGCGCGCCACCTCGAGCGCGTGGTCGTAAGCGGTCTCCGGAAGAACCACCGCAAACTCCTCCCCGCCGATCCGCGCCACCCAGTCGATGCCGCGACGCAGCGCCTCCTGCAGCCGCGCGCCGAATTGCCGCAGTATGTCGTCACCGCAGGCGTGACCCATGGTGTCGTTGATGTTCTTGAAGAAGTCGATGTCGCACAGAATGAGCGACAGCGCGCGCTGGTAGCGGGCGGCGCGCTCGACTTCGCGCGGAAAATGCTTGCCGAAGAAGCGCCGGCTCGCCACCCGCGTGAGGTCGTCGGTAGCGGAGAGCTTGCGGTTCTCCTCGAGCGTGATGCGCAGTACCGCTTCGAGCTCGGCGATGCGGCGCGCCGCGGCGATGCGCGCCTCGATTTCGCGCTCGGGTGCGCGCCGCCCGACGCATTCGTCGGCGCCGGCCGTGAGGCCCGCTGCGCGCTCCGGCCCCTCGTCGAGCTCTGCCACGTAGAGCACGAAGGGGGTACGCGCGCTCCTGCGCGAGCGCAGCTGCCGGATCAGCTCGAGGCTGTCAGTGACGATGACGGGGCGATACTCCGCCGCGCTGCGCCGCAACGCCTCCTCGTCCTCGGCCACTGATTCGACCTCGAAGACGTCGGGTGCGATGCGCCGCATCAGTTGCGCGCGTGCCCCCGCATCGTGCAGCACCAGCAGCGCCTTGGGCGGTGGCAGCACTCGCAGCATCACCGCCACGGTTGCGGTGGTTCCCTCGTGCGCTTCGGCCGGACGCTCGGCGCGCCGCTCGAGGATGCGCTGAATGACCGTGGTCTGTCCGCCGAATCCCATCAAACCCCCTCTGACGGTGCCGACAGATTAACATTGCGCCATGAATCCGCCCGGTATCACACGTCATCGGCGCCCATTTCTGGCGCCTTTGTGGCTCACCCTCCTGGCGGTGCTGGTTGCGGCGGGCATTGCTTACACGGCCTGGCGGGGCGCGACAAGCAGCATGGTGGTGCTGGTCTCGGTGGGCGAAAAGGACCCGGGAACCATCGACGATCCGCCGATCTCCGCCGAAGGAGAGCAGCGCGCGCAACGCCTTGCCCAGTTGTTCGCGGGCAGTGCAGGCGCGGGCCGACTCGATGCGCTGTACGTAAGCAGCGAACGCCGCGCGCAGCAGACCGCCGCACCGCTTGCGGAGCGCTTGCATCTGACGCCGAACGTCTTTGCGGTGCAGGAGGCGGGTGGGAGCGTGGCGGGTCTGCTGCGCAGTCGCGAGGGGTCGGCGGTGCTCGTGGTCGCCGGCGGCGCCGCTGTGCAGCAATTGCTGCGGCAGCTCGCGGGCACCGCGAGCCCGGCGGACGCAGTCTCGGAACCCGATCTCTTATATATCGTCAGCTTGCCGAGCGTCGGCCACCCGCACGTGCTGCGGCTTCGGTACTGACGAGGCCGTCGTCAGCTCACTGCGGCGGGCGCTGCGTACGGGTGGTAGCGGCGCTCATCGCGGCCGCCTTGCGGGCGAATTCCTCATGCTCGGCGATTCGGAAATCGGCCAGCACGGCGCCGCGTATGTAGCGGGCCTGATCGATGAGGTAGGTGCCCCGACGGACTCCGAATCCCAGCGGCCCGCGCAGGTCGTACATACGGATCACGAACTTGTCCGGGTCCGAAAGCAGTGTGAAGGGCAGCTGGTGCTTTTCGCGGAACCTGCGGTGACTCTCGGCTGACTGAGGACTGACGCCGGCGATGTCGAGCCCCGCCTGGAGGATCTCGGCGTGCAGGTCCCGCAGAGCGCAGGCCTCGCGCGTGCAGCCCGGAGTGAAGTCGGCCGGATAGAAATAGAGAATGAGAGGACCATTGCGCAGCAGAGTGCTGAGCGAAACGCTGCGCTCGTCCTGATCGGGCAGGGTGAACTCAGGTGCGCGTCCGCCTATGGCCAGCATCAACGCCTCCTGTCTGCTAGAATCGCGCGCCTTGCGTGGGGCGGTAGCTCAGCTGGGAGAGCGTCGCGTTCGCAATGCGAAGGTCGAGGGTTCGATCCCCTTCCGCTCCACCAATCATCTCAGGGCGCACCCTTCAGGTACTTGTCGAACCACTCGACGGTGCGCCGGGCCGCATCGATGCGGTTCTCGCGCTTGGCAAATCCGTGGCCTTCGTTGGCGTAGTAGTGGACTGCGACCGTCTTACCGTCCTTCGTCAGGATGTCGACGACCTGCTCCGCTTCTTCCCGTGGAACGCGCGGGTCGTTATCTCCCTGCAGCACCAGCAGCGGCGCCTTGACGCTATGAAGATAGGTGATGGGCGAGGCGGCATCGTACGCGCGCCGATCCTTCACCGGATCGCCGAGGAGTGACTTCTCGTACTGCTGCAGCTGCGGGTCCTCGTGCTGCAGCATCGTCATCCAGTTGATGATGCCGAAGAGCTCGACGCCCGCCGCCCAGTCATCCGGCGTGCGGCCGATGGCCATCAGCGTCATGAAGCCGCCGTATGAGCCACCGGTGATGCCGACTTTTTTGCCGTTGACGTAGCCGGTCGCATGCAGGAAGCGCGAGGCATAGACCTCGTCCTTGAGGTCCCCACCCCCAAGGTCCTGATAGTTGGCCTTCTGAAAGGCGAGCCCATAGCCGGTCGAGCCCCGCACGTTGGGTGCGATGCACACGTAGCCGCGCGACACCAGTGCCGCGACCAGCGGGCTCCAGTGATCCTGCGTCTGGCCGGTCGGGCCTCCGTGGGGCAGGACGATCGCGGGGTTCGAGCCATCGCGCTTCAGGTTGACCGGGACCCAGAGCAAGGCGCTGATCAGCTTGCCATCGAAGCTTGGGTAGTGAACGACCTGCGATGCCGGCATCGGTGCGGTCACGACGCTGGCGATGGCCGAGCGCGTGAGCCGCTCGGTGCGGCCGCTCGCGATGTCGTAGATCCAGAAGTCGACGGGCTGCACCGAGCTCTCATGCGACAGCACGAGCTTCGTGCCCGACGGCGAGAACGAGGTCGGATGTCCGGGAAAGCCGTTGACCCCCTCGCCGGCGGGAATCTTCTTCGCGTTCAGAGTCGCGGAGTCGACCAGGTAGGCATCCACTACGCCGTCCGCGTTCAAGGTGTAGGTGAAGTAGCGCCCATCCGGCGAGAAATCAGCGGACGATGCTTCCCAGTGCGTGTCGGTCACCCAGCGGAGCTTGTGAGTGGCGATATCGAGCAGCGCGACGTTCTGGTATCCGCCGTGCTCGTTCGAGCTGACGAGCAGCGTCTTGCCATCGGGCGACAAAGCGGACGCGAACGTGACCACCTTGCCCTTGTGCGGCGTGAGATTGGTCAGCTTCCCCGTCGCCACGTCCACCGCGTAAACGTCGGAATCCTGGAAGCTGATCTCAAAGCGGGTGGCGTACAGCGTCTGCCCGTCCGGGCTCCATGCCGCGGAGGCCCAGGAATGGTCCGCCGCGGGCTCGTGGGTGACTCGCTTCACCTGATGCGTGGCGAAATCCATTATCGCCAGATCATAGGAGGTCGCACTGCGGTCCTTGACGTTGAGGGCGATCCGCTTGCCGTCCGGCGACCAGCGGGGGGTTTCTTCCCGCACGTCGGGCGTGTTGGTGAGGTTGATCGGATCGCCGCCCTCACTCGCGACGACGTACACGTCCCACAGCTCATTGCCGTCCAGATCCTGCTGGTAGGCGATCCACTTGCCGTCCGGCGACCAGGATGCGCCGTATTGCCGCTGATTCGACTGCACCAGCTGCACAGGCCAGCTGCCCGCAGCCCTGACCTTCCAGACGTTCGGCCGCCCGGTGAGGTCGGTGGTGAAGGCGATCTCCTTTCCATCCGGCGACCAGGAGGCACCCGATACCGAGCGCGTGAAGTACAGGTCGTCGATCGAGAGGGCGTGGCCGGCCGCATTGCTCGCAGAGCTGACGGAGTGCGGATCGGTGGCCTGACGCTCGTCAGGGCCGGAGGGGGCCGCCTGCGCGAGAGCGCAGCAGGCCGAGCCGAGGACGAGGAGTACCGCAACGGTTGCATTTTTCATGACAGCCTCGAGGTTCACGGAAGTCAGATCACCAGGCGCGGAGCGACACGCGCGTGGGTGGCGCGCTCAAAAGCGCTTGCCACCTGCAGCAGCAGACCGTCCTGATTGCGAGCGCCGACCAGCGTGATGGCTACCGGCAATCCGGTCAAGGTGCCGGCAGGCATGGCGAGGCTGGGATAACCGGCGATGGCGGCAGCGGAGGCAATCTGGGCGAAGCCGGTGTCGTGGCGATCGCCCCAGAGCTCGTCGAGCCGCTCGGCCGGCCCGTTGCTCGGGGCCATGAGAATCTCGACACCCTGCTGGCCGAGAAGCGTCGCGAGTCCTTCCGTGTCGGCAGTCCGTTTGAGGGTCGCGACCGCCTTCTGGTACGCCGGATCGCTCAAGGGGCCATGCGCCTCGGCCATCTCGAACAGCTCCTGGCCGAAGACGATCAGCTCCTGATCGGCATGGGCCCGGTTGAATGAGATCAGATCGGCGAGCGTGCGACACTCGACCTGCGTGGGATCGAGCGTTGCGAGGTAGGCGTTGATCGCGGCCTTGAACTCGAACAGCAGCGCCTCGAGCTCCGCGTCCTGCCCCTCTTCAAAGGCCGATGGCGGCTTCAGATCGACGATCACGGCGCCCTCGTGCGCGAGCGCTGTGCGTGCTTCGGCGTACCAGCGGGCAGTCTGCGGATGGGCTGAGCCCGGCACGGGCATGGCGCCGATTTTCACACCGCGCAGCCGGAAAGCCTCGAGGTCGGTCCCGTGAGCGCCAAAGCCCAGGGGGCGTTCGGCGATCGCGCTCGCGAGGAGTGCGGCATCGGCGGCCGTGCGGCACATGGGGCCCGCCGTGTCCTGGCGCGGTGAGATCGGTATCACGCCCTTGCTGCTGACGAGACCAACGGTGGGCTTCAGGCCCACCAGTCCGTTGAGCGAGGAGGGAGAGAGGATCGAGCCATTGGTCTCGCTGCCAATGGCAGCGGCGCAGAAGCTCGCGGCCGCAGCGACCGCGGAACCGGCACTCGAGCCGGATGGATTGCGATCGGGCGCGTAGGCGTTGCGGGTCTGGCCGCCGAGTCCGCTCCAGCCGCTGGACGAGCGAGTGGAGCGGAAATTGGCCCACTCGCTCAGGTTCGCTTTCCCGAGCACGATCGCACCGGCGGCTCGCAGCCGGGCCACGAGCGGAGCGTCGGAGGAGCGCATCGAGCGCGCGAGCGCCAGCGACCCGGCCGTCGTTGCCATCGGATCCGCCGACTCGATGTTGTCCTTGAGAATGATGGGAATACCGTGCAAAGGCCCGCGGAGGTGACTGGCGCGGCGCTCAGCATCGAGCGCGCGCGCGACGGTGGTCGCCTGAGGGTTGAGCGCCAGCACCGAGCGGTACTCGGGGCCGTGCTGATCGAACCGGGCTATCCGGGCGAGGTAGGCCGCGACCAGCGCCTCGGAAGTGACCGTGCCTGCAGCCAGCGCCCGCTGCAGTGCGGCGATGGATTGCTCGACCGGATCAAAGTCGGGTCCGACTGCGGCGAGGAGGCCCTCGGCTGAGGCCGCCATCGGCAGCGCCGCTGCCGTCCGGATGAAGCTTCTGCGATTCATGAGTACTTCCCCTTGGGTCCTGGCGAGCGAGTCGATTCCGTTGCTGTTGCGCAACATCGGGGTGTTCCCACCACTTTACACACACCGCCAATTAGTTAAGGATTATTGTCGAGTTCGGTTTGGGGTTCGAGCCAAAAATACAACACGGGTGGGAGATCTCATATATGACCGTGAAAAAGGCGTTGGTGCGTCACGCGATCGTCCTTGCGTCACTTCCGATTGCAGCGACTTACGTGTACGGGCAAGAAGCAGCTCAGAACACGTCCAAGCCGGAAGATAAGCTGACGGAAGTCGTCATCACCGGATCGCGTATCGCACGCCCGGAGCTCGATCGCCTCGAGCCGACGATCGTACTGGGCTCCGAGTCGTTCGATCAGCGCGGCTACTCCGACGTGGGGCAGGCGCTGAGTGAGCTGCCGTCGTTCGGCATCCAGTCGTCCAACGCCACCAACACGCAGTCATCGTTCGGGGTGGCGCAGAGCTTCGTCGACCTGTACTCCCTCGGCTCGCAGCGCACCCTGGTGCTGGTCGACGGGCGGCGCTTCGTGTCCTCCAACACGGCGAGCCTTTTTGGACAGGCGACACCGCCCGGCCAGCAGGTCGACCTCAACGTGATTCCGACCAAGCTGATCGATCGTGTCGAGACAATATCGGTCGGCGGTGCGCCGATCTACGGGGCCGATGCGATCGCCGGCACCGTCAACATCATCATGAAGAAGAACTACGAGGGTATCGACGTCGACGGCCAGGCGGGTGTGTCCAACCAAAAGGATGCGTGGAACTACCGCGCCCGTGTTCTGGGTGGCTTCAACTTTGCCGACGGTCGCGGCAACGTCACCGCAGTCGCAGAGTTCAGCAAGGCCGATGGCCTCACCGGTCCCGACCGGCGGAACTTCTCGGAGAACCTGGGTTTCTTCTCGCCGGTGACCCCGGGGCCCTTCGACACCGTGCTGTATCAGCAGAGCGCGGTGCCGCAGGTGAGCACCGGGGGCGTCCCGATGCTGGATGATTTCTTCTATCTGCCCCCGCAATTCGGACTCCCGCCATCGGCGATCGGCGTCACCGATGCGAGCGGCAACCCGCTGGCCTTCTCCGGCGGGCGGCTCGGGCCCTACAACCTCGGCACTCCGACCGGCAATCCGGTCTTCTGGTCGGGTGGCGATGGCATCAGGCTCTCGCAGTTCAGCAATCTGCTCTCGCCGCTCGAGCGCACCAATATCGACACCATCGATAACTTCAAGATCAATGACCACGTCAATCTGTATGGCGAGACATGGTTCTCCGAGACCCACGCCAGGAATCTCATCGCGCAGCCGGCGTACAACGCGACCATTTTCGGGCCGGCGGGCACGGTGAGTGGTGATTTCAAGGTCAACGTGAACAACCCCTTCCTGAGCGCGGCGGACCAGACTCTCATCGCGAACGAAATGGCCGCCTATGGCGCGGCGAACTGTCCGACGGGTCCGCCGTGCGCCGGGACCTTTGATCCGAACTGGAACCCCAACTTCTTCTATGTCTCCCGCGCCAGCACCGATCTTCAGAGCGGCGCGATCAGCGATAGCCAGGAGGTGTACCGCGGGGTCGTCGGGCTGAACGGAGACTTCTCGCTCGGATCGGCGCACGACTATACGTGGGACATCGCCCTCAACTACGGCCGCTCCGAGAACACGGCGGTGCAGCCGGCCTACGTGTTCCAGAACCTGGAGAACGCGCTGAATGCAACGACGGTCGGCGGCCAGATCGTTTGCGCCCCTGGGGCCGTGAATTCGCCGATCCCGACCAATTCCAGCACCTGCGCGCCGCTCAATATTTTCGGCCAGGGCCAGCCGAGCGCGGCGGCGGTCGCCTACATCACGCATATGGCGACCGCGGTTTCCACCGACACGCAGCGCGATGCGACGGCCAACCTGAGCGGCGACATCCTCAAACTGCCGGCGGGCGAGTGGAAGGGAGCCGTGGGGTTCGAGAACCGCCGTGAGTCGGCGAATTTCTCCCCTGACAGCTTCTACACCACGACCCCGGCGCCGGGGCAGATCGTGGCGGGCTCTGTGGCAGGCGCCTATCTTACGAACGAGGTGTACGCCGAGACGCTGGTGCCGATCTTCGAAGCGTCCCAGGGCATCCCGCTCCTGCACCAGGTGGAGCTCGAGGGCGCCTTCCGCCGCGTCGACAATACGATTGCCGGCAAGTCGAACACCTATACCGAAGGTTTGCGCTGGGCCCCGGTCCAGGACATCCTTTTCCGCGGCAACCGCACCTTCTCGATCCGTGCGCCGGCGATCACGGAGCTCTTCCTGCCGACATCCACTTCGAACGAGTTCGCGAGCGATCCCTGCGACCATAACTTCATCAACCAGGGACTGGCGCCCGCCACTCGCGCGGCGAACTGCGCGGCCGCGGGCATCCCCGCGGGGTTCACCTCGAACGTGGTCAACGCGACGGTGCAGGGAGTCACCTCCGGCAATCCGAGCCTTTCGCCCGAGAAGGCCGACTCCTACACCTATGGCATCGTGCTGCGCCCGCGTTGGGTTCCGCGCCTCAGCGTGACGGCGGACTGGATCGATATCAAGATGACGAATGCCATCGCGCAGCTGAACCTCACCGACCTGATGGACGAGTGCTACGACTCGCCCGACTTCCCGAATAATCCCGCCTGCAGTCACTTCACTCGCAATCCGGCCACGCACCAGGTGACGGGCTATTCGGACGGGTTCATCAACGCGGGCCTGTTGCACTTCCAGGGGTTCTCAGCCGGACTGCAGGACACCTTCGACCTGCCGGCGCACCTGGGAACCATGCAGTTCCATGCCAACTATCTCGACACGAAGACCTTGCTTCTGCAGGTGGGCTCAGCCGCTCCGATCAATGAGGCCGACACATTGAACCAGCTGGAAGCTGCTCCCAAGAGCAAGGCAGTCTTCGATCTGAACTATATGAAGGGGCCGTTCCAGTGGTACTGGCAGGCGCAGTACTACAGCATGATGGACTTCAACAACCAGAACACCCCGACGGCGCAGAACATCCTCAGCGTGCCGAAATGGTGGCTGATCAACTCCACCATCACCATGGACGTGACCAAGGCGCTGGAGCTGCGGCTCACGGTCGACAACGTGTTCAACAAGGAGCCTCCGTATCCTTCGCTGGCTGCCGGCACGGGCGGCAACTTCGCGAGCGCGACGTCGCTGTATTTCGCCGGCATCATCGGCCGCACGTATCTGCTGAACGTGGACTACAAGTTCTACTGAGAGAGACATGGGTGAACGCTGCGCGTGTCGACTGCTGACACGCGCAGCGGCCCCTGCCGCTCAGGGCTTCGCCGGGTTTAGCCCGAGTTTCGCGTCGAGAAATCGCGCCGTCGCTTCATAGACGCGCACCCAGGATGCATGGCGCAGGAAGCCATGGATCTCGTCCGGCAGCACCAGCTCCTCAAACTCCACACCCTGCGAGCGCAGTGCCTCGGCAAGGCGCACCGACTCCGAGAAGGCGACGTTGTGATCGTCATCTCCCTGGATCAACAGCACAGGCGAGCGCCAGCTGCCGACGGCGCTGATCGGTGAGGCAGCGAGGGCGGTGGCGAGCACCGCGGGCGGTGCATCCAGCGGGTAGAGCGGCACGTTGTCCCGCTCGGTCGCGAGCGTCCAATGGTGCCAGTCGTGGACTCCGTGCAGGTCGACTCCCGCCTTGAAGAGATCGGAATTGCGCGCCAGGCCGAGCGCCGTCATGTAGCCCCCGTAGCTACCGCCCCACAGCCCGATGCGCGCCGGGTCGACGTCGGCGCGCGCGCGCAGGAAGTCGGCGGCGGCCAGCAGATCGTTGTACTCGCTGGCACCGGCGGCCCCGATCGCAGGTGCTTCGCGGAAATCCAGCCCGTAGCCGATACCCGAGCGGTAATTGAGGGCCAGCACCACGTAGCCGCGGCTCGCGAGGTATTGGTTCATCGCGTAGGCGTTGCTGTAGTAATCCATGTAATGCCAGCCGAGAAGCATCTGGCGGATCGGGCCGCCGTGCATGAAGACGACGGCCGGATGAGGGCGGCCGGCCTCGTGCGACGCCGGCGTGAAGAGCACGCCGTGCGCGGCGATGCCGGCGCGCAGCGGAAGATCGACTGCCCGTGGCTCGACCAGCGAGGCGGCCGGGAAGTCCGGAGGCGCTCCTTCAGCCGACAGCTCGCCCGCGGCACCGTCAGCGCCCCTGAACGCGGCGTGCATCGGGATGCGGGCATCGGAGCGCAGGTATGCAACCGATACGCCATCGGAGAGCACGACCGGCTGAGTTTCGATGCCGGTATCGGCAGTCAACTGCTCGAGGTGTCCGTCAGCCGTCGAGAGCTCCCACAGGTGACGCCGTGTGCTGTCGTTGGCGTTGCTGGCGTAGACGATGCGGCTGCCGTCGGTACTCGCGGCAGCGTATTCGATCTCGAATGACCCGGGGGTTAGAAGCCGGGCCTGACCTCCGACGAGCGGGACGGAGTAGAAGTGCAGCCAGCCGTCATTTTCGGCGGGAAACACCAGGTGCTCCGGGCCGCTCCAGAAGAGCTGTTGATCGGAGCTCAGGCCATGAAAGACGCTGCCGGCTCCCTGCGGAGCGCGGTAAGCCTCGGTCGCGGGTCCGCCGTTCAGGCTCGCGACGCGGATCGACCACGGGGACCCCGTGCGGTGCGGCACGAGTCCCACCTCATCGTGAGTCGAAGGCAGCCGCAGGAAAGCGATTCGCGAGCCATCGGGGGACCAGCGCGGCTCGACATCGAAGGAGAAGCTTGCATCGAGCCAGCGCAGCGTGCGGTCGCCGAAGGCGTAAACCCCCACGAAGCTGTGATCGCCCCGCGCGCACACGAAGGCAAGGTACTTGCCATCCGGCGAGAAACGCAGCGAGTCGATGGTGCCCCGCGTCTTGAAGAGCTCCTCGGCCTTGGCGCCCTTCAGTGGAGCGATGCTGAAAATTTTTCCCTGATGGAGGTAAAGCACCCGCCCGCCATCGGGCGAGACGGCCGGCGCGTGGCCGTCGCCGAGCTTGATGGCGCCGCGGCCGCTGAAAGCGACGAGGTAGATCTCCTGTACTACACCGGCGGAGAGCTGCGCGGGGTTGGGCGCGGGCTTATCCGGATATTCGACATCGCCGCCGAGGGTATACAGCAGCTCCTCGTGATGCGGCACGAAGGCAATCCCGGAGACCTCGAGGCCATCGTCCGCGCGATAGTGCGTGAGCACGCGCGACTCGAAGCCGGCGGAGCCGCGCCTGGGCAGGGCGAGCCAGACGTTGCGCGCTCCGCGGGAATTGCTCACCCAGGCGAAGGCCCGCTGCTCGGGCGCTGCGACCAGATCGGATGCGAAGGGCGCCCCGAGCACCTCGGGGATCGTGAAGCCTGCGGCACGGGCGCCGGTCGCTCCCGCCAGGAGCAGAGCTGCCGCCGCCGGGAGAAGCAAGAGATGCCTGGTTGTCATGCGGGCGGATTCTACTGACCCCGGCTCCGGGCCCGCAAAGAGCCGCCTCGACGCCTTGCTCGGCGGCGCGCTGTGATCTTCGCCGTGTCGGGGATTTCTAAGCGATAAGGTCCCGATAGGCGTGCCAGGTCGCATAGCCGAGGAGCGGTGCGACGATCACCATGCCGAGCAGCAGGGTGAGAAAGCCAATTGCGGTCACCACGACTATCAGAGCGCTCCAAACCAGCATGGCCGGCAGATTGGCAACGGTCGCGCGAACGCTTGCCCGGATCGCCTCGCCCGCGGTGCCATGGCGGTCGATCATCAGCGGGACGGCCACCACCGACATCGTGAAGACGCAAGCGGCCAGAATCCCGCCGGCTGCGACGTAGCCGAGCACCTGCACCGCGCTCATCGGTGCCGCGCCGCCCCAGAGTGCGACTGCCAGGCTGGGTGCCGGCGCGTTGAATGCGGCCTCGAGCACGACCGCCGAGAAGACGAACCACAGCAGCGCGACGAGCGCGAGCACACCGGCGAAGTGGAGCAGGGCGTCCGGGTTTCGGGCGAGCGCCTGCAGCGACTCATCGAACCCCAGGCGCTCGCGCGCCGCGCGGCGTCGGGCGAGCTCACACAGTCCGGTCGTCATGACCGGGCCCACCAGCAGGTAGCCGGTAACGGCGGCAGCCGTCAGATACACATGGCTGCTGCCGAGCATCAGCAGGACGGCACCGAGAATCGCAATCAATGCTCCGTGAGCGATCCCCGGTGTACCGATCGCCTTCAGGTCGTCCCAGCCACGGCGCAGCCATTCGCGGGGCCTGCCTGCGGCCACGTGGCGGATCTCGATGCGCAACCCCTCGTGTTTCCCGACGGTCATGGTGGTCATGGGTGCCTCCTGCCAGGATTGCGACGGACTTGGTCGGATACTACGCCCGCCGGCAGCCCCCGGGGGATCGTGGGTGCCGGCGTCGTTCCGGGCCGGTACACTCTGGCCCGCTTCGCGCCCCCGTAGCTCAGTGGATAGAGCGACCGCCTCCTAAGCGGTAGGTCGTCGGTTCAACTCCGGCCGGGGGCGCCAGCCCCTCTTCTCAGGGTGTATCACCCGCGCTCTCGGAGTCTCATGAAGTACTATAAAAATAGGTATTTAGTGAGATTTCCTTTGCTCAGGAGGGCTCAGGCCGTAACGGCCGAAAACGACGGGTACGGAAACCAAGACGGGTACAATAACGGGTACGGAGAACCCCGACGGGTACGACTTGGCTGCGACCGATTTTCTGACCGAGGCGCGCCTTCGCGGCGCTAAACCGAAGAGCCGCCCCTACAAGCTCAGGGATGGCGGCGGCCTCTATCTCCTGGTGACACCCGCAGGCGCGAAGCAATGGCGGTTGCGGTACACGCTCGGGGGCCGCGAGTCCATGGTGAGCGTGGGCACATACCCCGCGACCTCACTCAAGGCCGCGCGCGCTAAGCGTGGGAGCTTACGCAGCGCGCTCGAAGCGGGTCGTGATCCCGCCGCCGAGCGCCGCGCCGAGCGCGACAGCCGCTCTAATACTTTCGAGTCGATCGCCCGAGAATGGCTCGCGAAGCAGCCGTTCGCTCCGAAGACGATGACGAAAGCGGTCTGGACGTTCGAAGACTTGCTGTTCCCTTACATTGGCGGCCGCCCGGTCGCTGCGTTGACCGCGCCCGAGCTCCTCGGCGTGTTCCGAAGGCTCGAGCGCCGCGGAAAGCATGAGACGGCGCACCGCGCCAAGCAGCGGGTGGGGCAGGTGGTGCGTTACGCGATCGCGACCGGACGCGCCGAGCGCGACCCAACCGCGGATCTCAGGGGCGCCCTGGCTCCTGTCACCGTGACCAACCGGGCGGCGATCACCGACCCGCGCGAGGTCGCACAGCTTCTCCGGGCGCTCCACGGATACCGCGGCCATCCGGTCGTCGAAGCCGCATTGAAACTGGCGCCGCTGGTATTCGTGCGCCCTGGCGAGCTTCGCGCCGCGGAATGGGCCGAGATCGATCTGGAGGCGGCCGAATGGCGGATCGCGGCGCACCGCATGAAGATGCGCCAACAGCACTTGGTTCCTCTGGCCGACCAGGCGCTGGCGCTACTGCGCGATATCAAGCCGCTCACTGGAAGAGGGCGGTACGTGTTCCCTTCACCTCGAGCGGCAGAACGACCCTTGAGCGACAACGCCATCACTGCCGCCCTACGCCGCATGGGGTACACGGGCGATCAGATGAGCTGGCACGGCTTCCGCGCGATGGCGTCAACGCTGCTCAACGAGACGGGCTATCCGCCCGACGTCATCGAGCTCCAGCTCGCGCACCAGGAGCGCAACGAGGTGCGAGCGGCATACAACAGGGCACAGCGAGTCGATGAGCGGCGAAAGATGATGC
>DATGJR010000060.1:0-8295 GCA_035295065.1 Steroidobacteraceae bacterium
AGTGGCAGTACGGAGGTCGATGAGTCCCTCCTCACCGGTGAATCGGCGCCGCGGGTGCGTCGCTGCGGCGATGCGCTCATCGCCGGCACCTTGAATCTCACCGGCGCGGTCGAGATGGTGGTGACCCGCACCGGACAGGACTCAACCTTAGCCGCGGTGTCGCGGCTGCTCGCGCACGCGGGCGCCTCGCGGCCGCAGGTCGCTGATCTCGCGGACCGGATCGCCGTGTGGTTCGTCGCCGGGGTGCTGCTGCTGGCGGCCGCGGTGGGAGTCTATTGGCTTCATGCGGACGCGAGCCGCGCATTCCCGACGGTGCTCGCCGTGCTGGTGGTCACCTGCCCCTGCGCACTGTCCCTCGCCACACCCGTGGCGCTCGCCGCCGCAACGGCGCGGCTGGCCCGGGCGGGCGTTCTGGTGACCCGCGGCCGCGCCCTCGAGCGTCTCGCGAGTGCCGATCGCATCCTCTTCGACAAGACCGGCACGTTGACGCGCGGTGAGCCGCGCATCGAAAAAGTCACCTGGCTCACCTCCCGCCTCTCCGAGAAACGATGCCTGGAGGTGGCCGCGGCGCTCGAGGGCCATTCGGGGCATCCGCTGGCGCGCGCTTTCGCGCATCTGACGGCGGCGACCGATGTGAGCGAGGTGCGTACGGCGGCGGGCCGGGGCCTCGAGGCTGCAATCGATGCGAGGCGTTACAGGATCGGCCGGCTGGACTACGTGCTCGAGGGTTGTGCTGCGGCGCCTCCGCGGGCGGCGATCGACATGCCGGACGGCTACACGCGTATCGTGCTGGGGGATCAGGCGGGGCTCCTCGCGCAATTCGATCTGGCCGACACCCTGCGCAGCGATGCACCCGAGACGATCCGGCAACTCACGGCGCTCGGGCTCACGGCTGCCATTGCGAGCGGCGACCGGCCGGGACCGGTCGCAGCGGCGGCACGCCAGCTCGGGCACCTCGCAGCCTCCGCCGATCTCACCGCGGCTGACAAGCTCGCCCTGGTCGAGCAGCTGCGCGGCGAGGGACATCGTGTCGTCATGGTCGGAGACGGGGTGAACGATGCGCCGGTGCTCGCCGCCGCAGATGTCTCCGCGGCGATCGCGAGCGGCACGGATCTCGCCAAAGTGAGCGCGGACCTGGTGTTGCTCGGGGAAGGACTCTCGGGACTCACCTGCGCCGTGACGACCTCGCGCCGCTTGTTGCGCATCATCCGGCAGAATCTCGCCTGGGCGGTGCTCTACAACCTGACCGCGGTACCGCTCGCGGCCAGTGGCTGGGTCGAGCCGTGGATGGCCGCACTCGGCATGTCGGGGAGCTCCCTCCTGGTGGTGCTGAATGCAATGCGGCTCCTGGACAGGAACGGACCGAGGCAGGCGCCCGAGCCTGCGCGCACGGCGCATCCGGTGCACGCATGAACATCCTCTACCTCCTCATCCCGCTCGGCCTGGTGATGCTCGCGCTGTCGCTGTGGGGATTCTTCTGGGCCGTGCGCGCGGGTCAGTTCGACGACCTCGAGTCACCGGCGGTGCAGATCCTTCTCGATGACGACCGCGCGCCGCCGCCGACCTCGCAGCCCTCACAAGATGCCTGAGCTCACACTCGCGACGGCACTCCTCGCCGGCCTCCTCGGCAGTGCTCACTGCGCAGCCATGTGTGGCGGTATTGCCATGGCACTGGGTGCGGTGCCGGCGGGGCGCGAGCGCAACGGGCGACTGCTTCTCTACCATGCGGGCCGCCTCGCAAGTTACGGCGCCGCCGGAGCGATCGCAGGGGCTGCGGGTGCCGCGGTCGGCTTCGCGTTCGCGATCTCGCGCTGGAGCGAGATCCTGCGCCTTTCGACCGCCACCGTGGTGGTGGTCATCGGCCTCGATATCGCTCTGAGCGGCAGCGGCCGGGCGCGCTGGCTGAGCCTGCCCGAGCGCGCGGGCGCGCGACTCTGGGGACGCATCGTCCCGCTCGCGCGCGCGCCGCTTTCAGTAGCGGGACAAGGCACGCGTGCGCTCATGCTGGGGCTTCTGTGGGGCTGGCTGCCCTGCGGACTGGTGTACTCGGTGCTGCTCGCCGCGGCCGTCACCGGGGGCGCCGCGGGCGGCGCAATGACCATGATCGCCTTCGGGGTCGGCACCGTGCCTGCCATGGCGGGAATTTCCTTCCTCGGCTCGCGCCTCCCCGCGCCGCACGGCTCACTCTCCCGTCTCCTCGGCGCGGGACTGGTCGCCTGTGGCCTGTGGACGGCGATCGTGCCGATTGCGGTCTTGAGCGGCTCGCACCTGCACCCGCACCACGAGGCGGCCGCCCCCGTGAGAAACCCGTCACCAAACAGTTAAGCCCGCGCGGCATGATGTTAAATCGGCCTTGGCAAGCGCTGCGGAATGCCGAAACACTCGGCACCTATGTCGCACGCATTGCCCCTTGAACTGCCGCTGCCGCTGCTCGAGCGCCTGCGCGCGGAGGGCGTCGAGTCACTTGAAGCCTGGGTCGCCCTCGGTCGGCGACGCCGGCAGATCTTCGGCGTCACCCGCGCGGCGGTCCTGCAGCTCGACGCGCTCGCGAAAGCGGTTCTGAAGTCCAAAGCCTAGTCCGGCCCGGCCGGACCTTCAGCCCGCGCCTGCGCTACGATTGGCGCCCCCTCAAGGGAGCCAATCATGAAATTCCTGCGCGCCGCTCTCCCCTGCCTCCTCTGCCTCGGGGCTCTGCCCGTGACGCACGCCGACACGCTGGTCGTCACTGCGGCGCGGATGATCGACGTCCTCACCGGGCGTGAGATCGATCACCCGCAGATCCTCATCACCGGCGAGCGCATCACGAGTGTCGGCAAGCAGGGGGACGCAGCGCCCGCGGACGCACGCAAACTCGACCTCGGCGCACGGACGCTCCTCCCGGGGCTCATCGACATGCATGTCCATCTCACCTCGGATCCGCTCTTCAGCGGTTATCGGAGACTGCAGTTCACCGACAGCTTCTGGATGACCGTGGGTGTCGCCAACGCCCGCCGCACGCTCGATGCCGGCTTCACGACGGTCCGCAATGTCGGCTCGGCCAACTACGACGACGTGGGGCTCAAGCAGGGTATCGAGCGCGGCTACATCCTCGGGCCGCGCATCGTGCCCGCCACCTACGCGCTCGGCTCGACCGGGGGCCACTGCGACTCCACGCAGTTCCCCCCCTCTATCCATACGCCAGCGACGCAGATTGCAAACTCCCCGGATGAGTATCGTGCGCTGGTGCGCAAGGTGCGCAAGTACGGCGCCGAGGTGATCAAGGTGTGCATGACGGGCGGCGTACTCTCCAAAGGCGACTCGGTCGGGGCCCAGCAACTGTCGTTCGAGGAGATCAAGGCGGTCGTCGACGAGGCCCACCGCCTCGGCCTCAGGGTCGCGGTGCATGCGCACGGGACCGAGGGGATCAACGATGCGCTGCGCGCCGGCGTCGACACCATCGAGCATGCAAGCCTGGCTGATGCCGAGAGCTTCAAGCTGGCAAAGGAGCACGGCGCCTGGTTCGACATGGACATCTACGACGACGACTACATTCTCTCGCAGGGAGAAAAGAACGGCGTGTATCCCGAGAGCCTGGCCAAGGAGCGGGACATCGGACTCAAACAGCGTCAGTCCTTTCGCGCAGCGCACGCCGCGGGGGTGAAAATGCTCTTTGGCACCGACGCCGGCGTCTACCCGCACGGCCAGAACGCGCGGCAATTCGCCAAGATGGTGGAATGGGGCATGACACCGATCGAGGCGATCCAGGCTGCCACCAAAAGTGCCGCGGAAGCGCTCGGCAGAACCGCCGACGTCGGGGCCATCGCTCCGGGCCGCTACGCGGATCTCATCGCGGTGGATGCCGACCCTTTAAACGACATCCGTGCCCTCGAGAACGTGGCGGTCGTCATCAAGGGCGGTCAGATCGTGAAGGGTCCTTCGCCCTGAGATCCTGAGCCCACGGGCAGCACGACTTCGGTGCATCGCGGACCGGGATTGCTCCGGGAACGGGCACACCTTTGAGCGGCTTCAGGCGCTGGCGGGGTTTGCGGCAGGCACGACGGTTGCACGATGCCTCGTGTGACGATCCAGCCATCCGCCAAGCGGTCGCTGCAAATTCGCGATGCGACCGAGCACGATCTGGCCGCGGTGCAGGAGATCTATGCGCACCACGTGCTCTGCGGGCTCGCAAGCTTCGAGGAAGTGCCTCCCCCGATCGAGGAGCTGCGCACCCGATGGCTCACCGTGCGCGCAGCGGGCTTGCCTTATCTTGCCGCGGACGTCGATGGCCGTCTCATCGGCTACGCGTATGCGTCCGCCTATCGCGCGCGCCCCGGCTATCGCTACACCGTAGAGGACTCGATATACGTCGCCCAGGGATTCGCCGGCCAGGGCGCCGGGAGCGCCCTGCTGCGCGCGCTCATCGAGCGCTGCGAGTCGGGACGGTGGCGACAGATGCTCGCCATCATCGGCGACAGCGACAACGTGGCCTCGATTGCCCTGCATCGGCGTCAGGGCTTCGAGCTCGTCGGCACTCTCAAATCGGTGGGATTCAAGCTGGGGCGCTGGGTAGATACGGTGCTGATGCAGCGCAGGCTCGGAGCGGGCGCGACGGGGCTTCCGGGTGAAGGGAGCTCACGAATTGAGCGGGGGACCGGCGCGCCCGGGTTTTGAGGCCCTTCAGATGGTCGCGGCTCAGGGCCGTGCCGGCGCCTCCCCCTTGAGGTACCGGGCGAGCCAGGCGTGCACCTCTTCATAGAAGTGCCGGCTGTCTTCGGGCTTGAGAATCCAGTGCCAGGCGTCCGGCCACACCAGCAGCCGACTCGGCACCCGCATGCGTTGCAGCGTGCTCCAGGCTTCCAGCGTATTGCCGATCGGCACGCGGTAGTCCCGCTCGCCGATGCTGAGGAGGATCGGCGTCTTCCATTGCGCGGCATAGGTGATCGCGCTCTGCTCGCGCCAGATGGGATTTCCAGCCCAGGGCGGACCGCCGTTAGCGAGCTCGCGCCCGTAGTTGAAGTCGCTCTCGCCCCACTGCGTGGTGAGGTCGACTTCGCCGGCATGCGCGACGATGCACCGGAAGCGGGTCGTGGTCGCCTCGAGCCAGTAGGAAAGATGGCCGCCATAACTCGCGCCCGCGGCGCACATGTGCGAGCCGTCGATGAAGGGGTAGCGCTTGAGAGCCTCATCGACCGCCTGGTTCAGCTCCTCGCCGGGGGTCTTCAGCGGGTCGAGCTTGATCGCCTGCGCGAACTTCTCTCCGAAGCTCGTCGAGCCCGTGTAGTCGACCGTCAACACGACGTAGCCGGGGGCACCGAGCAGGTGATAGTTCCAGCGCAGCCCGATCTGGTCGGAGTCATGCGCCGCCGGGCCGCCGTGGATCAGGAGCAGCAGCGGATACTTCCTCGATGCATCGAAGCCCGGCGGCCGGATCAGCATGGAGTGAATGCTGCGCCCGCGCGCGCTGGTGAAGGTGAAATGCTCCGGCGGTGCCCAGTCGATGGCAGCGGCCGCCGCGGTGTTGATCTGCGTGAGATTGGAGTGCCGGCCGGTCGCGGCGTCGATGCGCACGATCTCGGCGGGGCTCACGGAGCTCCCATAGCTCGCGATCACTACCGGGTGCGGGGCTTTGCGCGCGATCGCGAGCGCGGTGTATCCACCGACGGCGGGAGTGGCCACGGGGCCCGGGACGCCACCCGATGCGGGCACGCGATAGAGATGCTCGCGTCCTGCCATCGGCACGATCAGGTACACGCTGCGGCTGTCGGGAGTGAGCGCAAAGGCCGTGACCTCGGAATCGAAGTCGCGTGTCACGAGCTCAGGCGTACCCGCCGCGGGCCACGCCATCCGCTCGAGGCGCTGCAGGTGGTAGATCTCGGAGTCCTGCGGCGCGTACTTGAACCATAAGGAGTGGCCGTCGGGCGCGAACATCGTCTCCGCGTAGTTGCCGGCAGCCGATGTGATCAGGCGTGGCTCGGCGCCTCCGTCTGCGGGCATGCGATAGAGGTGGTAGCCGACGTGGGCGAAGGCCGCATTCCAGCGCTCGGTGGTCGCCGTGAACACCACCTCGGTCCCGTCGGGACTCCAGAGCGGCGCCAGCGACACCGGGTCCTCGCCCTGCGCCGCACCGTCGAAGCCTGCCGCATGCGCGAGCGCGCTCGGGGACAGGATATCCCGGGCGCTCGAGCCTTCCTCGACCGGCTGCACCAGGATCGCCGGCTGGCGATCGTCGAGCCACTGGTTCCAGTAGCGCACCGGGAAATGCTCGTAGGCGCGTACGTTGTATTTGCGCGCCTTGCGCTCGGCGGCAATTTTCCGGTTGGCATCGTCATCGAGCGCCCCCCGGTACACCAGGGACTCGAACAGGATCGCCTTGCCGTCGGGGCGCCACTGCGGATGAGCGGCTCCGGTCGAGAGGTTGGTCAGCCGGCGGGCCTCACCCCCCGCGCCGAGATCGAGAATGTAGATCTGCTCCGCCTCATCACCCTCCCGTTTGGTCGAGAAGGCAATGGCGTGGCTGTCAGGCGACCAGGCAACACCCTTCTCGGGAGCGCGGGTGTGAGTGAGTCGGCGCGGCGCTGAGCGGCCGTCAGCTGCCACCACCCAGAGATCGCTCACCTCTTTGTCCTGCTCGTATGAGGGCTCGAGGACCGGGAACACGACCCATCGGCCGTCGGGGCTCACGACGCCCGCGCCGACGCGCTTCATCATCCACAGCTTCTCGTGAGTGATCGGCGTCTTCGCGGGAGTCGCCGGGAAGGCGATCGGTGACAACGCGAGACCCGCCAGGAGGCAGGAGATGCGCGCGCCATGGACGGCGCGCCCGAGCCGAGGTTGAGCCATGAGTCCCCTCCCCTCAAAGGCTAGTAGGATACCAGCCATGTCCCGAGGGCTGCCGCGTCGTTCCTTCCTGTCGATGGCGGCGCTCGCCGCCGCCTCCCCGCTCCTGCCCGAGGGGGTGCGGGCCGCGCTCGCCACGGCCAGCGCGACGGGCGGCGCGCGCTTCGCCGCGCAGCCCTTCGACCTCGAGGCGGTGCGTCTGACGGAGGGCCCGGTGCTCGAGGCGCTCGAGGTCAATCGCCGCTTTCTCATGGCGCTCGACCCCGACCGCCTGCTGCACATGTTCCGCGTGACGGCCGGACTTGCGAGCTCCGCGCAGCCCCTCGGAGGCTGGGAAGCGCCCAACAACGAGCTGCGCGGACATTACACCGGACACTACCTCTCGGCGTGCGCGCTCATGGGGGCACAGACCGGAGATGGGGACGTGCGTGAGCGCGGCGTGCTGATCGCCACCGAGCTCGCCAAATGCCAGGCTGCCATCGGCACCGGCTACCTGAGCGCCTTCCCGGTCGACCTCTTCGACCGCCTGCGCGTGGGTCAACCGGCCTGGGCACCGTTCTATACGCTCCACAAGATCATGGCGGGACTCTTCGATACGGCGACCCTGAGTAAGGATCCGCGCTCCCTCGACACGCTGCGGCGAATGGCGGGATGGGTCGAGCGCTGGGTGCAGCCGCTCGATGGGACTCAAATGGCGCGCGTGATCGAGCGCGAGTACGGCGGCATGAACGAGCTGCTCTACAACCTCGCCGCGCACACCCGCGATGCACGCTGGCAGACGCTCGCGCACCGTTTCGACCGCGAGCGCATCTTCGCGCCCCTCGCCGCACAGCACGACGAGCTCGAGGGACTCCATGTCAACACCACGGTGCCGCAGATCATTGGCGCCGCGCGCGCATACGAGGTGACTGGCCATCAGGACAAGCGCGCCACTGCGGAGTTCTTCTGGCACACCGTGGCGGAGCGCCGCTGTTACTGCACCGGTGGAACCAGCAACGGCGAGTCGTGGAACACGCCGCCCGGAATACTGGCGCGGGAGCTTTCCGGCTACACCGAGGAGTCCTGCGTCACCTACAACCTGCAGAAGCTGACGCGGCACCTCTTCTCATGGACCGCGGACGCCCGGCTCGCCGACTACTACGAGCGGACTTACTACAACGGCATCCTCGGCGTGCAGCACCCGGCCGACGGCGAGAAGCTCTACTACCTGCCGCTCGAGAGCGGCTACTGGAAGCTTTTCGGAACGCCGCTGTACGACTTCTGGTGTTGCACCGGCAGCATGTCGGAGTCCTTCGCCAAACTCGGTGACAGCATCTACTTTCACGATGCTGAAGGCGTCTACGTCAACCTGTTCGTGCCTTCGCACCTCACCTGGGCCGAGCGGGGGCTGCGTTTTACCCTTGAGACCCGCTTTCCCGAGGAAGACACCGTGCGCCTCAAGGTCGAGCGGGCGCCCGGCACAGCCCTCGCGCTCAAGGT
>DATGJR010000061.1:0-6024 GCA_035295065.1 Steroidobacteraceae bacterium
ATCGTTCGCCCCTCGCTCACCATCTGGACGGCGAGCGCCCCGAGCTGGGCATGCATCGACGAGCGACTGCCGAAGGTGGAGCGCCAGCCACCGCCTGCCACCTGAGGGACGCCCATTAGCGCAGGCGGCAAAAGCCACGCCTTTTGCCGCCGGCAACGAAGCTGATGTCCGGCAAAAGCGCCGCAGGCGACTTTTGCCCCATCAAAAAGCTACTTCGGGGAGAACTCCACGTAGGTCTGCCAGCGCGGCATGCCCGGATTGTCGGTCTCGATGTTGAGCGTTCCGTGTGAGCGCTCGGCGGTGGAGACGAGCTGCAACTGCACCCGATCTCCGCAAACGGCCCCCACCGGGAGCGGTGTCTTCACCGAGATGGCCCGCGCCGCGGCGACATCATCGGCCGAGGGGCTCGAAGGCTCGATACGCGCAGAGGTGATCTGCGTCATGGGCACCGTGGCGAAGCGGTAGACGACCGCGCCGGTCCACTCGCCCTTCCCACCCTTGCCTTTGGCGGCTTTCGCACCCTTGGCCTCGGTCGACTTGCTGGCGGTGTCAAAGCCCTCCTGGCGGGTGAGCGGGGGCTCGGTCAGCTTGATCATGCGCGGCTGAGGCGGCACGACGATGCTGCGGGTCGAAAGGCCTTGCAGCCTCCACACCGCCTGTATCTGCAGAGGGAAGCTGCTTCTGCAGCGCACCGAGTACAGGCCGTGCCAGCCGCTGCCGTCGGGGTTGGGGTTGAGCTGCACTTTCTGACCGCCGCCCTCGCCGAGCGCAAACAGCACCACGGAGCCCGGAGTCACCAGCGCCCCTTCCTTTTCGGTGGCGGTGACCTCGTACATGCCAATGTCATTGTTGGCCTGGAACTCCGGCGGCGTGGTATCCGTCACCTGCACATCGCAGGCGCTCAGGCTGAGCGCGAGCGGGATCCAGCTGAGCCGGATGAGCTTGTTCTTCATGCTGCCCCCTCCATCCTGGCGGCCGCCGCGCTCGGGCGCGCCTCGCGGGCGGCCCCCGACCAACGAGTGCCTACTTCTTCCTGCGAGCTCCGGAGCGCTTGGCCGCCCGGAACGAAATTCCCGTCCGCATGGCCTTCTGCTGAACCGCGGCCGCCGTACGGCCAAGCTTCCTTGCGACCTGACTGGTGGGAGTGCCAGCCTTGGCAAGTGCTTTGAGGGTTTTGAGCTCTCGGGCGCTCCAGGACGCGCCGTCGTTCGGTGGACGTCTTG
Source organism: Steroidobacteraceae bacterium (assembly GCA_035295065.1). Taxonomy (GTDB): domain Bacteria; phylum Pseudomonadota; class Gammaproteobacteria; order Steroidobacterales; family Steroidobacteraceae; genus 13-2-20CM-66-19. The sequence continues at coordinate 1,224 of DATGJR010000061.1, forward strand.
CCATTATTCGCTACTCCGTATCTATCCACAGGGCAGGACCGTGGATCATACACCGGGCCGCCACGCCCTGTAAGGACTACGGGGCCGTTACATGTTAGTGCGGCTTCGCTGACTCAACTTGTAACTGCCGCGCCTCAGCGCGTCACTTCATGTCCGCACCGCATCAGCGCCCCGAGTGTTGACTTCAGGAGCGCGGCTAGCGCTGTTCGGCGAGATAGGCGATGACATCGGCCCGATCCTGCGGGTTCGGCATCGCAAAAAACATCTTGACGCCCGGCACGAGTCCCTGCGGGTTGGTCAGCCAGCGGTCGAGGTTGTCGGCGTCCCACACGAGATGGGAGTTCTTGAGAGCGGGTGAATACGCATAGCCGGGGACGCTCCCGGCCGTGCGTCCGACCACACCGCGATGTCGGGGTCCCACATCGTCCTCGTCCAGTGAATGACAACCCATGCACACCTGGTAGAGCGTCTTTCCATGGACCGGATCGCCGGCAGGCCTGTCGGATGCAACCGCGGTGTAAACCGCGGCCGCCGCGAGCAGCACCACCGTGGCCCAGAGTATGACGATTGAGCGTCCTGTCACGATCGCGCGCCGCTCAGGCAAGTGCCGTGTCGCTCAGCAGCAATGAGCGCGGATGCCTGCGCAGCGACACGCGGGTCACCCCGAGGCGGTGTGCCAACTCCTCCGGCGCCACCTTCAGGGGCCCGGGCCCCGGACCCTCGCCCGGAGCGGGCTGCGGGTAGGCGGTCGATGGGGCGGTGTGGAAGGTGATGTTGCCCTCCACTTTCTGCACGATCTGGTGAATGTGCCCGTTCAGCACGCTGACCGAGCCGAAGCGGCGGACCTCGCTCAGGAGCGCGTCCGCATCGCTCGTGCGCCAGCCCCACGGCTCGTAGACGTTCCACAGCGGCATGTGCGCAAAGAGGACGATCGGAGTGCTGGACGTGCGAGCGCGCAGATCCGCCCTCGCCCATGCGAGCTGCTCATCCCCGAGGAACCCCGACCCGCCGTCCTTCGCCTGCAGCACGTTGATGAGTGCCACGAAGTGCACACCGGCGTGATCGAAGCTGTAATAGCCGCGGTTGCCGGATGGCTTGCCGAATCGATTGAAATACTCGCTCACGGTGGCATCGGCCACATCGTGCTCGCCCGCAACGGTGTGCAGCTCGCTCGCACGCAGACGCGCGAGTAACTGCTGGGCCGTGTCGAACTCTTCAGGCTTGGAGAGATGCGTGATGTCGCCGGTGTGCAGAATGAGTGCCGGCTGCTCGTGCATGCCGTTCACGAGATCGATCGCCGCCGAGAGCGTGCCATTCACATCCGGATTGGCATCCTTGTGGAAGCCGATGTGGCTGTCGCTGATCTGCACGAACAGGGGCTTGCCGGCCCGCGCCGCGCCCTGAGGCTCAGCGGCCGCTTCGGCGAGATCCATGGGCGTCAGCACGCCTCCCGTGAGCGCGAAGAGCGTCCCGGCGCCGCCGAAGGCCATGCACTTGAGCGCTTTGCGGCGCGATACGACGGGGATCTCATCCGGCATGGTCGGTCTCCTCTTGGGGTGTGTGGAGGAGACGCAGCGGGCGGGGGTTTTATTCCCGCGACGCCGGGCGTTCAGCGTGAGTCGCGCGCGGCGAGATCCTCGAGGAGCGTCCGCAGCGCGGTGAGCTCCTCCCAGCCCGCGTCCGATACGGCGCAGTAGCCGAGATCGCCGCCACGCCAGCAGGCGATGTGAAACCCACGGCGGCTGACCTCGCCGGGGAGCGGTGCGCGGCCTGGCATGAAGGCGAATACGTTGATGGTGTGCGCGCCATGCTCATAGACCAGCACGGCACTGCGCTGGTGATCGAGGGGGTCGGTACGGCCGCCGAGGAGCCGGTAGCCCTCGGCGCTGAAGTCGGCGACGACGGGGGAGACATCGGCGCGTCCGGCGAACCATGGCTTCACGGTGTGCCGATCCGTGGAGATGACCTGCGTCAGCTGTCCTGGCCCGAGCGATCGCATGTGTGCGGCGAGGAGCTCGTCCGGCATCGAAGTCCGCAGCAGCGGCACGAGGAGCAGTGCGCCGAGGCTCGCCGCCAGCGCCGCTCCCGCTCCTGCCACGGTGCCGAGCCAGAAGGAGCGCGCCCGCCACGCCGGCCGCCGCCGCGCCGCGCCGCGCTCGGCGCTCTCCTCGGCGTCAAGGAGCTGCGCGATGCGGGCCCGCAACTGGGGAGAGGCCTGGGTGTAGTCGACATCGCGTCGCAAGCGCGCGCGTGTGTGCTCGAGGTGCTCGCGCAGCGCGCGGCACTCGGGACAGCGCTCGGCGTGCCGCTCCACCGCGGCCGCGGATACCGCATCGAGCTCGCCGTCGAATGCCGCCTGCAGGCGCAGGCTCTCAGCGCATTGCATGCGGCTCTCCCTCGACCTGCGGCCAGAGCGCTTTCAGCGCGGCGCGCGCCCGCGCGAGGCGCGACATCACCGTGCCGATCGGCACCTGAGCGACGGCGGCAATCTCCCGGTAGCTCATGTCCTCCATCTCTCTCAGCAGCAACACTTCGCGCTGCTCCTCCGGGAGGGCGGCAATGAGGTGCGCCAGGAGCCGCCGCTCGTCACGCTCGATCGAAGCGCTCTCCGGGTCGGCGGGCGCCTCGGCGTCCGCCCGGGGCGGCAGGGCCTCGTGCTCCTCGGTGAGCGGCTCGTGAGCGCGGCGCCGCCGCTCGGCGAGGGCGCTCAGGTGACAGTTGCGCACGATCGCGAGCAGCCATGAGCGCCCGTCGGGACCGCGCAGCGTGTCGAAGGCGCGGTAGGCACGCATGAAAGCCTCCTGCACGATGTCGTCGGCGTCGCCCGGGGAACGGCTGAGCCAGCGCGCCAGCCGATGTGCGGCGTCGAGATGCGGCAGGATCAGCGCCTCGAAGCGACTGCGTTTGTCATCCACGCAGGAGGGAAGACCGTTTGCGGGGTGCTTTTATTCCCGCCGCCCGGCCCGCAGCGTCGCCGCATCCACCGTATTGGAGAGGAGCATGGCGATGGTCATGGGGCCTAAGCCCCCCGGGACTGGCGTAATCCACCCCGCGCGCTCGGACGCACGCTCGAATTCGACGTCGCCGACCAGTTTTCCGGATGGGCCGCGATTGATGCCGACGTCGAACACCGCGGCGCCGGGGCGCACCCACTCCCCCGGGACGAAACCGGCCTTGCCCACCGCCGCGACGAGGATCTCCGCCCGCTCGACCTCGGCGCGCAGGTCGCGCGTCCCTGTGTGGCAGACCGTCACGGTGGAGCGCGCCAGCAGCAGTTCGAGTGCCATCGGACGCCCGACGATGTTGGAGGCGCCGACGACCGTCGCCCGCAACCCTGTGAGTGCGATGCCGTAGGCTTCCGCGAGCTTGATGACGCCATAGGGGGTGCACGGCCGCAGTCGCGGGCGCTTCTGCGCCAGGAGTCCCGTGTTGACCGGATGGAAGCCGTCGACATCCTTCATCGGGTCGACCGCGTCCATGACCCGGTCGGCGTTCACGCCCTTCGGCAGCGGCAGCTGAATGAGAATCCCATCGACCCGATCGTCATGATTGAGCGAGCGCACCAGCTCCAGTATCTGCGCCTCCGGAGTGGAGGCGGGCAGGTCGTGCGCAAAGGACTCGATGCCGGCTTCGAGCGAGGACTTGCGCTTGTTGCGCACGTAGACGCTGGACGCCGGATCCTCACCCACCTGCACTACCGCGAGGCCCGGCCGGCGTCCGTGCCGCTGGGCGAACTCCCCGGCCCGTGCGGCCACCGCGGCGCGCGTGCGCGCGGCGACCGCCTTGCCGTCGAGAAGGATCGCCCCGCCCGGGGTGCGCGGGAGGTTTGCCTCGGCGGCGGTGCTCAGAGCGGTACTCATCGGTGCGACAGACTCCTTCAGTAGCGGTAGTGGTCGGGCTTGTAGGGGCCGGATTTTTCGACCCCGATGTAGCGCGCCTGCGTGTCGGAGAGCTGCGAGAGCTCGACGTTTAGCTTCTTCAGCTGCAGCCGCGCCACTTTCTCGTCGAGGAGCTTCGGCAGCACGTGCACGCCGATTGGATACTTCTCGGTGTTGCCGAAGAGCTCCACCTGCGCAATCACCTGGTTGGCGAAGCTCGAGCTCATCACGTAGCTCGGGTGCCCCGTGCCGCAGCCGAGATTCACCAGCCTGCCTTCGGCGAGCAGGATCAGCCGGCGGCCGTCGGGGAGGATCACGTGATCGACCTGCGGCTTGATGTTCTCCCAGCGGTACTGCTTGAGGCTCGCGACGTCGATCTCGCTGTCGAAGTGTCCGATGTTGCACACGATGGCGTTGTGCTTCATGTGCCTGAGGTGCTCGTGCGTGATGACGTGGAAGTTGCCGGTGGCGGTGACGAAGATATCGGCCTTGTCGGCCGCGTACTCCATGGTGACGACGCGGTAGCCTTCCATCGCCGCCTGCAGCGCGCAGATCGGGTCGATCTCGGTCACCCACACCTGCGCCGACAGCGCCCGCAGCGCCTGCGCGCACCCCTTGCCGACATCGCCATAGCCGCACACCACCGCGATCTTGCCGGCCACCATGACATCCGTGGCACGTTTGACCGCATCCACCAGCGACTCGCGGCAGCCGTAGAGATTGTCGAACTTGCTCTTGGTGACCGAGTCGTTGACGTTGATGGCGGGAATCGTCAGTTTCCCCTGGGCGTGCATCTGGTAAAGCCGGTGCACGCCGGTCGTCGTTTCTTCGGAGATCCCGCGAATCCCGGCGAGCAGCTCGGGAAAACGGTTGTAGCACATGGCGGTCAGGTCGCCGCCGTCATCGAGAATCATATTAAGGGG
>DATGJR010000062.1:0-8256 GCA_035295065.1 Steroidobacteraceae bacterium
GATCGGCGAACACGCGTAGCGTGCCGGTCATGTTGTTGATGGTGTCGGCCAGCGCGGCGATTTCGCCTTTCGCTTCGACGACCAACTTCTGCGACAGGTCCCCTTCCGCGACCGCGGTGACGACCTTGACGATGCCGCGCACCTGGTTGGTCAGATTGTTGGCCATGACGTTGACGTTGTCGGTCAGGTCCTTCCAGGTGCCGGCGACCCCCGGCACCACGGCCTGGCCGCCGAGCTTGCCTTCGGTACCGACCTCGCGCGCCACGCGCGTGACTTCGGCGGCGAAGCCGTTGAGCTGATCGACCATCGTGTTGATGGTTTCCTTGAGCTGCAGGATCTCTCCCTGTACGTCCACGGTGATCTTGCGCGACAGGTCGCCGCGCGCGATGGCGGTGGAGACCTCGGCGATGTTGCGCACCTGGCCGGTGAGGTTGCGCGCCATGGAGTTGACGTTGTCGGTGAGGTCCTTCCAGGTTCCACCGACCCCGGGCACGATGGCCTGGCCGCCGAGCTTGCCCTCGGTGCCGACCTCGCGCGCCACGCGCGTGACTTCGGCGGCGAAGCTGTTGAGCTGGTCGACCATCGTGTTGACGGTCTCCTTCAGCTGCAGGATCTCGCCGCGCACGTCGACCGTGATCTTGCGCGACAGGTCGCCGCGGGCGATCGCGGTCGCGACCTCGGCGATGTTGCGCACCTGGCCGGTCAGATTGCTCGCCATGGAGTTGACCTTGTCGGTCAGGTCCTTCCACACGCCGCTCACGTCCTTGACGTCCGCCTGGCCGCCGAGCTTGCCTTCGGTGCCGACCTCGCGCGCCACGCGCGTCACCTCGGCCGCGAAAGCGTTCAGCTGATCGACCATGGTGTTGATCGTTTCCTTCAGCTGCAGGATCTCGCCGCGCACGTCGACCGTGATCTTGCGCGACAGGTCGCCGCGGGCGATCGCGGTGGCGACCTCGGCGATGTTGCGCACCTGGTTGGTGAGGTTGCTCGCCATCGAGTTGACGTTGTCGGTGAGATCCTTCCACACGCCGCGCACGCCCTTGACGTCGGCCTGGCCGCCGAGGTTGCCCTCGGTACCGACCTCGCGTGCCACGCGGGTGACTTCCGCGGCAAAGGCGTTCAGCTGATCCACCATGGTGTTGATGGATTCCTTGAGCTGCAGGATCTCGCCCTTGACGTCGGCGGTGATCTTGCGCGAGAGGTCGCCGGTCGCGATGGCGGTCGCCACCTCGGCGATGTTGCGCACCTGGCCGGTGAGGTTGCCGGCCATGGAGTTGACGCTGTCGGTGAGGTCCTTCCAGGTGCCCGCCACTCCCGGCACCACGGCCTGTCCACCGAGTTTCCCCTCGGTGCCGACCTCGCGCGCCACACGCGTCACCTCGGAGGCGAAGGAGCGCAGCTGATCGACCATGGTGTTGATGGCTTCCTTCAGCTGCAGGATCTCGCCGCGCACGTCGACCGTGATCTTGCGCGACAGGTCGCCGTTCGCCACCGCGATCGTGACCTCGGAGATGTTGCGCACCTGACCGGTGAGGTTGCCGGCCATGGAGTTGACGCTGTCGGTGAGGTCCTTCCAGGTGCCCGCTACGCCTGGCACCGCCGCCTGGCCGCCGAGCTTGCCCTCGGTGCCGACTTCGCGGGCGACGCGGGTGACTTCCGCGGCGAAGCCGTTGAGCTGATCGACCATGGTGTTGATGGTGTTCTTCAGCTCGAGAATCTCGCCCTTGACGTCGACCGTGATCTTGCGCGAGAGGTCACCCCGCGCGACCGCCGTGGTGACTTCCGCGATGTTGCGCACCTGACCGGTGAGGTTGGTGGCCATCGCATTGACGGAATCGGTGAGATCTTTCCAGGTGCCCGCCACGCCCGAGACGATGGCCTGGCCGCCGAGCTTGCCTTCGGTGCCGACTTCACGCGCGACGCGCGTCACCTCGGAGGCGAAGGAGCGCAGCTGATCGACCATGGTGTTGATGGCTTCCTTCAGCTGCAGGATCTCGCCGCGCACGTCGACCGTGATCTTGCGCGACAGGTCACCGTTCGCCACCGCGATGGTGACCTCGGAGATGTTGCGCACCTGACCGGTGAGGTTGCTGGCCATGGAGTTGACGCTGTCGGTGAGGTCCTTCCAGGTGCCCGCCACACCGGGCACGGCCGCCTGACCGCCGAGCTTGCCCTCGGTGCCGACCTCGCGCGCGACGCGCGTCACTTCCGAGGTGAAGGCGCTCATCTGCTCGATCATCGTGTTGACGATGTTGGCGGAGCGCAGGAACTCGCCCTTCAGCGGCCGCCCGTCCACCTCCAGGCTCATCGCCTGCTGCAGATCGCCCTTGGCAATGGCGGAAATCGTCCGCGTGACCTCTTTGGTCGGCCACAGCAGATCGTCAATGAGCGTGTTGACGGATGCCTCCATGGCGCCCCAGGCGCCCGAGCGTCGGTCGCTCGACATGCGATGACGGGTCTTGCCGTCCTTGCCGACGATTTGCCCCGCGCGCTCCAGCTCGTGCGCCAGTCGCTCGGTCGAAGTGACGATCTCGTTGAAGGTGTCGGCGATTTTTCCCGCCAGGCCTGTTTTATCGCTCGGCAGTCGGACTGAGAAGTCGCCATCACGCACGGCATGCAGCACGCGCAGCAACATGCGTTGGTCGAGAACCACGTCGGGGAGCTTTCCCTCGCCGTTGGTCTTCCGTGCGCGCGGCGCGCGCTCCTGTGCATGCATGATCGGAGCCCCCGGGGTGTAATGGCTCTCAGAGTAGCGCTACTTGGTTCTCGCGCGCCCCGCCCGATGGTTGCGACGGAGCGCTATCACGAGCGCGGGCGGGGCACTTTAGTAGTTCGAATCCGGCAGCAGGTATCGGTCTGCTGCACGGAGCTCCGTAGGAGGCGGACTACAGGCGTTGGCTCAGGTCCCTGGCCTGCCGCTCGTGCAGATAGCTGTCGAGCGCCTGTCGCACCAGGTCTTTCACCGATTCGCCGGTGCTCCCGGCGAGAGACTCCAGCATCTTGTGCTGGCGGCGATCGAGCTCGACGCGCGGGGGAAAGAGGCTCTTCATCGTATCCGCGAGGAGCTCCCTCGACTCGTCCACGTTTCTCGCCATCGACAACCACTCCTGGCGCCCGAGGCTGCAGCTCGGTAAACGCAGCGCCGATGAGCAGTGTGCGAGTGGTGATGGCTCGACAGCAGTCGGTGCGCCGCATGCGCGCAGGTAGGATCCGGACTACATGGTACGATGCGCGCAGACCATGCCCCCGGTACCCTCAAAGGCAAGGGGCGCTGAAGCGGACGCCGGCAGTACGAAGAGGCGCCGCGAATCGCTGGTGCTCGCGGCCGCCGCGATTCTGCTCATCACCATGGGCGCCCGCCAGTCGCTCGGACTGTTCGTCGCCCCGCTCAACCGCAGCACCGGCGCCGGGATCGTCGCCATCAGCCTGGCGCTCGCGGTCGGCCAGTTCGTCTGGGGACTGGCACAGCCGATCTGCGGGGCCATCGCCGAGCGCTTCGGCTCGGCCCGGGTGCTCGTTGTCGGAGCGGTGATCATGGCACTCGGGTGCGTACTCAGCACACGCGTCTCGGGCGAGCCGGGGCTCATCCTCACCCTCGGGGTGCTGTTCGCTACCGGGGCGGCCGCGGGAAGCTTCTCAGTGCTGATCGGCGCCACGGCAAGGCGCCTCGCACCCGAGAAGAGAGCTTTCGCATCGGGCCTGATCAATGCCGGCGGGAGCCTGGGCCAGTTTCTGCTCGCCCCGCTCAGCCAGCTCATCATCGGCGCGTTTGGCTGGGTGACGGCCATGTACGCCCTGGCCGTGGCAGCACTCGCCACCATCCCCATGGCGCGCCGTCTGGGCACGAGCTCCGGCACGCCCGCGGCGGCCACGCTCACGAGCGACGCGGCGGCCGGGCACGCGCTGACGCTCGGCGAACAGTTGCAGCACGCGGCTCGCGACCGCAGTTACTGGTGCCTGCACGCGGGTTTTTTCACCTGCGGCTTTCACATCGCCTTCCTCGTCACGCACCTGCCGGGCGAGGTGAGCCTTTGTGCGCTGCCGGCCAGCGTCGCGGCGGGCTCGCTTGCCATCATCGGGCTTGCGAACGTGGCCGGGAGTCTCGTCATCGGGTGGCTGGGCACTGCGTACCGCATGAAGCTGCTGCTCTTCTGGGTTTATCTCAGCCGCGCGCTTGCCATCGCCGTCTACCTCGTCACGCCCCGGACGCCGCTGACTTTCTATGTGTTTGCCGCGGTGCTCGGCTTCACCTGGCTGTCCACGGTGCCGCCGACCGCGGGCCTCGTCGGTAAGCTCTTCGGCGTGCGTTACCTCGCGACACTCTTCGGCCTCACGCTTCTTTCGCACCAGATCGGCGGTTTTTTTGGTGCCTGGCTCGGGGGCGTCGCGCTGGTACGCTTCGGAGACTACGGCTGGATGTGGTACGCGGACATGGCACTCGCCCTCGCCGCAGCGTTCATCAATCTGCCGATCAGGGAGCTGCCCGTCGTGCGGGTCGCCGCGGCAACGGCTAGCCTGCGCTGACCGGATTGCTTTGATGCCACGGAGTGGCGCGCTCGAAAGCCTGCGCCAGTCGCAGCACGGTCGCTTCACTCCCGGGAGGCCCGCAGATCTGCAGTCCAAGGGGCAGGCCGGCCGCGGTAAAGCCGCAGGGCACGGAGAGGCTCGGCAGGCCGAGGAAGTTGAGCGGCCGCGTGTGGTGCAGCATGCGCAGCTCGAGCGATCGCGCGGCGTCAGGGTCGCCGAGCTCATTCAGCGCGAAGGGCGGCACCGGCATGGTCGGTGTGACGAGCAGGTCCACGTCCGCAAAAAAGCTCATCCCGGCGTGGCGCACCTGATCGAGCCGGCGCCGGCTCTTCAGGTACGCCGACAGCGTCACGTCGGCGCCGCGGCGGATTCGCTTCAAGGTGGGCGACTGGTAGAGCTCGGGGCTGCTCGCCACATACTCCCGGTGAAACTCGTAAGCTTCCGCGGAGAGAATGGCGACGTAAGGCTCCATGATCGATGCGTAGCTCGCATCCGAGGCGAGCGGCGGCACGTCGCGCTGCGTCCGTGTGAGCCCCGCGAGCACGCCGAGGGCTGCCTGCATGGCAGCCTCGATATCGGGGTGCAGGCCCTCGTAGAAGAAGTCCCGCGGCACACCGAGGCGCAGCGCCGACGTCGACCCCCCGATCTCCGCCGTGTAGTCCGGTACCGGCTCGTTGATGCTCGCGGGGTCCTGCGCGTCATAGCCTGCGATGACCTGCAGCACCAGCGCCGCATCGTTGACCGTTCGCGTCATCGGACCGATATGGTCGAGCGACCAGGAGAGCGGGATGGCGCCGCTGGTGCTGACACGGCCAAAAGTCGGCTTGAGTCCGACGATCCCGCAGCAGGCCGCGGGCTCGCGGATCGAGCCGCCGGTGTCGGAGCCGAGCGCGGCGTAGCACAGCTGCGCCGACACCGCCGCCGCCGAGCCGCCCGAGGAGCCGCCGGAGCTGTAAGCCGGGTTCCACGGATTGCGCACCGGTCCGAATGCGCTGAAGGCCGAGCTGCCACCGAAGGCGAACTCATGCATGTTGAGCTTGCCGAGGAGCACGGCGCCGGCCTCCTTGAGGCGACGCACCACCTGCGCGTCCTGCTGCGGAATCCGCTCCTTGAACAACGCGCTGCCGGCGGTGGTGCGCACGCCGGCGGTATCGAGCAAGTCCTTCAGCGCGATGGGTATTCCGTGCAGCGGACCCTTCCAGCCCCCTCGACCAATCTCCCCTTCCGCGACGCGGGCACTCGCCAACGCCGACTCCGCGGTGACGGTAATGAAGGCGTTGAGGCCCGGATTCACCTTCTCGATGCGCTCGAGGCATGCCCGCGTCAGCTCCACGGGGGACACTCGCCGGCGGCGCACGAGCTCGGCGGCCTCCGTCAGGCTCAGAGATGCAACTCCCACAAAGCTCCACGATGCGAAGGGTTGAGCAGACGAGTCTACACGGGCGGCTGCGGCTGGTGGCACGCGCCACGCTGCCGCTATCATTTGCCGCAAACCCCTCATGAATCAGGTCCAACGGTTTTTCTGTGTTGCTCTGGCGCTCTGCGCTGCCGGCGGACCCGCTGTGGCCGCGAGGCCCCCCGCAACGCCAGACCTGGCAGCGCTCGAGTCGACCTATGCGGATTTCAACGACGCGGCCGGCGCCGTCGGGCTCATCGACTCAGACCCCGCGCGCTATTCCGCCGAGGGCTATGGCGGTCGCAATCGCGACGGCTGGGCGCAGCTCTATCGCACGACCCGGGCACAACTGCTGACGGGACTCGCGCGGGGCCAGGGGTCAGCGCTTTCCGCCGCCGACCGCCGCGCGCTCACTCTCATGCGCGAGGCCGTCAGGGATTCCAGCGCCACACCCGAATCCCTCGCCCCCGCCGGACACTGCGCGGATGCCGCGCGTCGCGACCTGCCGCTGCACAGCCATCAGCATGCTCTCTATGCGTGCTTTGCCGAGCTCGGCAACCAGCTGCGCTTCGAGAACGCGACCCTCAGCCGGGTGGACGCGCTCGGACTCCTCGCCAGCATCCCGGAAGCCGAGCGTCGCAAGACCCTGTTCCTCACCTTCGAGCCGCTGTGGCACGCGCTCAACGGCAATGATGAGCCCGACAGCCCCTACCGCCGCATGATCAGACGGGCGGCAGCGCAGTTTCGCCACCGCCCCTCTCCCGTCGGGATCGCCGCGCGCACCATCGGCGTGCCATCGGGGGATCTCGAGGGTTGGCTCGAGCGCGTCCTCGACACCTGGAGACAGGTCAGCGGGGACTCGGACATGGAGCCCTGGGACTACCGCTTTCGGGTGGATGCCGGAGTGCGGACGCTGAATAAGCTCATCACGGTCGCCCGCATGCGAGAGCTCAACCAGCGTTTCTACCTGGACCTGGGGGCGGATCTCGATGCCCTGCACGTGATCTACGATCTCGAGCCGCGCGCCGGCAAGGCGCCGCTTGCCTATACCGACTTCGTCGTGCGTGGGCGTGAGCACATGGGCGTCTGGCAGCCGACGATCGTGCGGGTGTCAGCCAGCTACACGCACGCAGGCCTCGGCGAGCTCAACGAGCTGGTGCACGAGAACGGGCACGCAGTGCACATGCTGGCGCTGCGCACCCGGCCGGCCTTCATGGATCTCGGTGATCCGCTCTTTTACGAAGCCTTTGCGGACGTTCCTTCGTGGAGTGTCTACGAGCCCGCGTGGCAGCAGAAATATCTGGGCCGCAGTGTCGATGAACGCGGCTCGCTCAGGGCTCTCTATGGCGGCGTGATGCTCGATGTCGCCTGGGCACTCTTTGATGTGCGCATGTTGCGCGTTCCCACCACCGACCCCAACCGGCTGTGGAGCGACATCACGCAGCACTACCTGCACATCCGGCCGCACCCGCAGTACTCGTGGTGGGCGGTGCGGGTTCAGCTCGTGGACGTGCCGGGCTACATGGTCAACTACGGCCTGGGAAGCCTCATCACCGCGGATCTGCGGCAGCGAATCGCGCAGGAGCTCGGGCCCTTCGAGACCGGCGATCCGCGTTGGTTCGCGTGGCTCGGCGAGCGGCTGCTGGCTTGCGGCGAGGAGCATCCGACGCCGCAACTGCTGCAGGCGTTTCTCGGCCGCCCGGTATCGCCGGCCGCGCTCCTCGGCCAGCTTCGCAGGGTGGCAATGACCGGTCAGTGACCTGGGCTCACGGTACCGGCGCGCCTCAGGGCAGGTCGGCGGTCGTGGTCTGGTCGGCCATGACCACAATGCCGGACTTGACCGGGTTGAACGTCACGCTCGCATCGGCCTGTGCAGGATTATCGGCGGTCGCCTGGCAGGTAAAGGCCAGCGTGTAGGTCCCCGGTGGCAGTGCCTCGAACAAATACGAGTACGGCGGCGTCGTGGTGGCCACCGGCTGCTGCGCCGTGATCGGCTGATTGGTATCCGTGGCAGGCGCGGCCTGATTGATGTCCTCGGGGCTCGTGACGTTGCCACTATATAGATAGACACCCGGTGCGCAGCTGCCGGGGACGAGCGAGCCGGCCACCGCGCCGGAGATTGCCCCCAGCGTGATGTTGAGCGTCTGAGTCGCGTTCGCCGACACCGTCGTCGTCCCCACCGGAATCAGGATCACCGCGGCATCGGCCTGGTCGGGGTTGTCCTTATCCGCCTGGCAGGTGAAGGCGACCGTGTAGGTGCCGGGGGTCAGGAAAGTGAACTGGTAGTAGTACGGCGGAGCCGAGGTCGGGACCGGCACCTTGGAGGCCACGGG
>DATGJR010000063.1:0-10938 GCA_035295065.1 Steroidobacteraceae bacterium
GGCTGAACCAATTGCTCTCGCCACCGGTAAAAAGGGCCGGTACGCGACGTGTGCGGGTGGGGGCAGCTACCGAAATCAGTCTGAGCTCGAGATTCATCCGCATCATCTCTTGCCAGCTTGCAGCGCGCTTGCTCATGGGACGTCTCCTTCCTTGGGACGATTCAAACCGGATCCGCCACGTGAGAATGCGACGGCTCTGCCCGAGCTGTCCGTGATGTTCGTGCGGGCGTGCTTCAAGGAATCCGCTTGATGCAGTGCACGAGCCCCTCGCGCCTGCCTCCATGCGCGTGGTTCGTGCGCAGGCCCAATGCGCATGCCTCGTGCGCATGCCTCGTGCGCATGCCTCGTGCGCATCCCGCATGCGCATCCCCCATGCGCATCCCTCATGCGCATCCCTCATGCGCATGGCTCGTGCCGCGCATAGCCACACGTGTGGCTCCTTGCAGCCTCAATTCAAACGTAATCTTAGTAATCGCCTAATAAGGCGATTAATATCTGTAAAGGCATTTAATTCGTCTAAACAGACGACTAGAAGTCTCACAACAGAAAGACGTATAATTCGTCTTAAAGGACGACTTATGAAGCTAACCGTTGGACTGACTGATGCGGCGATTCTCGAGGAGCTCGGCACACGCCTGGCCCGCCGCAGGATCGATGCCAATCTCACGCAGGCCGGTCTTGCCGAGGAAGCGGGCGTCTCCAAGCGCACTCTCGAGCGACTCGAAGCCGGTCGCAGCACTGACTTCACCCACTTGGTGCGCGTGCTGCGCGCGCTGAAGCTGATCGAGGGGCTGGACGGCCTGATCCCCGATACGCCGCAGAGTCCCCTGGCACTCCTCAGGCACAAAGGCCGTGAGCGCAGACGCGTCGGTCACCCGCGCAGCAAGACAGCCAGGCCGGGTGAGGCGGCGCCCTGGAAGTGGCGCGAGTAGCCGATGGCGACCGTCGCCGAGGTGCGGCTCTGGGGGAGGAGCATTGGAGCGACCTCGCTCGAGGACGACGCGCGCATCACGGCTTTCCAATATCTTCCCGAGTTCGCCGCAAGCGGCATCCAGCTCTCCCCGCTGGTCATGCCGTTGTCGGAGCGCGTCTACCAGTTTCCAGCGCTTCCTACCGTGTCCTTCCACGGGCTCCCGGGGTTGCTCGCGGACTCATTGCCTGACCGCTTCGGTCACGCCCTGATCGATGCGTGGCTCGCCACGCAAGGACGTTCGCCGGAGAGCTTCAACGCCATCGAGCGTCTCTGCTACATCGGCGTGCGTGGCATGGGCGCGCTCGAATACGCGCCGGCAACGGGACCGCCACTGCGTCGGTCGGCCAAGGTCAGTGTCGATGCACTGGTTGCGCTTGCCTCTGAAGTGCTGACGCATCGGGATTCGCTGCAGGTGTCGTTCGCGCCCGGAGAGCGCCACGAGGGGCTCGAGGAGATCCTGCGCGTCGGCACCTCGGCCGGCGGCGCGCGCGCCAAGGCCGTCATCGCCTGGAACGCGCAAACCAACGAAGTGCGCTCGGGCCAGGTGAAGGCGCCGCCGGGCTTTTCCTACTGGCTGCTCAAGTTCGACGGCGTGAGCGCCAACCGTGACAAGGAGCTCGAAGACCCCAAGGGCTACACCTCGATCGAGTACGCCTACTCCTTCATGGCGCGCGCCGCGGGCATCGACATGACCGAATGCCGGCTGCTGGAGGAGGGCGGCCGGCGTCACTTCATGACGCGGCGCTTCGATCGCGAGGGCGACGGCGGCAAGCTCCACATGCAGTCACTGGCAGCGCTCGCGCACTTCGACTTCAACGCAGCCGGCGCCCATGGCTATGAGCAGGCCTTCGACGTCATCCGGCGGCTCGCGCTCCCGATGCGCTCCCTCGAGCAGCAGTTTCGCCGCATGCTCTTCAACGTGGTGGCGCGCAACCAGGACGATCACGTGAAGAACATCGCCTTCCTCATGGACAGGAGCGGGCACTGGTCGCTCTCGCCCGCCTTCGATGTGACCTACGCCTTCAACCCGCGCGGCGCCTGGACCGCGCGCCACCAGATGAGCATCAACGGCAAGACGGACGACTTCACTCGCGAGGACTTCCGCGCCTGCGCCCGCGTGGCGGGCCTCAAAAGCGGCCGCGACGCCGAGATTCTCGATGAGGTACGCGGCGCCGTGGCCGAGTGGCCGCGTTACGCGCGCGAGGCAGGTGTGACCGAGCGGCAGCGCGAGCAGATCATGCGGACGCTGCGGCTGCACTTCCCCGCGCGCTGATGAGCAGCGCCGCGAGAGCCGCGGCAAGCAGCGCAAACGCCGCGCCGACGAAGAACGCAAGTCCGAACCCCGCAGCCAGTGCGGCCTTGAGCGCCGCGGCGGCATCGCGCAACGCCGCCGAACGCGCCGCCGCGACACTCGCGAGAATCGCAAGTCCGAGCGAGCCGCCGAGGAGGAAGGAGGTGTTGACGAGCCCCGAGGCGAGGCCCGACTCGTGCTCGCCGACATCGCTCATGGCGGCGAGCAGCACGGGATTGAAGCCGATGCCGGCGCCGACACCGAGCAGTACCATCCCCGGGAGCACCGCGCCGAGGAAGGAGCCATCGACCGGCGTGCGCGCGAAGAGCGCAAGCCCCGCAGCCGCCAGCATGAGCCCGAAGACGATCGGGCCGCGCAATCCGAAGCGCAGCACCACGCGTGCCGACAAGCCGAGCGAGAAGGCGGCCATGATGAGATTCGCGGGAAGGAAGGCGAGCCCGACCCGCAGCGCGTCGTAGCCGAGCACGAACTGCATGTAGAGCGCCGACATGAAGAACCACGAGAACATCGCCGCCGCCCACAAAATGCCGACCGCGTTGGCGGTGGCGAGATTGCGCAGCCGAAACAGCCGCAGCGGAATGAGCGGCGCCCGCACCCGCACCTCGAGCACCAGAAACGCGGCGAAGAGGAGAGCGGCGCCGGCGAGCCGCCCGAGGGTCAGCGGCGCGCTCCAGCCGATGCGGCTGGCCTCCACGGTCGCGTAGACGGCGAGCATCAGCGCCGCGGTCACGGTCGCCGCGCCAAGGATGTCGAGGCGCGCCGGCAGTCGCTCCGGGGTGTCGCGTGCGAGGAGCCTGAGGCACAGCGCGCAGACCAGCACGCCGATCGGCAGGTTCACGAGGAACACCCAGTGCCAGTTGAGCGTGCGGGTGAGCAGACCGCCGAGCAGCACACCCACGCTCCCGCCGCTCGCGCACACGAAGCCGTACACCCCCATGGCGCCGGCGCGATCCGCGGGCGTCGTGAAGAGACTCATGATGAGCGAGAGCGCCACGGCCGTGACCAGGGCGCCCCCCAGACCCTGCACGCCGCGAGCCGCAATCAGCACCGCGCGCGTGGTCGCGAGTCCGCACAGGAGCGAGGTGAGCGTGAAGAGCACGATGCCGGCGATGAACATGCGGCGGTGCCCGAAGAGATCGCCCAGCCGGCCGCCGAGCAGCAGGAAGCCGCCGAAGGTGAGCAGATACGCGTTGACCACCCAGCTGAGCGAGGCATCGTTGAAGCCGAGATCGGCGCGTATCGAGGGCAGCGCCACGTTCACGATGGTCGTGTCGAGCACGATCATCAGCACCCCCATGCACAGGACATAGAGAGCCAGCCAGCGGCGGCGCTCCGCCGCTTGAGAGGTGTTCGGCATGGCGCGAGTTTAAATCGAAGTGCGGTACGATTCGCGCCGATGACCGCCGCCACCCGCGTCGGGTCCACCGCGGATCTGCTCGCCGGGCTCTCCATCGCGGGACTCCTCCTGCCCGAGGCGGTTGCCTACTCGGGTCTGGCGACCCTCCCACCGCAGGCGGGCGTCATCGCGCTATTCGCCGGGCTCATCGCCTACGGGCTGATCGGCCGCAGCCGCTTCGCCATCGTCTCGGCGACCTCCTCTTCGGCGGCGGTGCTCGCTTCGGCGATGCTGGCGCTGGCTCCCTCGGGCGCGTTACAGCGCGCCGCGGTCGCCTCGATCCTGGTGGTCGGCGCCGGCACGGCATTCATGCTCGCGGGGGCGCTGCGGCTTGGCGCCCTGTCGAGCCTCATCGCACGGCCGGTGCTGCGCGGCTACGCCTTCGGACTGGCGCTCGTGATCGCGGTGAAGCAGTGGCCGTTGATCGCCGCGGTGCACGTGACCGCCAGCGGCTTCTTCTCCCTGCTCGTCGAGCTCGCGCGAGATTTTCCCTCGTGGCAGGGGGCGAGCCTCGGCTGCGGGCTCACGGCGCTCGCGGGGCTCTTCGTGCTCGAGCGCGTGCCGCGCGTGCCGGGAGCGCTGGTGGTGATCGTAGGCGGGATCCTCGGGGCCCCGTGGCTGGCAGCGCACGGGGTGTCGCTCACCGGGCCGGTCGATCTGCGCGCCACGCTGCCGCATTTCGAGTTGCCCGACGGCGGGCACTGGCTGCAGATCGCGGAGTTCTCACTCGCCCTCATGTTCATTCTCTACGCCGAGTCCTACGGCTCGATTCGCACCTACGCGCTCAAGCATGACGATACCGTCGAGCCGAACCGCGATCTCATCGCACTCGGCATTGCCAATGTGGTGGCGGGAATGCTCCAGGGAACGCCCGTCGGCGCCGGCTACTCGGCAACCTCCGCCAACGAGGCGGCCGGCGCGCGCTCGCGGTTCGCCGGCCTGACGGCCGCCGGCGTGGTGCTGCTCGCCGTGCTGGCATTCCTGCCCTGGATCGAGCGCATCCCGCAGCCGGTGCTGGCCGCGATCGTCATTCACGCGGTGAGCAAGTCGCTGCGCCTCACGGTATTCGCCAACTACTTCCGCTGGCAGCGCGACCGGCAGGTGGCGCTCGCCGCGGTGCTGGCCGTGTTGGTATTCGGGGTGCTGAACGGGCTGCTGGCGGCGATCGCTTTCAGTATCGCGTGGCTGCTGAAGTCACTGGCGAATCCGCGCCTCTCGGTGCTGGGGCGGGCCGGCATGCACGACTATGTGGATGTCGCGCGCTTTCCGCAGGCGGTGCAGGTACCGGGCCTTCTGGTGCTGCGGCCGGAGGAGCCGCTGTTCTTCGCCAACGCCGAGCCGCTTCTCACGAAGACGCGCGCCCTGGTGCGCCATCAGGCGGATACCCGCCTGGTAGTCCTCAATCTCGAGGAGTCACCCGATCTCGACAGCACCGCGATCGAGACGCTGGCGGAGTTCTGCGGCTGGCTCGGCGCGCGCGGCATCGAGCTGCGCGTCGCGCGGCTGCGGCGCACGGTGCGCGATGCACTGCTGCGGGCGCAGCTGCCGGAGCTTCCAGCGTCAACTCTCGACTACTCGAGCGTCGATGATGCTGTGAGGGGAGATTGTGTCAGTCCTGGCGTGGACAGCTGACAGCGTGTCGGCCCGGATCGTGTTAGTGTTAGTCGTTATTCTGCGCGCTGTGGATTGCCGCAGTGCGTCATCAACCGCGCGAGGGTCAACGCAATGAAAAAACATTCCGTCTGGCTGGCGGCCGTATTCTCGGCCTTGGCTTTGGTAGCCTGCAATCAACAGAAAGGCCAGGCCGAGCAGGCCGTAGCCGGCGCCCAGCAGTCACTCAATGCCGTGCGCGATGAGGCGCAGAAATACGCCCCCGAGCAGCTAGGCGGCGTCGAGGCGCAGCTCGGCCAGATGCAGGATAGCTTCCAGCGAGGCGACTACGCCGGCACGCTCGCCGCGCAGCCGGCCATGATGAAGGCCATCAACGGCCTGAAGGACGCCGCCGCGGAGAAGAAGACGGCAGCGGATGCGGCTGCGGCCAAGGCCAAGGATGACTGGGCTGCCACCAGCACCGAGGTCCCGAAGATGGTCGATGAGGTCGCGAAGCGCGTCGAAACGCTGTCGAAGACCCGGCACCTGCCCAAAGGTGTCACCAAGGAGAACGTCGCCTCCGCGAAGACCGGCCTCGAGCAGGTCAAGTCGACATGGTCGGATGCGACTGCGGCTGCGTCCTCGGGCGATTACACCAGCGCCATGAGCAAGGCGGACACGGTGAAATCCAAGACCCAGGACATGATGAAGTCGCTCGGGATGAAGCCCTCGGGCTGATTACACGAGTCGCCCGGCGAGATCGTAGGCACTGGAGCCTACGATCTCGACCTCGGCGAACTCCCCGACTCGTAGCTTGCCGGCGGCGGCGATTCTCACCACCCCGTCGATCTCCGGCGCATCGCCCGCGCTGCGCGCGACCGCCTCGCCGTCCGTCACCGCATCCACCAACACCCTGATCCGCCCGCCCACCCGCTTCGCGAGGCGCTGCGCGCTGATCGAGGCGGCGAGCTCCATGAAGCGCGCGTAGCGCTCCTCCTGCACCGCGGGCGGCACGTGCCCCTCGAGTGCGTTGGCGGTGGCGCCTTCGACCGGCGAGTACTTGAAGCAGCCGACGCGGTCGAGCTGCGCCTCGGAAGCCCAGGCGAGGAGCTCCTCGAACTCCGCATCCGTCTCGCCCGGGAACCCGACGATGAACGTGCTCCGCAGGGTCAGATCGGGGCACTGCGCGCGCCAGGCCGCAATGCGCTTCAAGGTGTTCTCGGCGTGCGCGGGCCGGCGCATGCGCTTCAGCACCGCCGGGCTCCCATGCTGAAAGGGCACGTCGAGATAGGGCAGCACGCGATGCTCCGCCATGAGCGGCAGCACCTCATCGACGTGCGGATAGGGATAGACGTAATGCAGCCGCACCCAGACCCCGAGCTCCCCGAGGGCCCGCGCGAGATCGATGAAGCGTGTCTGCCATTCGCGCTCGCGCCAGCGGCGAGTCGTATAACGCAGGTCTGCGCCGTAAGCGCTGGTGTCCTGCGAGATGACGAGGAGCTCGCGCACCCCGGCCGCGACCAGCCGCTCCGCCTCGCGCATCACCTCATCGATCGGGCGGCTTGCGAGGAGCCCCCGCATCGAGGGAATGACGCAGAAGCTGCAGCGGTTGTTGCAGCCTTCGGAGATCTTGAGGTAGGCGTAGTGACGCGGGGTCAGCCGCACCCCCTGCGGCGGCAGCAGATCCACGAAGGGATCGTGTGCCGGGGGCAAATGCGCGTGCACCGCGCTCACCACTTCCTCGTAGCGTGCCGGGCCGGTCACGGCGAGCACAGCGGGGTGGCGCTCGCGGATGCGCTCCGGCCGAGCCCCCAGGCACCCCGTGACGATCACGCGGCCGTTGTGCTCGAGGGCTTCCTGAATCGCATTCAGGGACTCGTCCACCGCGGCATCGATGAAGCCGCAGGTGTTGACCACCACGAGATCCGCGGCCTCGTAGCTCGGGGAGATCTCGTAGCCTTCCGAGCGCAGCTGCGTGAGGATGCGCTCGGAATCGACCAGCGCCTTGGGACAGCCGAGGCTCACGAAACCGACGCGCGGGACTTTCTTGCGCGCGCGGCGCGCCTTGGGGGCGGTGGCGGACACCAGGGTTACTGCCGCGGCGCGGCCGGCGAGCCCTCGTCGGGTGGCGCGTGGTTCGCCTCCCCGGCTCGCGTCCACGGGGTGCCGGGTCGGTGGTGCATGCGCTCGAGCGCGCAGAACACCGCCAGCACCAGCAGCGGCATCACCACGTATGGCCAGATCGCCGGGCGCCGGTCGCGCGGGCTGCGCTCAACGGCCATAGAGCCCCATGAGCTCGGCCTTCCCAAGCGCCGCGGCGTTCACGTTGAAACCGATCAGCGCGGGACTCGCATCGGCGGGCACATCGAGCTTGGGCACTTTGAGCGCATAGAGTCGCAGGTAATAGCGATGGGGTTTGCCCGGCGGCGGACACGGTCCCCCATATCCGACCGAGCCGTAATCGGTGCGCCCCTGCATGGCGCCTGCGGGCATGAGCTTTTTCTGCGGGTCGCCGGCACCTGCAGGGAGCGAGCTCACGTTCGCGGGAATGTTATAGACCACCCAGTGCCACCAGCCGCTGCCGGTCGGCGCGTCCGGATCGTGCATGAGGAGTGCGAAGCTCTGCGTGCCCGCGGGAGCGTTGCTCCACGAGAGCGCCGGGGAAATGTTGCCGCCGGTGCAGCCGAACTGGTTGAACACCTGCGCCGTGGCGATGGTCTTGCCAGGGGCGATGTCCGGGCTCGTCAGGGTGAACTTGCCCCCGCCGGCGCGCGCGGCGGGAATAGCGGCCACACCCAGGATGGCCGCGATCGAAGCGCCCGCGATCCAGGCCGTGCTCATGCGTCGATCCTCCCGGCGGCCGAGTGTGCAGCGCCGCGAGCCTCGAGGCAAATGGGTCTTTTAGCGGCGCTCCCAGTGACCCTCGCGGGCGTGCCAGCCCCCGCGGGTGCGCTCCCAGCGGCGCGGCTCCCAGCGATACCCCGCCCGCGGCGCCTCCCAGTGACCGGGATGCCAGCCGTAGCGGCCGCCTTCCCAGAACCAGCTGCCGCCGATCCAGAAGTACCCGGGATAGGGGGCGACGCCCACCGACTCGTATTGCACCGCCGGGGGCTCGGTGTAGACGGTCTCGCCGTAGTAGCCCGGCCCCGGGGCCACGATGCAGCCCGCCAGCGCCACCGAAAGCAGCGCGGCTACGGCCGCGACTCGCACTGAATGCAGTTTCATGATGCCTCCTTGCGAAATACAACGCGCGCGCATGACGCAAAGCATACAACCGGAATGCCAGTCGGGAAGCGCGCGGCCGCAGAACTGCAAAATCGGCGCTATTCAGCCACCATTCAGGGCCATGTCCTTCGGCCCGGAATACTATCGGCGCTTCTACTACGACGCGCGCACCGCGGTCGCGACGCGCGCCGAAACTCGAGCCCGAGCGCGCCTGATCGCTGCCTTCCTGGCCCACGTCGACCTGCCGGTGCGGCGCGTCCTCGATGCCGGCTGCGGCACGGGGCTGCTGCGCCGCGAGCTGAAGAAGCTTGTGCCGCGCGCGCACTATGTTGCCCTCGAGTCGAGCGAGTACCTGTGCCGCCGCTATGGCTGGACGCGCGGACGGCTCGAGGAGTACCGCGCTCGCGCGCCCTTCGACCTCGTGGTCTGCTACGACGTGCTGCAGTATCTGGGGGACCGCGCGGCGGTGCGGGCGCTGGCCAATTTCGGCCGGCTGACGCGCGGGGTGCTCTACTTCAGCGCTCTGACACGCGGCGATTTCGCTCGCAACTGCGATCGCGAGCGCACCGACCCCAACGTCCACCTGCGCGGCGCCGATTGGTACCGTGCGCGCCTCGAGCGGCACTTCCGCGAGGCGGGCCTCGGTTTCTGGCTGCGGCGCGGCGCGCCGCTTACGCTGTGGGAGCTCGAGTCGGACTGAGATCCCTCGTGCGCGCCGCGCGGCGGCGAAACAGCGGATAGAGCGGAAGTCCGAGGAGAATCAAGGCGAGCGCCGCGAGTGATTCGCGCGTGGCGGTGGCGAAGCCGCTGATGACGATCCAGACCATGACCAGCACGAAGGCGAGCGGCACCAGAGGGTAACCGGGCACCCGGAATGGCCGCGGCGCATCCGGGAGCCTGGCTCTGAGCACGATGACGGCGAGTGCCACCGGAATCCAGAAGAGCGCGTAGCTCATCACAGCCATGTTGGTGAGCTGGTCGAAAGTGCCGGAGGCTGCGAGTAGCGCGCCCCACAGCCCCAGCAGAACGAGTGAGGTGGCCGGGACGCGGCTGCCCGGATGCAGCCGCCCGAAGACGGGGAAGAACAGCCCATCGCGCGCCGCGGCGTAGGGAACGCGCGCCGCTCCCAGGATCATCCCGTTGAGCGAGCCGATGGTCGAGATGAGGAAGATGAGCGCCGCGATCGGCGCGGCGCGCGCGCCAAGGAAGGTCTGCACGGCGCGCGCCGCCACCGACGGTGCGTCCGGATAGGCGGTGGAGTTGGAGCTGGCCACCTGCCAGAAGGGCAGCGCGTAGAGATAGGCTGCGTTGATCAGCAGATAGAGGCCCAGCACCAGCAGCGCACCGCCCACGATCGCGCGCGGGAGATTGCGCTGCGGCTCGCGCACCTCGCCGGCCGCCATGGGCAGGAACTGCCAGCCGCTGTACGCCCAGAGAGCCGCGAACATCGCGCCGCCGAATCCGGTGAGTCCGCCGTTGCCGCCGCCGGGCGTTGCGCGCAGGTTCCCGAGGTCGTGGCCTTCGCCGAAGGCGAACACGCCGATCGCCACGGCGAGCACGGCGGCGACCTTGGTGACCGTGAGCACGGTCTGCACGCGCCCGCCGAGCATGACACCGAGGGAATTGATGAGCGTGAAGAAACCGATCACCGCCACGGCGATGAGCTGGCGCATGCCGAACTCGAACACGTAGGTGGCGCCGCCGAGGTGCAGCGTGTGCGCATACCAGCGCGCCCCGAAGGGGTGGATATCGGAGAGAAAGATCGCGACGGCCGCGCCGTAGGCGGCGACCGCTGCGCCGTTGAGGACGAAAGCATTGCAGGCGAAGAGGAAACCCGGTACCTCGCCATAGGCGGTACGCAGGTAGACGTACTCCCCGCCGGCGCGCGGCAGGAGTGCCCCGAGCTCGGCGAAGCACAGGGCCCCGAGCATGGCGACACCTCCGGCGGCGACCCATGCGGCGAGCACCAGTAGCGGCGTTCCCACCGACTGCGCCATGCTCGCCGTCTTGAGGAAGATGCCGGTGCCGATGATGACGCCGACCACGAGCGAGGTCGCATGGGTCAGGCCCAGATCGCGGCGGGGCTCGAGTGCCAGGTTGTCCACGGCCGTATCGTACAATCGCAGCATGGCGGAACACGAATACCAGGCGCGCTTCATCGCGAATTCGGTGACCACCGAGGTGCGCTGCGAGCCGGTGTGGGATGCCTGACATCCCAACGCCGGTGGCGGAGTTTCGCGGCAAGGTCAGGATACTGCGCACACCGCAGGCACCTCTCGCCGTGACGCTCATCGGGGCGAGCGCCGCGCCTTCCGGCGAGGAGATCCAGCTGGCCTTCGCCGGGTGCGCGCCTACTGACTTGCCGGAGGTGCTGGAGGATGCGCGGGTGGAGCGCCGCGGCCCGGGCACCTTCGAGGTCCTGAGCGGTGCGCAAAGCTTTCG
>DATGJR010000064.1:0-14990 GCA_035295065.1 Steroidobacteraceae bacterium
GTAGACGACGGTGGGCGCCGTGGTGATGAGCTCGACGTCGTACTCGCGCTCGAGGCGCTCATGCACGATGTCCATGTGCAGCAGGCCGAGGAACCCGCAGCGAAATCCGAAGCCCAGCGCCCCGGAGACCTCCGGCTCGTAGTGGAGGGCCGAGTCGTTGAGACGCAGTTTCGAAAGCGCATCGCGGAACTTCTCGTAGTCCTCCGAGTTCACCGGGAAGAGCCCCGCGAACACCCGCGGCTTGATCTGCTTGAAGCCCGGGAGCGGTGCCGCCGCCGGACGGTTCTCCAGTGTGATGGTGTCGCCGACCGGGGCGCCGTCGATCTCCTTGATGCCGGCGACGACGAAGCCGACATCGCCGGTGGCGAGCTCCTGCTCGACCACCGCCTTGGGCGTGAAGCGGCCGAGGCGGTCGACGTGGTGGCTGCGGCCGGTGGAGACCACCCTGATCCTGTCGCCGGTGCGCAGGCTTCCGTTCATGACGCGTACCAGCGATACCACCCCCACATAGTTGTCGAACCACGAGTCGATGATCAGCGCCTGGAGCGGCGCCGCGCTGTCGCCGCGTGGAGCGGGAATGCGCCGGATGATGACCTCGAGGAGCTCGGCGACCCCGTCGCCGGTCTTGGCGCTCACCTGCACGGCATCGGTCGCGTCGATGCCGATGATCTCCTCGATCTCGCGCGCCACCCGCTCGGGATCCGCCGAGGGCAGGTCGATCTTGTTGATGACCGGCAGCACCTCGAGTCCCTGTTCGGTCGCCGTGTAGCAGTTGGCGACGCTCTGCGCCTCGACGCCCTGGGATGCGTCCACGACCAGCAGCGCCCCGTCGCAGGCCGCGAGCGAGCGCGACACTTCGTAGGAGAAATCCACGTGCCCCGGGGTATCGATCATGTTGAGCTGGTAGCGCTCACCGTCGCGGGCGCTGTAATGGAGCGTCACGCTCTGGGCCTTGATGGTGATGCCGCGCTCGCGCTCCAGATCCATGGAGTCGAGCACCTGCTCCTGCATCTCGCGGTCGGCGAGTCCCCCGCAAAGCTGGATGAACCGATCGGCGAGCGTCGATTTGCCGTGATCTACGTGCGCGATGATGGAGAAGTTACGTATGTGCCGCATGCAATAGGAAGCCGCCGCCGGTCCGGCCATGCCGTGGCCAAGTCCAGCGGCGGGCGGATTATAGGGACTTTTGCGGGTTCTGGCCCGCCGGCCGCAGCAGCCGCAGCAGCTCGAACGGCTCGAGGCGGTGTCGGCAGACGACCGTGCCATCGAGCAGCAGGACCGGGACGTCGAACCCATGGCGGCGCGCGAGCTGCGGATCGGAGTCGACGTCCAGGAGCTCGAGCGGCGGCAGGGTCACGGTGCGGGCCAGCACCGCGAGCTCCCGGCGCATCTCCCGGCACAATTCGCACTCGGCGCGTGTCAGGAGCGTCAGGCGTGGCGCCGCTGCCGGCGTCGGTGTCGGTGTCACTGCGCGGTACGCGCGCAATCGGTTCCGAGGCAGTCGACCGCGGGTGTCGGGGCGGGCGCGCCCCGCAGCTGGGTGGCAAAGAAGCGCACCGTGGCCGCCGGCACCTCGCCGACCGCGGTGACCTTGCGGCCGTCGACCCAGGTCGAGAATGCGCAGGAGGAACCCAGGCACGAGGTCTGTGACTCAGGCCCGCCACTTGCGGTGCGGGACTCGACGAATACCGATACCGAGGCGAGGCCGTCGGTGAACACGATCTGATCGACCGGGGTGTCCGAGCCCGGCAGCGTCTGCGCACCGCGCACCATCATCCTGAAGCCGGGCGGCAGCTTCAGTGCGCTCCATGCCGGCGGCAGCGGCTGCGGAGCCGGGGGTGCCGCCGCGGTGTTGCGCAGCCACTGAAAGCCCTCGGTGGCTACCTCGGGTTTGAAGGCGGCGTCGGCAATGTGCGCCGGCATCGTGAGGCTCGCGAACACGATCTGCTCGATGACGCGCCCGCTCGCATCGCACAGCTGCGTCTTGAGCGGCATGGCGGTGGCATCGTCGATCCACAACCGGTAGCCGTAGCGATACTGATCGCGCGGCGCGATGGTGATCAGATGGGTCTCGCGGCGGTTGAGGCGCATGCGCGCCACTTCGCGGATGTCGTAGTAGCTCGCGGTCTGGCCGGTGACGGCCGGAAAGCTGACCAGCGACTGCTGCGCGGGCCGCCGTTCGACCAACACCGTGCGGCGGTCTGGCAGATAACAGGTCAGCGTCTCGCCCGCGCGCAGGAACTCGCGCCCCGAGCCATCCAGTGACACCAGCCGCTCGGCCACCTGGCCGTCCTTCAGCCGGTGAATGATGCGCAGCATCTGCACCGTCCCGCCCTGCCAGTGCGAGAAGGTGCCGTCGTAGTTGCGGCTGGTGAGCGCCTGGTTCATGCGCTCGAGCCACTGCGTGGCCGGAGGCGAGGATGCATCTGCCGCTGCGGGCGCAGCGGCGCGCGCCCCCTCAGGAGCAGCCCAGGCGGCGCCGGCGGCGGCGACCGCCCAGGCGAGCATCAAGGCCCTGACGGGCTCGCTACTGGGCCTGGCTGTGCGCATCGCGTGAAGGATCCGGCGGCGGCTCGGCCGCCATCGCGGGACTCGCCACGGCCGGAGCCTCGTTGGTCATGAAGGAAGACAGCAGGTTTCCGCGCGCCACCGGCTGGCTGAACATGCTGTGCGCGACCACGTAGTTGGCAAGCTCGGTGGGTGGCACCACCGCCTCCTGGGCATGTTGGGCCGCTGGCACCGTGTAGCTGTCGGGTGAGCGCGGGGCGGCCCGCAGGCTCCGCCCCGGACTTCCGGAGGGGTTGGCGGCGGCGACCGCGGTGCTGAGCGGGGCGCGTACCGCCGTGAGGGCGGCGAGCGGCGCGGTCTCCTGTGTACGCAACCACAGAATCGCAACCGCGGCGACACCGGCCGCGACCGCGGCTCCAGCCAGGGGTCGCGCCCAGTGCGGTATCGCCGTGCGCCGGACGACTTCGGAGGCGCCGCCGAGCGCCGGTTCCGAGCTCATGATCACCCTGACGCGGCCGGCGATGCGGGCATTGAGGCGCACGCCGCGCTCGGCGCGGATTGCGGCACCGATCACGGCATATCGCCCCCAGCGCGCCTTCAGCTGCTCATCGCGCGACAGCCGTCGCGCCAGCAGCTCGCACTCCTCGGGTGCCAGCTCGTCGTCGAACATCGCGGATAACTGACTGTCGAGCTCTTCGTTCATCCCAACTCCTCCGCGCGCCCCAGTCCGCCTTCGAACACCTCGCGCAACCGGCGGTCGATCGCCTCGCGAGCCCGGAAGATGCGCGAACGCACGGTGCCCACCGGGCAGTCCATGGCGGCGGCGATCTCCTCGTAGGAAAGACCCTCGAGCTCACGCAGCACGATCGCGGTGCGCAGATCCTCCGGCAGCGCATCGATGGCGGCGTTGACGATCGAGCGTATCTCGTCCGTCAGCACCAGCCCCTCGGGGGTCTCGGCATCTTTCATTCGGCCTTGCATCTCATAGGACTCATCGCTGCTGCGATCGACGCTGTATTCGATGGGGCTGCGCTCGCGTGACACAACGGCGTTCTTCGCGGTGTTGATCGCTATGCGGTAAAGCCAGGTATAAAAAGCGCTGTCGCCGCGGAATTGCGGCAGAGCGCGATAGGCCTTGATAAAGGCCTCCTGTGCGATGTCTTCAGCCTCCGCCGGGTTGCGCACGTAGCGCATGACCAGCTTGACGAGCTTGTGCTGGTACTTGAGGACCAGCGCATCGAACGCCCCCTTATCGCCCCGTTGGACGCGGCGCACCAGACTCAGATCACTTGCATCGGCGCTCATGCGCGCCCTCTAATTGCGGACAGAGGGCGTACCGTGCGCGCGCTGGATAGACTGTGACCTCTTGTAAAAGTTCAGCATACCGGGCAAGAGTGACATAAATCACGCACCCGCGCCGCGAGCGCCTCCAGCTCGGGGTCTTCCGGCCGCTGCCCGCCCAGCAGGTACCCCGCCAGCAGCGGATCAGGAAGGGTCAAAAGCCGCTCGAAGGCAGCCCGCTCGGCGGCCGGCGCGCCGGGCAGCGCTTCGCGCGCGAAGCGCTCGAGGACCATGTCGAGCTCCTTCATTCCGCGCCGGCAGCGCCACAGCAGCCGCCCGGAGGCCTCCACCGCATCCATGGGTCAACCCGCGCGCTCGGCCAGCATCTTCTTGATTTCCGCGATGGCGCGCGCCGGGTTGAGATCCTTCGGACAGACGTCCGTGCAGTTCATGATGGTGTGGCAGCGATAGAGACGGAAAGGATCCTCGAGCTCATCGAGCCGCTCGCCGGTAGCTTCGTCGCGGCTGTCGATGATCCAGCGGTAGGCCGCCAGCAACGCCGCGGGACCGAGGAAGCGCTCGCTGTTCCACCAGTAACTCGGGCAGGCGGTCGAGCAGCAGGCGCACAGGATGCAGGCCGCCGGCCGGTCGATCTGCTCCTGCTCCTCCTTGCTCTGCAGCCGCTCGTGGTCGGGGGGCGGCGGGGTGCGCGCCTGCAGCCAGGGTTTGACCGCCGCGTACTGCGCATAGAAGTTGCTCAAGTCGGCGACCAGGTCCTTGACCACCGGCATGTGCGGCAGCGGATAGATGCGGATTTCGGCGCCAAGATCCTGCATCGAGGTGGTGCAGGCGAGACGGTTCAGCCCGTTGATGTTCATGGCGCACGATCCGCAGATCCCCTCGCGGCAGGAGCGGCGGAAGGTGAGCGTGGAGTCGATCGCCGCTTTGATCTGGATGAGGGCGTCGAGCACCATCGGACCGCAGCTGCGCGCTTCGAGCTCGAAGGTGTCGATGCGCGGATTGGCGCCCGCGTCGGGATTGAAGCGGTAGATGCGGAAGGTGCGTGGCTCGCGCGCGCCGGCGGCGGCGCGGTGGGTGAGGCCGGGCACGGGACGCGAGTTGCGGGGCAGCAGGAACTGGGCCATGAGATTTGAGGCTTTCTTCAGTAGGTGCGCGCCCGGGGCGGGATCGATTCGACGTCCCCGGTGAGCGTGTTGAGGTGCACCGGGCGGTAGTCGAAGCGCACCTCGCGCGGCCCTGCGACCCAGACCAGCGTGTGCTTGAGCCAGTTCTCATCGTCACGCTGCGGGAAGTCCTCGCGCGCATGTGCCCCGCGGCTCTCGGTGCGGTGCGCGGCGGATTGTATGGTCGCAGTCGCCTGCAGCAGCAGATTCTCGAGCTCGAGCGTTTCGATGAGATCGGTGTTCCAGATCAGCGAGCGATCGGCGATGCGCACATCCGCGAACGACTCGAATGTCTGCGCAATGCGGGCCAGCCCCTGCGCGAGAGTCTCGCCGGTGCGAAACACCGCGGCATCGAGCTGCATGGTCTTCTGCATCTCGAGGCGGATCGCGGCGGTGCTGCGCGTGCCGTTGGCCTGCCTCAGCCGCTCGAGCCGCGCCACCGCGGCAGCGCCCGCGTCCGCTGCCAGCGGCGGCAGGGGCTTGCCGGGCTTGATGAGCTCGGTGCAGCGGCGGGCCGCCTCGCGGCCGAACACCACCAGATCGAGCAGCGAGTTGCTCCCTAAGCGGTTGGCGCCGTGCACCGAGACGCAGGCCGCCTCGCCGACCGCCATGAGCCCGGGCACCACGCGGTCGGGATTGCCGTGCTGCGGACACACGACCTCGCCGTGGTGGTTGCAGGGTATGCCGCCCATGTTGTAGTGCACCGTGGGCTGCACCGGGATCGGCTCGCGCGTGACATCGACTCCGGCGAAGATGCGCGCCGTCTCGGCAATGCCCGGCAGCCGCTCGTGAATGACCTCGGCGCCGAGGTGCTCGAGGTGCAGCTCGATGTAGTCGTGCTCAGGGCCGACGCCGCGGCCCTCACGGATCTCGAGCGTCATTGCGCGGCTGACGACGTCGCGCGAGGCCAGGTCCTTGGCATTCGGTGCGTATCGCCCCATGAAGCGCTCGCCGCGCGAGTTGGTGAGATACCCGCCCTCGCCCCGGGCCCCCTCGGTGATGAGGCAGCCCGCCCCGTAAATCCCGGTGGGATGGAACTGCACGAACTCCATGTCCTGCAGCGGCAGCCCGGCCCGCAGCACCATGGCGTTACCGTCGCCGGTGCAGGAGTGCGCCGAGGTGCAGGAGAAATAAGTGCGCCCGTAGCCGCCGGTGGCGAGGATGATCATGTGCGCGCGGAAGCGATGCAGCGTGCCGTCGGCCAGGTCGAGGGCGAGCACACCCCGGCACGCTCCGTCCTCCATGATCAGGTCGATGGCGAAATACTCGACGAAGAAGGTCGCCGCATGCCGGATCGACTGCTGATAGAGGGTGTGCAGCATCGCGTGCCCGGTGCGATCCGCGGCGGCGCAGGTGCGCTGCGCGATACCCTTGCCGTAGTGGGTGGTCATGCCGCCGAACGGGCGCTGGTAGATGCGCCCGCTCTCGGTGCGCGAGAACGGCACGCCGTAGTGCTCGAGCTCGATGACGGCCGCGGGCGCCTCCTTGCACATGAGCTCGATCGCATCCTGGTCGCCCAGCCAGTCCGACCCCTTGACGGTGTCGTACATATGCCAGCGCCAGTCGTCCTCGCCCATGTTGCCGAGGGCCGCCGAAATGCCGCCCTGCGCCGCGACTGTGTGGCTGCGCGTCGGAAAGAGCTTGGTGATACATGCCGTCGACAGACCGCTCTCGGCGAGCCCGAGTGTGGCGCGCAGCCCCGCGCCGCCGGCGCCGACGACGACTACGTCGTAGCTGTGATCGACGAGCTCGTAAGCGCTCACGGTGCGCTCCCGAGCGCCACCTTGAGCACTGCGAGGATTCCGGCGGCCGCGAGCAGCGCGTGTGCGAAGGCGATCAGGGTCAGGGTTACGGTGCGCGCTGCGGGCGAAGGCACATAGTCCTCGACCACGACGCGCACACCGAGCTGCGAGTGCCAGGTTCCCACCAGCACCAGCAGTATGAGCAGCAGCGAAGTGGAGCCCTGCCGCTCCCAGCCGGCCACCGTGGCGTGATCGAGCGAGGGCAAGGCGAGCAGCGACACCACGAACCACACGGTGAGCGGCACGAGCGCCACCGAGGTGAGCCGTTGCACCCACCAGTGATGCACCCCCTGCTTCGCGGAGCCCGTGCCCAGGACGCGACGCAGCGGGCTGCGCAGGCTCACGGTGCGCGACCTGCGAAGACGAAAGCGAAAGTGCCGATGATCAGCATCAGCAGCACGCTCGCCACGAGCACCAGCCAGGAGCTGCTGCGCGACTGCGAGCGCTCGAGGCCGTGGCCGGTATCCCACACGAGGTGGCGAATGCCGGCCACCAGGTGATAGCAGAAGGCGATGATGCAGGCCGCGTAGACCAGCTTCATCACCGGCAGGTTCAGTAGCCATGCGGCGCGCGCCTGGCTGCGCGCGCCACCCGCAACGGCCGTCAGCCAGTACACCAGCAGCACCAGCGCGAGCGACAACGCGACTCCCGTCAGGCGATTGAGAAAGGAAGTGAGCAGCGTGTACCGGTACATCCGGTAGATCGACAGATGCGGCGAAAGCGGGCGCGCCGGCATACTCTCAGAAGTCGATGCAGCGGCCGTTCTTCTCCCAGTCGCCGAAGCGGGTCGGATCGGGACCTGCAACGCCGCCGAGCTCACGCGGCCGGGGGGCGCCCGCCGCTCCCTGCCCCGAGGGCGGCGGAGAGACGACGTCAGCGGAAGGGGGAGGAACGGAAGCGGCAGCCGGAGGCGTCTCGGCCCCCTTGAGTTGCACCTTCGACATACTCATTTAGTCTGACAGAATTCACGCATCCCGGCCACGGAAAGCCAAGGAAAAACAAAGCTCAACTCATGCGCGGACCCTGGACTCTCGTCTCTCTCGAGTCGCTCGGCGCATTGCGCGTGCGCGGACGCGACGCAATTGCATTTCTGCAGGGACAGCTCTCTGCCGATGTGACACGACTCGGTCCCGGGCACTCCGAGCTCGCGGGCTACCACAACCCGCAGGGGCGGGTGCTGGGCTTACTGCGCCTCCTCGCGCTGGGCTCCGATGAGGTGCTCGCCATCCTCCCGCGCGAGCTCACGGCACCGATCGCAAGCCGCCTGAGAGGCTTCATCCTGCGTTCGAAGGTCACCCTCGAGGATGCCTCCGACGGCTGGCGCTTCGAGGGGCTGATCGGTCCCGATACGCACGCGGCGAGCGGCGGGGCGGCTGCCCTCGCTCAACAGCTCCCCGAGGCGCCCTCCGGTGTGGCGCGCATCGGGCCCACCCTCGCTTTGCGAATGGGCGCTGCGCCCGCGCGCTGGCTCCTCGCCACGCCCTCGACGGCCGCCCCGGGCGGGGGAGCCCAGGGGCTCGAAAGCTGCGCTCGCGCAGATCCGCAACTCTGGCGACGCCTGGCGATCGAGGCAGGCGAGCCGCAGATCGGGGGGTCGACCTCGGGCGAATTCGTCGCGCAGATGCTCAACCTCGATGTGCTCGGGGCGATCGATTTCGACAAGGGTTGCTACACCGGCCAGGAGGTCATCGCGCGCGCCCATTACCGCGGCCGCGTAAAGCGCCGGATGCAGCGCTTCCGCACCACCGCCCCGGCATCCCTGCAACCGGGCGAAGCGGGCGAGCTCACCGATGGCCGCAGCTTCCGCATCGTGGAGGCGGTGCCGCTGCCGGACGGCGGCAGTGAGTTCCTCGCCGTAGCGCCGCTTGCGGCCGGCGCTCCCTCCGACACGGCCGGGGCGTCGGGCGCCGTGCGCCGCCTGAGCGCCGCGCAGCTTCCCCTCCCCTACGCGCTCCCTGAGTGAGATCTGAAGGAAACCGCATGACCGAACCCATCCACACCGGCGGCTGTCTCTGCGGCGCGGTTCGCTACCAGGTCACAGGACCCTTGCGGCCGGTCGTGCTCTGCCACTGCTCGCAATGCCGCCGCAACACCGGTCACTTCATGGCGGCCACCGCTGCGCAACACCGCGATTTTCGCCTGAGGCAGGAGGCGGAGCTGCGCTGGTACCTGTCTTCCGAATCCGCGCGGCGGGGCTTCTGCGGACGTTGCGGGTCGACACTGTTCTGGCAGGGCGCGAAGCGCGACTACATCAGCATCGCCGCGGGCACGCTCGATGGGGCGACCGGCCTCACGAGTGCCTGCCACATCTTCGTCGCCGACAAGGGCGATTACTACTCGATCGACGACGGCCTCCCGCAAAGTGCGGACGGCAATTTCTCGGTCGCGATTCCGCGTGCCTGAGTGAGTCGCAGACCGCGAAAGCGCGGCGTGCTCGGGCTGCTCGCGCTGCTGCTGAGCGCGGCCGGTTGCACCACGCCCTCGACGAATGTGCGGCCCGCCTCGCCGATCGTCGGCGCCTGGGTGGTTCGCGCCCCGCAAGCTCCCTTTCCGCTTCACATGTTCGTGTTTCACTCGGACGGAACCGTCGAGCAGTCCAATCCCGACGCCGGCGATGCGAAGACGAGCGACAGCAATCTGATGGGTATCTGGGTGCCCGATGGCGGCGGCTTCAGGGGCAAGCTCGTCGAAGTGGCCGCCGACCGGCTCACTCACCAGTTCGTGAGCCGCACGGAGATCAGCTTCTCCGTCCAGGTGGCGGGCGACACCTTCAAAGGCGCCGCGGAGGCACGTTCGTTCGATGCCACGGGTCGGCCCGCGGGTGATCGCGTGCACGCCACGCTCGAGGGCGAGCGCGTAATCCCGTGAGAGCCCGCTCCCGCGGGAGTCGGGGGTCAGCCCTCGGGCCGCATATGCGGAAACAGGATGACGTCGCGGATCGACGGCGAATCGGTGAAGAACATCACCAGCCGGTCGATACCGACGCCGAGACCCGCTGCCGGCGGCATGCCGTACTCGAGCGCCCGCACGTAGTCGGCGTCGTAGAACATGGCCTCCTCGTCGCCGCGATCCTTGGCGGCGACCTGGGCGCGAAAGCGCGCCGCCTGGTCCTCCGGATCGTTGAGCTCGGAGAAGCCGTTGGCGATCTCACGGCCGGCGATGAAGAACTCGAAGCGGTCGGCAATGAAGGGATCCGCATCGTTGGGGCGTGAGAGCGGTGAGACCTCCGCCGGGTAGGCGTAGACGAAGGTCGGCTCGAGGAGCTTGCCCTCCGCGGTTTTCTCGAACAGCTCGATCTGCAGCTTCCCGGGACCGTCGTGCTCACCGGCGGCGATGCCGAGCTCGCCGCAGCGCCTGCGCAGGTAAGTCAGATCGCGCAGCGACATCGGGTCGATGCCGGGATTCGCCTCGATGATCGCCTGCTCGACCGTCACGCGACGAAAGGGCTTGCCGAGATCGTAGTGACGTCCCTGGTAGGTGAGCTCGAGCCGCCCGTTGAGCATGTCGGCCAGGCCGCGCGTCGCCTTCTCGACCCAATCCATGATGTCGTCGTAGTCGGCATAGGCCAGGTACAGCTCCAGCATGGTGAACTCGGGGTTGTGCTGGGTCGAAAGTCCCTCATTGCGGAAGTTGCGGTTGATCTCGTAGACGCGCTCGAGTCCGCCGACGATCAGGCGCTTGAGGTACAGCTCCGGCGCGATCCTCAGGTACATGTCGAGATCGAGCGCGTTGTGGTGAGTGCGGAAGGGACGTGCGGCCGCGCCGCCGGGTATCGGCTGCATCATCGGCGTCTCGACCTCGAGAAAATCCAGCGCGTCGAGGAAGTCGCGCAGGTAGCGCACGATGCGGGTGCGAGTGCGGAACACGTTGCGGCTCGCCTCGCTCATGATGAGGTCCACGTAGCGCTGCCGGTAGCGTGTCTCGGTGTCGGCAAGCCCGTGCCACTTGTCCGGCAACGGCCGCAGCGACTTCGCCAGCAGCCGCAGCGAGTCGACCCGCACCGAAAGCTCGCCGGTGCGGGTGCGGAACAGCACCCCGCCCGCCCCCACGATGTCACCGACGTCGAAGGCCTTGAAGCTCTCGTAGGACGGTCCGAGCGTCTGCTGCTGCAGGTAGAGCTGAATCAGCCCGGTGCGGTCGGCGATCTTGGCGAAGCTTGCCTTGCCCATGACGCGCTTGAACATCATGCGGCCGCCGACGTTGACGCGCGTCGGATTGGCCTCGAGCCATTGCTCGTCGCGGGCGCCGTAGGAGGCCTGCAGCTCGCCGGAGAGCACGTCGCGCCGGAAGTCGTTGGGAAAAGCGATGCCGTGCCGGCGCAGCTCCGCGAGCTTGGCGCGCCGCTCGGCGATCAGCTTGTTCTCGTCGCCGCCGTCCTCGCCACCGCCCGAGCCGGTCGTGTTGTTGCCGTTCTTCGTCATGCGTTACAGACCCGCCTTGAGCGATGCCTCCATGAACTGATCGAGATCGCCATCGAGCACCGCGGTGGTGTTGCCCACTTCGACCCCGGTGCGCAGATCCTTGATACGCGACTGGTCGAGGACGTAGGAGCGGATCTGGTTGCCCCAACTGACGTCCGACTTGGAATCCTCGAGCACCCGCGCGGCGGCGTTGCGCTTGTTGACCTCGAGCTCGTAGAGCTTCGCCTTGAGCATCTTCATGGCCGTCGAGCGGTTCTTGTGCTGGCTGCGCTCGTTCTGGCAGGCCACCACGATGCCGGAGGGCATGTGAGTGATGCGCACGGCCGACTCGGTCTTGTTGACGTGCTGGCCGCCCGCACCCGAGGAGCGGTAGACGTCGGTCCGGAGGTCCGCGGGGTTGATTTCGATCTCGATGTCGTCATCGACCTCGGGTGAGACGAACACGGAGGCAAAAGAGGTATGGCGGCGGTTGCCGGAATCGAACGGCGATTTGCGCACCAGGCGGTGTACACCGGTCTCGGTGCGCAGCCAGCCGTAGGCGTACTCGCCCTGCACTTCCACACTCGCGCTCTTGATACCGGCAACCTCCCCGGGGCTCATGTCGATGACCTCGCAGCGCAGGCCGCGCGCCGCACCCCAGCGCAGATACATGCGCAGCAGCATCTGCGCCCAATCCTGGGCCTCGGTGCCGCCCGCCCCCGCCTGAATGTCGAGGAAAGCGCTGTGCGAGTCCATCTCGCCGCGAAACATGCGCTTGAGCTCGAGATGCCGGACCTCGTCCTCGAGGCGCTGCGCATCCCGCTCCACATCGCGCGCCGCAGCCTCATCGCCCTCGGCTTCGGCCAGCTCGAGGAGCTCGACCGACTCGGCGATGCCGCGGGTGGTGCGGTCGATCTCGCCGACGTCGCTGGTCAGCCGCGCGCGCTCGCGCCCCAGATCCTGGGCACGCGCCGGATCGGACCACACCTTAGGGTCCTCGAGCTCGCGCCCAACCTCCTCGAGGCGCTCGAGCTTGCGGTCGTACTCAAAGAAACCCCCGAAGCGAGCTGATGCGCTCGCCAAGATCTTTGAGCTGCCGCTTGAGCTGATTGACTTCCATGGCCAAATGCTAACACCCCGGCGCCCGGTTCAGGGAGGAGCCGGCAGCAGATGGTCGACCAGCAGCTGCAGGCGGCGCTCGCCCTGGTATTCGTTGATGTCGAGGCGGTAGACGAGCTGCGTGAGCCCCGCGGGCAGCTCCCCGGCACCGCCGGCGCCGAGAAGATTGAAGGCGACGGCATCGAAGGAGCGGCCGCTCGCGGGCGGCTCGACCCACATCTTCACGTGCCGCTCGCCGATGACGCGCACGTTGCGGATATTGAACAGACCGTCGAAGGAGGGCTCGGGAAAGGCCTGACCCCACGGTCCGCCGGCGCGCAGTGCCTCGGCCGTGGCGAGCGCGATCTCGCCGACTGCGAGCTCGCCGTCCGTCTCGACGGCATCGGCGGCTGCGCCGCCGCCCATGTGGCGCTCGACTTCCTCATCGAAAGCACGGGCGAACTCATCGAGGCGCGCGCGCGGCAGCTGCAGGCCCGCCGCCATCGCATGCCCGCCGAAGCGGCTGATGAGGCCAGCATGGCGCGTGGCGAGAGCCTCGAGCACGTCGCGTATGTGGATACCGGCCACCGAGCGTGCCGAGCCGCGCAGCGTGTCGGGAGAGGCGACCGCGAAGGCAATCACCGGACGGCGCAGCCGGTCCTTGACACGGCTCGCGACCAGACCGACCACGCCCTGGTGCCAGCTCTCATCGAAGAGACATACCCCGCTTCGCTGCAGCGCCTCGGGCCCGGTCGCGGTGAGGCGCCGGACCGCGGCCAGAGCGTCCTGCTGCATGCGCGCTTCGATCTCGCGCCGCTCCTCGTTGAGCTGATCGAGCCGCAGCGCCAGGCGTTGCGCCTCCGCATCCTCGTCGGCGAGCAGACACTGGATGCCGATGCTCATGTCGTCGATGCGGCCCGCGGCGTTGAGCCGCGGCGCAACACCGAATGCGAGGTCGGCCGCGGTCAACTCACCTGCCGCGCCGCGTCCGGCGATGGCCAGCAAGGCGCGGATGCCGGCGACGCAATGTCCGGCGCGGATGCGCTTCATGCCCTGAGCGATGAGCACGCGGTTATTCGCATCGAGTGGCACGACATCGGCAACCGTGCCGAGCGCCACCAGGTCGAGCAGCTGTGCCACGACCGGCGCGCCGCCGCCGCTGCCCGGCTGCTGCGCGAGGCGTCGCTCGAGCGCAGCCATGGTGTAGAAGGCGACGCCGACTCCGGCGAGCGTGCGGCTGCCGAAGCGGCTGCCGGTGAGGTTCGGATTCACGATGACGTTGGCGTCGGGAAGCTCGGCAGCCGGAAGATGATGATCCGTGATCAGTACGTCGATGCCGCGCGTGCGAGCGGCGGCGACTCCGGCGTGGCTCGAGATGCCGTTATCGACCGTCACGATCAGGGTCGGGGAGCGTCCCGCGGCGAGCGCCACGATCTCGGGCGTCAAGCCGTAACCGAACTCGAAGCGGTTGGGGACCAGGAAATCCACGCTGGAGAAGCCGAGCCGCCGGAGCGACCGAACCACCAGCGCGCTGCTGGTGGCGCCGTCTGCGTCGAAGTCACCGATCACGAGCACCCGCCCGCCGGTGCGATGCGCGAGCAGCAGGTCGACGGCCGCGGGAATTCCCTCGAGCGTCCCGACGGGCAGCAACCGGCTGAGGGAATTGTCGAGCTCCTCGGCCGAGCGGATGCCGCGCGCCGCGTAGGCGCGCGCGAGCACCGGGTGAAGGCCCACGGCAAGCAGCGCGTTTGCCGCCGCGGCTCGCCGTACCACCCTGAGACTCGTGCCCCCGCTCACGTGAACACCCTAAATCCTATGCGCCGCCGGCGCCAGCGCCTCAGCGCACTGCGCCGGCCGACCGTGATACGGGTGTCGTTGGCGATGACGGTGAGCTGCCCGAGCAGCCCGGCTCTCAGAGCCTCGAGCGCGGGACCGACGAGGCGCCGATCGAGTGCTGCGACCGCACGCGGGAGCGACCAGTCCTCATCCTGCGGCGCCTCGCCCGCAGCCTCGGCCACCAGCACCGCACGCTCGGCGCGCGGGTCGGCGAAGACAGCCGCCGGGTGTTCAGGCAGCGGCAACGCCACGCCGCCACACAGAGCGGAAAGGCCCATGAGCCAGGCGTCGCAGCCGCATGCAACGAGTCGCGGGCGCTCGCCGCCGCTCGCAGCGGGAATGGCGCCGGCCCCGGCTGCCCCCCAGAGCCACAGCCCTGTGACCGGCGGCCGGCCGCGGGCGCGGCGTGCTTCGTTGATCGGCTCTCCGTGCAGCCACATCTCGATCTCCGCCATCAGGCGCAGGAGCGGTGCGGCGGCAGGTCCGCGCGGCACCTGAATGTCGCCCCCCGCACAACGGGCGGGCTCGGCCGTCTCGAGCGCGCCGATCTGCGGCGTACTGAGCAGCAGTTGGCCATCGTCCAACGCCCGCAACTGGAGGTCCGCGCCAGCGAAGGCGCCATGAAAGGCAGCAGTCAGCTCCGCCTGTTCCTCGCGAGAGAGCCGCAGGAGGCCGCGTCGACTGAGGTGCAAGCGCGTGAGGCCGGCGATCACTTCGACCGGCGTTGCGATCCAGCGTGTGGCGGCCGTGACGGCGGCGCCCGTCAGGCTGGCAGCCGCGACGTCCGCGACCGACGCGGCGGCGAGGTCGGGCCGCCCCAGCGAGCCGGCCAGCCATTTGCGCCAGCCGCCGGCAAGGTGCGCTCGTTCCCCAAAGCGGCC
>DATGJR010000065.1:0-4796 GCA_035295065.1 Steroidobacteraceae bacterium
CCCGATCGCACGCGTCATCTCGGTGTCGGTGAAGCCCGGCGCCACCGCATTCACCGTGATGCCGAGCGGTCCCACTTCGCGGGCCAGCGAGCGGCCGAAGCCGATGAGCGCCGCCTTCGAGGCCGAGTAGACCGAGAGACCCCGGTAGCCCGTGGAAGCAACGACCGAGGAGATATTGACGATGCGGCCGCCGCTCTTGGTCATCATGCGCCGCACCACGTACTTGCTGAGCAACATGGCCGAGACCAGGTTGAGCTGCACGAGATGCGCGATCTGCCCGTCGGGCATGCTCGCGAGCACGCCGCTGGTCCCGATACCGGCATTGTTCACGAGCCCGTAGAGCGGCTCGAACTCCTTGTGGAGCCTGGTGACCAGCGGGCCGATCGCCTTGGTGTCCATCAGATCGAAGGCACGGAAATGCAGCTCGCCGCGGCCCGTCCGCTCGGACTCGGCAGCGGCCGCGCGTAGCTCGGCCGTCTCATTGCGCGCGATCGCGATCACGCGGAAGCCGCTCACGGTGAGCCGCGTTGCGATGCCGAGACCCAGGCCCCGGCTTCCACCCGTGACAATGATGCTACGCATTGGGACGCACCAGCTTTCCCGAAGGGGAGACATCGAGCCCCTGCACGACGCGGATCATCGTTGGCACCTTATAGGCCGCGAGCGACTGGCGGCAGTTGCTGAGAAGCTCGCGGGTGAGCTCCTCTGAGGCGGGGCGCGTAGCGCCGGGGGACTCTTCGGCGAGTACCACATCGGCAACCACGACCGCCCCCGTGATGGGATTGCGTCGGGCCCGCACCAGCGACATCCGCACCCAGGGGTGGGCGTTGATCACGGCCTCGATCTCCTCAGGGTACACCTTCAGCCCGCCGACGTTGATGACGCCGCCCTGGCGACCGAGGAAGTGATAGCGCCCGGCGCGCTCCTCGATGAGATCCCCGGTGTCTATGGCGCCGTCGGAGGAACGCGGGAAAGCGCTGGCATCGGGACCGAGGTACCCGTGGGCATTGCCGCCCGAGCGCACGTGCAGTGTTCCGCCGGCGACGCTCAACCGCACCCTCGAGTCCGAGGCCCCGACGAGACTCGCGGGAAACCCCGCCGCACCGTCGCGCACCTCGAAGGCCACCCCGGCCTCGGTCGATGCAAACGCGTGCGCCACCATCGCCTGAGGATAAGTCGCCCGCAGCGCATCGAGCACCGCCTGATCGGCGATCTCGCCCGAGAGCCGTACGTAGCGCGGCGCGATGGTCGCGGCCGCGCCGCTCATCAGCACCTTGCGCCAGTGGGAGGGGGTGCCCGAGATGTGCGTCACTCCGGCTGCGCGTGCGCGCTCGAGGAACGCGGGCACCGCCTCCGCCGGGTCGGCGGGCACGAGTGAGCCGAGATGCACGGCGCGCAGGAAGATCTGCAGCCCTCCATAGCGGCGGATGTCATAGAAGGTTGCCCAGACGACCGCCTCAGGCCCTGGTCGCGCGCCGGCGAGCGCGTCGGTCAAGGTCGAGAGATCGTGTTGCACGAGCTTCGGCGCACCGGTCGTGCCCGAGGTGAGCAGCACCCACTCCGTGGTGTGTGAATTGAGCCGCTCCGCATCGTGAGGCAGCAGCCGCGGCTCGATGTCGACCGCCGTCCTCATTCCCTCGAGGCGTGCCGCCGCGCTCTCTGCGTCTGCGACACAAGCATCGGCGGCCGCGGCGCGGGCAATCGCGGGAAGATGCTCGGGCGAAAGATCCGCAGGACAGAGCACCATGCGCGCGGCGACCCCATCGAGCTCGAGCATCGCGAGGGCTGCGCGCAACGGATCCTTGACCGCGAGAAGTACCGAGCGCCCGCGCAACTCCTCCAGCCGAGGGCCGAAGCTCGAGCCGCGCGCGAGGCCCGCCAGCTCAACAGTGGCGCGCGCGCCGTAAAGACGGCCGGCCGGAACTGCGTCGGCCGTGATGGATTCCCAGAGGGAGCGCGGTTTACTTGGCAACGCTCTCGTACAGCCTGACAAAGTCGCCGAAGGTCACGGGAAAGTCCACGGCCGTCTCGGAGCTGAACGGATCGACGCCAAGGGAATCCTCGAGCCGGGCGACGATGATCGCGAAGCTGAGGGAATCCAACCCGCAGTCGATGAGCTTCAGATCTTCCCCAAGAGGTGCGAGCTTGCGTCCCTGCTCGGTGGCGACCTGCTCGAATTGCGACTGGACAGTAGACCTTACCGACATGCTTCTCGCTCCATTGGGCGCAGGGCGCGTAGTTTATCGTTTTGGTGTGGCTTGCCGCGGGCCCTTACCGCGGGCGCCGGGTGCCTGTCCCTGCCTTGGGACGCCTCATTTTAGCGCGTGCGGCCGCAGTTCGCCCCTTTCCGCATTCTGTGAAAAGCCGAGGGGGGCTGCGCAGGCCGGCCCAGGAGGGGCGCGATCGCGCCTATGCCGCGGCGACCTCTTTAAGGGCCTCACTGCTCGCCGCAAGCGGTAGTGTGATGGAGACGGCGAGCCCCCCACCCTGTGC
Source organism: Steroidobacteraceae bacterium (assembly GCA_035295065.1). Taxonomy (GTDB): domain Bacteria; phylum Pseudomonadota; class Gammaproteobacteria; order Steroidobacterales; family Steroidobacteraceae; genus 13-2-20CM-66-19. The sequence goes on from DATGJR010000065.1 coordinate 2,494, forward strand.
ATTGCGCGCCTCGATCGCCCCCCCGTGCAGGGTGACTGCTCGCGCCGCGATTGCGAGCCCAAGTCCCTCGCCCCCTCCGGTGCGGTGATCGCGTGCCGCCTCGACCCGATAGAACGGCTCGAAGATGAGCTTGAGGTCCTTATCCGGCACTCCCGGACCGTGATCCCGCACGATGACTTCCGCCGCTTCCCGCTCACCATCGCTGCCCGACATGCGGCGTGCACTGATGCTGATCAGCGCTCCAGACGGGCTGTAGCGCACCGCGTTACGGATCACATTCTCGAAGGCGCTGCGCAGCAGCTCCGGGTCGCCGCGCAGAGTGAGCCCGCTGTCGGAGTGCACATTGACCACGCACCCCTGCGCGTCGGCCTCGATGCCGACGTCGCCGGAGATGGCCGTGAGCAACTCCCCCACATCGACCGCCACGTGCTCCAAAGTGGCCGCCGGGCGCTCGAGTCGCACGAGCTGCAGCGTGCGCGCGATGAGCTGCTCGAGCCGGTCCGCCTCGAGAGCGATGCGTGTCAGATGGCGCTCGACGTCGCCCTTCTCGCGCTCGGCGAGCGACAGCGCCAGCTGCAGCCGCGTGAGTGGCGAGCGCAGCTCATGCGACACGTCGCGCAGCAGTTGCTGCTTCGATTCGAGCTGATGGCGCAGTCGCTGTGCCATGGTATCGAGGTCCGCCGCGAGCAGGCCCAGATCGTCCTGGCGCTGCTTGAGGGCAGGCAGCACGCGCACGTTGAGGTCCCCTTCGGCCATGAGTCGCGTGGCAAGACGCAGCCGATCGACCGGTGCGGCGAGCTGGCGCGCGAGGACGAAGCAGAGCGCGGCACTCACCACCAGCGCGATGGCAACGATCGCGAGCGGCACGCCGGGCTGCTCCAGCTCACCGAACAGTCGCGGATTCTCCCGCACCGGCCCGACCACGACGTGCCAGGTCGCACCGTTTGCCCCCACGAGCACCAGGGCACCCCCAACCGGTGCGATAGGGCCGACGTTGGCCGCGCGGCGCGAAGCATCGCTTCCAGGGGCGCCGCTCAAATAAGGAGGCAGCGGGCGCTCGAGCACTTCCCTTCCCGATGGATCCACCACGAAGGTGCGGCTGAAGGGCTCACCCGGGAGCGACTGCAGCCAGCCGCGCAGCGCCGCGGGGCCCCCGGTCTCGAAGGCGCGTGCGGCCTGTGCATAGAGCTGCCCGCGCTGCACCCAGGGGCGCTCCGTGCGGTGCGCGGTTGCGTTGACCGCCACCGTGACCGTGCCAATCAGGATCAGGGCGAGGGCAAGCCAGAAGGCCAGAAAGATGCGCCAATAAAAGGAGTGCATCGTCCGACCCTCAGGGCCCGACCGCGCCGCTTCGCTCGGCCGTCAGCGCGTAGCCTGCGCCGCGCACACTCTGCACCGAGACCTGCGCGGTGTAACGGGCGAGCTTGCGGCGCAGATTACTCACATGAGTGTCGAGACTCCGATCGGTCGGCAGCAGCCGGCGGCCGAGCGCCTGCAGCATGAGGTCTTCGCGGGTCACGGTGCGGGTGTCGGCACGCACCAGGAGCTCCAGGATCCGCAGCTCCGCCGCCGTGAGCTCGAGGTCGTGTTCGGCAACGCGAGCGCGGCGTGCACGCAGGTCCAGCTCGAGCGGACCGAAGGTGAGCACCCCTGCCTCCGCCGCCTCGGTCGCCTCCGCAGGCGTGCGGCGCAGCACGGCGCGGATGCGCGCCACGAGCTCGCGAGGGCTGAAGGGTTTGGCGAGGTAGTCATCCGCCCCGAGCTCCAGACCCACCACGCGATCCACCTCCTCACCGCGCGCGGTCAGCATGATCACCGGGACCCGGCTGCTCGAGCGGATGCGGCGCAACACCTCGAACCCGGACAGCTCGGGCAACATCACATCCAGCACGACCAGATCCACCGCAGCGTGGGCGAGTTGCTCGAGGCCCTGGGGGCCGGTCTCGGCGGTCCGCGTCACAAATCCCTCGGGCCCCAGGTACTCCGCCAGCATGGCGCAAAGCGCCCGATCGTCATCGACGATCAGGATGCTCGGCTTGAGGTCTGGGGCTGAGGGTTCCGGCATGGGCGTGCCGGGCGACAATACACCGAGACCGCCTCCGGCCGCCCCCGCGGGCGGCAAACGCAGAATTCTTTGCACTTCTTTACTGCTTAGCTGCTGCAACGCGCAGCGCGCTGTGGTCTGCTTCTGACATCCTCCTGGACGGGGTGGGCGGGTAGTCCCGCACCACCCCATTTTTTTGGGCCCGTGCCTCTGGCGTTAGAATCGCGACCCTGAATGAACGACTTCGATCGACCCGAAT
>DATGJR010000066.1:0-5079 GCA_035295065.1 Steroidobacteraceae bacterium
CGCCTCCTCGTGGGACTCACCCGACTGCAGATACAGATCGGCGATGACTATGACGGCGCTGCGCACGGGCAGTATCGTAGCGCCCGTGAAGTTCACGCTCGATTCCGCTGTTCCTGCCAATCTGGTCCGCGGCTACTCGGACACCGAGATACGCATCGGTACGCGCAGCCTCCGCGGCAGCTGCATCGTCACGGCCGAGACCGTCATCGAGCACTGGGAGCCCGAGAGCTTCGCGGCGCTCCTCCCCGCGCACCTCGAGCCGATCCTGGCGCTCGCTCCCGAGCTCATCGTGCTCGGCACCGGCCCACGCCAACAGTTTCCGTCGACGCAGATCCGCGCGCTCGTTGCCGCGCGCGGCGTCGGCCTCGAAGCCATGGCGCTCGGCCCGGCGTGCCGGACGTTCAACGTTCTGGTGCAGGAGGAGCGGCGGGTGGCCGCAGGACTGTTCTTGCGTTAGCAGGAAAGGCGCTCGGCAGAGAACACAGGGGGAGGCTCAACCAACCAAACAATCATTCGAAGCTGACAGACTCGAACAATTGCACTGTTCTTCTTCTTCTTGGAAAGCGTTATTGCTCTTGTTGCGACGCCCTCCTCCCTGTGTCCTCTGCTGATCGCCCTCCCCGCAGTACGTGTCGTCGTTGAGAGACAGGGCGTGCATGGTAAACAGGTCGGAGGAATCTCCGCAAGCTCCTTGACACGCAAAGACTTTTCTTCGGCGGTGTCGGGTGATAGCAGAGCGGGACGCGCCCAATTTCCATGCAGATCAGGGCCTCCCGGTGCTGTGGAGCGTTCTTTTCTGCATTTAATACTTTAATAAACAGTTAGTTATTTCCATTTGTTCTCGTGAGTTGGAGGTCGCGCTCGCCGAGCCCGATGCGGGCTCCGCAGGTGTGGGTCATGCGCATGGGTCATGCGCACGGGTCATGCGCATAGGGCATGCGCATTGGTCATGCGCATAGGGCATGCGCATTGGGCATGCGCATTGGGCACGCGCATAGGTCATGCGCATTGGTCATGCGCATTGGGCATGCGCATTGGGCATGCGCACGGAGCATGCGCACAGGTCGAGCCCACGGATCACACGCAGACTTGACCCGCAGGGCGGGGGCAGGCAACCCGCCTGGTCAGGTCCTCAGAGTCGGAGAGGCTGCCGCGCAGCGCGGCGGGTCAGGCGATGCCGCCCAGGAGCGGCACGAAGGCAACGGGGCCGAGCGACTCGCGCTCGATGCGTGGCTCGCGGCGAGTGAAGCGCACCAGCTCCTGCTCCCCTTCCGGCCCTACCGGCACGATGAGGCGCCCCCCCACCTTCAGCTGCCTGAGCAGTGCCTCGGGCACCGAGAGCGGTGCAGCCGCGACCAGGATGCCATCGAAGGGTGCGTGTGCCTTCCAGCCGAGAGAGCCGTCGCCATGCCGGAAACGCACGTTACGGACGCCGAGCTCCTTGAGCCGTTCGCGCGCCCGGGCGAGCAGCGGCTCGATGCGCTCGATCGTGTAGACCTGCGACACGAGGCTCGACAGCACCGCGGTCTGATAACCGCAGCCGGTGCCGACCTCGAGCACCTTGCCCGGCGGCCCGCGCTCACCTTCGAGCAGCGCCTCCGTCATGCGCGCGACGATGTACGGCTGTGAGATCGTCTGTCCAAAACCGATCGGGAGCGCGGTGTCCTCGTAGGCACGGCTGCCGAGCGCCTCATCGACAAAGATGTGGCGCGGGACATTGCGGATCCGGTCGAGCACCGCGAGATTGGCGATGCCCTGGTCGCGCAGACGCTGCACCAGTCGGTCGCGGGTGCGCGCCGAGGTCATGCCGATGCCGCTCAGGCGCAGGTCAGTCATCGACGCCTTGCAGCCAGTCGGCGATCGTGGGCAGCGCGGCGTGGCGCGTCAGATCGACGTGCAACGGCGTCACCGACACGTAGCCGCGCGCCACGGTGTCGAAGTCCGTGCCGGGACCTGCGTCCTGTTCCGGGCCGGCCGGACCCACCCAGTACACCGGGCGCCCGCGCGGATCCTGCGCCCGCATCACGGGCGCGGAGCGGTGCCGGTAACCGAGCCGACTGGACTGAAAACCACGCAGAGCCCCGACCGGCACGTCAGGCACGTTTACATTGAGAATGAGCGCCCGCTCGAGCGGCTTCTTCAGCAGCTGCGCGACCAGCAGCCGCGCTACTTCCGCGCCGGTCTGGAAGTGGCCGCCGCCCGTGCCCGTGGTGCACAGCGAGACCGCGATGGTCGGCAAACCGAGGAAACGTCCCTCGACCGCCGCCGCCACGGTTCCCGAATACAGCACGTCGTCGCCGAGGTTAGGCCCATCGTTCACTCCCGAGACGACCATGTCGTGCTCGAAGTCGAACAGACCCGAGATCGCCAGATGGACGCAGTCGGTCGGTGTCCCGGGAACGAAGTACACGCCCGGCTCGGACTCGAACACGCGCAACGGCACATCCAGCGTCAGCGAGTTGCTGGCGCCGCTCTTGTTGCGGTCGGGGGCGACCACGGTGACCTCGGCGAGCGTCGCGAGCGCCTCCCGCAGGCGGTGGATGCCCTCGGCGCGATAGCCGTCGTCATTGCTCACCAGGATCTTCACGTAGCCAGAGGAGTACGCGCCGGGGACCGTTTTTGGAGGCGCATGATTATTATACTTTTAACGACTTGCGGCGGAGGTAAGGTGGGCCCGGCACACGGCGACGACGACCCGGATGAGGCAGCGCGGCTCTTCCGCGAGGCGGTGCGCGGCGTGAAGCCCCTGGGCAGCACCGCCGGCCCCGCGCGCGCGCCAGGACCCAAACCGCGGGCGCGCTTCGCACGCGCCGATCGGGCCGCGGTACTGCGGGAAAGCCTCGAGGCCGACCCGCCCGATCCGGCGCTCGCCGGTGGCGAGGAGCTCGTCTTTCGCCGGCCCGGCGTGCAGACCTCGGTCCTGCGCCGGCTCAAGCGCGGCGAATATCGCATCGAGCGCGAGATCGATCTTCACGGGCTCACCGTCGCGGAGGCCAAGCAGGCGCTGCGGCAGTTTCTGATCGACGCGCTCGAGCGCCAGGTGCGTTGCGTTCGTATCGTGCACGGCAAGGGCCTGCGGTCGGGTCATCGCGGCCCGGTGCTGAAAGGGGCGGTCGAGGCGGTGCTGCGGCGCACGGGCGCGGTGCTCGCGTATGTCTCGGCACGCCGCACGGACGGTGGAACGGGTGCGGTCTATGTGCTGCTGGCTCATTGAGGGGCTGAAACGACTAGTCGGGCGTCTCGGGTGCGACAACCAGCTCGCGTAACACCGCCGTGGCGAAGCTGCCGCGCGCGAGGCGAAAGCGCAGCACCGCCGCATCCCGCTCTGTCTCACAGCTGAGGCCAACCACGCGCAACCGCAGGCTCCTGCGCTCCTGGGCCATGCCGGCTGCGACGCAGAGCTCACACTGCACGGGAAACTGCGCCGCGACTCGCGCTTCGAGCCCCTGTACCGCCGCGCCGCTTTCGGGCTGGCCGGCCCCCCACATCGGCCCCGTCGGGTGAATCTCGAGGCGCGCGCAACGCGCCCTGAGGAGCTCATCGGGGGCCTCCACCGCGAAGAAGCTCCCGCGACCGTCGAGCGCCGCGAGATCGCCGGCCTCGAGATGCTCCCAGCTGCCGGCAGTCACGCGCTCGGCCAGCACCGCGTTGAATACGACGCTGCGCGCGGCCGAGAGCACCAGGCTGCGCTCCACGGGCGGAAGTCCTGCCACTGCCTCTGCGGGGCGCGTGAGATTCCCGCCATCGCGGCCGAAGCGCTGCGGGCCGAAATAGTTCGGCACTCCGCGGGCTGCGATGACCGCGATGCGCGGCGCGAGCGACGCGGCGAGCCGCTCGCCGCTGGCGCCGCGCAGGCGCACGGTAAAGAGGTTGCCGGCCAGGGCCCCGCGCGGGAGCTTGCGGGTATGGGGGTGAGCCTCGAGCACCTCGAAGCCTTCGCCACGAACTGCGAGCCAGTCGAGAGCGTTGCGCGGGCGCGGGACGGAGAACCACTGCAGCGCAACCGCACGGCGGTCCTTGAGCCCGGCGTACCCCACATCGCGCGGCGGGCAGCCGGCGGCGCGCGCGAGCTGACGCGCCACCCAGGCCGTGTTGGCATCGGTCTTGCGCACCTTGAGCAGCAGGTGCGCACCGCTCCCGGCGGGCGCGAAGCCGAGGTCCTCCTCGACCATAAAATCAGCGGCGGCCGAGCGCGCAATGGCCTCGGCGGCGGGCGGCCCGTAGGCGCGCGGCGGATCGAGCGCGGTCGCGAGCACCGCATCCGCGGAAGGCTCGCCCATCTCACGCTCCGCGCAGCAGCACGATGGCCTGAGCAGCCACGCCCTCGGCGCGCCCGAGAAACCCGAGGCCCTCGGTGGTCGTTGCCTTGAGGTTGACGAACTCCTCGGCGAGGCCGAGGAGACCGGCCACCTCGCGGCGGATCGCCGCGCGGTGCGGCGCGATGCGCGGTGCCTGCGCCACCACGGTGAGGTCGGCGTTCACCACGGAGAGCTGACGCTCGCGCAGCTTGGCCAGCACTGCCGTGACGAACTGCCGGCTGTCGGTGCCCTTCCAGCGCGGGTCGCTGTCCGGGAAGTGCTGCCCGATGTCGCCGAGGCCGGCCGCGCCGAGCAGCGCATCGCAAAGCGCGTGCAGCAGGACGTCCCCGTCCGAGTGCGCCACCACGCCGTGGGTGTGGGCGATGCGCACTCCCCCGAGCATCAGATGATCGCCCGGACCGAAGGCATGCACGTCCAATCCGCAGCCGACCCTCATGGCATCCTCCGGGCGCGCAGCACCGCCTCGGCAAGCGCGAGATCCTCGCCGGTGGTGAGCTTGAGATTGGTCGGCCGGCCCTCTACCAGCAGTGGGCTCACCCCCGCCCACTCCAGCGCCTGTGCCTCGTCGCTCGGGTAGCGGCCGGTCGAGTGCGCCGCATCGAGCGCGGCACAAAGCGGGCCGAAGCGGAACATCTGCGGCGTGAATGCGCGCCAGAGGTCCGCACGGTCGACCGTGCGTGCAACCGTAGGACCCTGGTGAGCGCGCGCGTTCGTCTGCGCCTGTTTGAGCGTATCCGCGGCGCGAGCGCCGAGTAACCCG
>DATGJR010000067.1:0-24687 GCA_035295065.1 Steroidobacteraceae bacterium
CGCTGCGCGGCCCAAAGCACGGCGGCGCCAACGAGACCGCACTCGTCATCCAGCAGCGTTACGAGAGCGAGGATCAGGCGGAGGCCGACATTCGTGCGCGGGTCGCGGCCAAGGAGGTCATCATCGGCTTCGGGCACCCCGTGTACACCATCGCCGACCCGCGCAACCAGGTCATCAAGGAGGTCGCGCGGCAGCTCTCGAAGGAATCGGGCGACATGCGCCGCTTCCGCATCGCCGACCGGATCGAAGCGGTCCTGCTCGAAACCAAGAACCTGTTCGCGAACCTCGACTGGTTCTCGGCGGTGGCCTACAACATGATGGGCATCCCCACCGAGATGTTCACGCCGCTGTTCGTCATCGCCCGTACCACCGGCTGGTCGGCCCATGTCATCGAGCAGCGCGCCGACGGCAAGATCATCCGCCCGGCCGCCAATTACGTCGGCCCCGAGAACGTCCCGTTCGTGCCGCTGGAGAAGCGCAAGTAAGTGTCCTCCCATGACGTGAAGTCCGCGGCGCGGCCCGCCCCGGACGCGGTGCTCACCGCGATCGCCGAGTACGCGCGGAATTTCCGCATCGACAGCGCCGCCGCCTACGAGACGGCGCGCTACTGCCTCATGGACACGCTCGCCTGCGGCTTCATGGCACTCAAGTACCCCGCGTGCCGCAAGCTATTAGGTCCCGTGGTTCCGGGCGCGGTGATGCCGGGCGGCGCGCGCGTGCCGGGCACCTCCTTCGAGCTCGATCCGGTGCAGGCGGCGTTCAACATCGGCGCGATGATCCGCTGGCTCGATTTCAACGACACCTGGCTCGCCGCCGAGTGGGGTCATCCTTCCGATAACCTCGGCGGCGTTCTCGCGGCCGCCGACTACCGGGCGCGTCTCGCCGTCATGTCGGGGGGCGCGCCGCCCAACGTGCGCGACGTGCTCACGGGCATGATCAAGGCGCACGAGATCCAGGGCGTGCTCGCGCTCGAGAACAGCTTCAACCGCGTGGGCCTCGATCACGTGCTGCTGGTGCGGATCGCTTCCACCGCGGTCGTGACCGCGATGCTCGGCGGAACTGCCGAGCAGGTGGTGAACGCGGTCTCCAATGCCTGGATCGACGGTGGGGCGCTGCGCACCTACCGCCACGCTCCCAACACCGGCTCGCGGAAGAGCTGGGCGGCCGGCGATGCCACGAGCCGCGCGGTGCGCCTCGCGCTCATCGCCCTCACCGGTGAGATGGGCTACCCTTCCGCGCTTTCGGCCAAAACCTGGGGCTTCTCGGACGTGCTCTTCAAGGGCAAACCGCTCTCGCTCCCGCGCCCCTTCGGCAGCTACGTGATGGAGAACGTGCTCTTCAAGATCTCCTACCCGGCCGAATTCCACGCGCAGACCGCGGTCGAGGCGGCGATGACGCTGCACCCCCGGGTGCGTGATGAGCTCGACTCCATCGCGCGCATCACGATCGAGACTCAGGAACCCGGCGTGCGCATCATCGACAAGACGGGCCCGCTCGCGAATCCGGCCGACCGCGATCACTGCATCCAGTACATGGTGGCGATTCCACTCATCTTCGGCCGGCTGACGGCGGCGGACTATGAGGACAACGTGGCGGCCGACCCGCGGATCGATGCGCTGCGCGCGAAGATGGAGGTGCGCGAGAACCCGCGCTTCACGGAGGATTACTACGCCGCTGACAAGCGTTACATCGGCAATGCGGTGCAGGTTTTCTTCAAGGACGGCAGCCACACCGATCGCGTGGCGGTCGACTTCCCGATCGGCCACCGCAAGCGCCGCGCCGAGGGCATCCCCGTGCTGGTGCGCAAGTTCCAGGCGGCGGTCGATGCCAACTTCGGCGGAAAGCAGGCCGAGCGCATCAAGTCACTGTTCGCCAGGCCCGCTGCCCTCGATACGCTGCCGGTGAATGAGCTCATGGCGACGCTGGTCACCAACGGCGCTCCCGCCGCACCTGCGTCCGCGTCCGCGTAAAGCTTCCCCGTAAAGCTAAATAAAGAGGGGCCGTCCGGCGGACGGCCCCTCATCATCTGATCGGCCTTCAACGATCAGCCGACTCGCACTGGAACGAAGATGCGCGTGTCGCCCCGCTGGATGAGGAGCGCGATGTGCCCTTTCGAGTTCTCGACCGCGCTCTTGAGAGCAGCGGCGCTCGAGACCGGCGCACCGTTGGCCGCGATCACGATGTCGCCCGGCTGAATGCCGGCATCGGCCGCGGGGCCCGAGGACCGCTCGACCAGCAATCCGCCCTTGACGTTACCCTGATTCTGCTCATCGCCCGTCAGCGGACGCACCGCGAGGCCGAGCTTGCCGCCCTCGTGCTGCGGCTGAGTGTTGGAAGCGGTGCGATGCTCATCCAGGGTTCCGAGCCTGACGCTCAGGTTTCGCGTGGCGTGATTGCGCCAGAGCTCCAGATTCGCGGTGGCACCGGGGCCGAGCTCCGCGACCTTCTCCGAGAGTTGCGTCGTGCTGTTGACCGGCTCGCCGTCCAACTTGAGGATCACATCGCCCGACTCGATGCCGGCGCTCGCCGCCGGACCGCCCTTCTCGACGCTCGAGACCAGGGCGCCTTCAGGCTGCGGCAGCCCGAACGAGTCGGCCAGATCCTGGGTCACGTTCTGGATCACGACGCCGAGCTTGCCGCGGGTCACGTGACCTGAGGTCTCGAGCTGGTTGCTGACCTTCATGGCGACGTCGATGGGGATCGAGAAAGAGACGCCCATGTAGCCGCCGCTGCGGCTGTAGATCTGCGAGTTGACCCCGACCACTTCGCCCCGCAGGTTGAACAGGGGGCCGCCGGAGTTGCCGGGATTGATCGGCACGTCGGTCTGGATGAAGGGCACGTAGTCGCCGTTGAGCGGCCGGTTCATGGCGCTCACGATGCCGGCGGTGGCGCTGTTGTCGAAACCGAACGGTGCACCGATCGCCAGCACCCATTCACCGACCTTGAGCGAGCGCGAGTCGCCGATTCTCACGGTGGGGAGATTCTTCGCATTGATCCTGATGAGAGCGATGTCGGAGCGCGCATCGACCCCCACCACCTTGGCGGGATATTCCCGCCGGTCGGTGAGGCGCACCGTGACTTCGCTCGCGCCCCTGACCACGTGGGCGTTGGTCATGATCAGGCCATCAGGACGGATGATGAAGCCCGAGCCTTCGCCGTGCATGGGTTGCGGGCGCGGGTTCTGGAAACCAAAGCCGCGGAAGAACGGTGCGAACGGGCTGTTCGGACCGAAGGGGTCTTCGTTCCCGTTTCCGTTGTCGCCGTTGTCGCCGTTCTCATCTCCGGGTTCTTCCTGCCAGGCGGCGGGGGTCTTGGAGGTGACCGTGATGTTGACGACAGCGGGGCCGTACTGCTGAACCATGCCGCTGAAGTCGGGAAGCGTGAGAGTGGCAGGGCTGGCAGGCGGGCGCGCGGTGGCCGCGGGTGCCTGGGTGGCAACGGCGCTGCTCGGCGCCGCATGGGCGGTGCTGCCGAAATAAAGCGCGCTCACCGGCACGCCGACACTCGCCGCCCCGAGCAGCGCGATGGCGAGCGGTTTGCGGATCAGGGACTTGAGGCTCATGACGTGACTCCTAAACATCAAGACGGATTTCCATGCCGCGAACCATAGGCGGCGAGGCTTATCCGAGTCTTAAGGTCTGCGCCCCGCTGAAGACCGCGGTGCTGTAGGAAGGTTCCGGGGGGGTGTTGGCCCGGGTCAGTGCGATTCGAGGAAGGAGACCCGCCGGTCCTCGGTCTTCAGCCCGGGCGTGAGGTGACTGAAGTAGCCGGCGATGGTGGAGATGTCCGCTTCGGAGAGATTCGCGGCGAAGCCCCTCATGATCGCGTTCTTGCGCCCGCCGTGTTTGTACTCATCGAGCGCACGCACGATGTAGTCCTCGTGCTGCCCGGCAAGGGAGGGATAAATGGGCGCAACCGCCACGCCGTCCTGGCCATGGCAGGAGACGCACAGCTGCGCCGCCTGCGGAACCGACCCTTGCGGTTTGCCGGTTGCGACCAGGGGCTTGCCCGCGAGAAAAGTGGCGACGTCCGCCATGTCCTGCTCCGAGAGGCTCTCGGTCTGCGAGTGCATGGTGATGTGCGAGCGATCGCCATCGCGGTAGCCATGCAGTGCCGTCAGCAGGTACTGCTCGTTCTGGCCGAGAAGCTCGGGGACGCTGTAGGTGGGATAGGCGTTCTTGTAGCCGTCGATTCCGTGGCAGCCGAGACAGGTATAGGAGACCACCCTGCCGTGCTGGGCATCCGCCGGGCCGGCGCTCGGTGCCGCCGCGGCAGCGGGTGCGGCCGGGGCAGGAGTCTCACCGGCAGGGGCCGGGCTCTGCGGCGCTTGCGCAAAAGCACCGCTCAGTACGCATCCCGCCACCGCTGCGATCGTCAACGCACGCACCGCAGTTGCTTGCCGCCCCATTTTCGCTCGCCCCCCTCAAAAACGGCCCCGAATCTTACGGCATACGAGCTCAAATGGCACACAATCGGGCCCGACCATGATCGGCCTCATCCAGCGCGTCAGCCGAGCCGAGGTGCGTGTCGGGGGCGAAACCGTCGGCGCCATCGCTCGCGGCCTCCTCGCCCTCATCGCGGTGCGGCGCGAGGACACCGAGGCCGAAGCCGACCGCCTGCTCGAGCGGCTGCTCTCCTACCGGGTGTTCCCCGACGCCGACGGCCGCATGAATCTTTCGACGCGCGACATCGGCGCTTCGCTCCTCCTGGTCCCGCAGTTCACCCTCGCCGCCGACACCGCAAAAGGCAACCGCGCCGGCTTCTCGGGTGCCGCGGAACCGACGGCGGCGCGACGGCTTTTCGAGTATCTGGTGGGCGCCGCCAGGGCCTCATATCCCCATGTTTCCTCTGGCGTATTTGGCGCCCACATGGAAGTGTCGCTCATCAATGACGGACCGGTGACGTTCTGGCTGGAGGCGAACCCCGCCGGAGCGTGAAGCGCGTACCGGATTGAAGCGAACTTGTGGGGCCGGCAGGACTCATTTGACCTATGATTCCTCTTTTCTCCGCACGAGCGGGCATCGTGGAGTGGTGACGTATGGGTATAGGAATGCGCGAGCTGCTGATCATCCTGCTCGTCGTGCTCGTCATATTCGGCACCAAGAAGCTGCGCACCGTGGGTCAGGACCTCGGAGCGGCGGTGCGTGGATTCAAGAAGGCAATGAACGAGGGCGAAACCGAGCAAACTTCGCCTCCGAAGCAGATCGGGACGGATGCCGAGTTCGACGAGGTGGCGAAGAAGACCGATACCCAGCCCAACGCCACCGCCCAGCCCAAGAGCGACCGGAGCGTGTGACCTGTTCGAGGGCCGTTTTTCCGAAGTCCTGATCATCTTCGTCCTGGCACTGGTCGTGTTGGGACCTGAGAAGCTTCCGCGTGTTGTGTCCGAGGTAGGCCGCTGGGTTGGCCGGGCGCGAGCCATGGCGCGCCAGTTCCGCGAGCAGCTGGAGGAGGAAGTGCAGCTCGAGGAGGCGCGGCGCGCGGCGCCGCAAAAACCTCCGGAGCCGCCGCCCACGCCCGCCGCCGAGCCGCCGCCATCTTCCCAACCCCCGCCGGCATCCTCCCATGAGCGAGGAACCTGAGAAGCTCGCCGAAGGCAGCCTGATCTCGCACCTGCTCGAGCTGCGAGACCGGCTGCTGCGCTCGATGGTGGCGATCGGGATCGCCTTCGCGCCGTGCATGCTCTATTCGAACGACATCTTCTCCTTCGTCGCCTCGCCCCTTCTCGCCAAGCTCCCGCCGGGAAGCAATCTCATCGCGACCGGCGTCATGTCGCCCTTCACCACGCCCTTCAAGCTGTCGTTCTTCGTTGCCGTGCTCGTCGCGATGCCGTATGTGATCTATCAGCTCTGGTCCTTCGTCGCCCCGGGCCTCTATCGCCACGAGCGGCGCTTCGCGGTGCCGCTGCTGCTCTCCTCGATCGTGCTCTTCTACGTCGGCATCGCTTTCGCCTACTACTTCGTGTTCCCGGTGATGTTCCAGTTCTTCGCCGCGACGACCCCGAAGGGCGTCTCGATGATGACCGACATCAATAACTACCTCGACTTCGTCCTCACCATGTTCTTCTGCTTCGGGCTCGCCTTCGAGGTCCCGGTCGCGGTGGTGCTGCTGGTGCTGATGGGGCTGGTGCGCATCGAGAAGCTCAAGAAGAACCGCGGCTACGTGCTGATCGGCATCTTCATCCTCGCCGCGCTCCTCACCCCGCCGGATGCGATCTCGCAGTGCTCGCTCGCGATCCCGATGTATCTGCTCTACGAGGGCGGGATCCTGCTGGCGCGCTTGCTGACGCGCTCGCGCGAGGCCGAGGCGCGCGCGAAAGTCGGATCGTGAATCAAGCCGCCGACCTGGCTCTCGCCCCCGCGGCGAGCGCTCGCACCATCCTCGGCCAGCCGGTCGGCCTCGCGACGCTCTTCCTCACCGAGATCTGGGAGCGCTTCACCTACTACGGCATTCAGTCGCTCCTGATCCTCTTCATGGTGGCGCCCGCGGCCAGGGGCGGGCTCGGGCTCGATGACAAGTCCGCGGCCTCGATCTACGGGCTCTACGTCGGCAGCACCTACCTCCTGGGACTGCTCGGCGGCTGGATCGCCGACCGCCTGGCTGGCGCGCAGCGCGCGGTGATCGCAGGGGCGATCCTCATCGCTCTCGGCAACACCTGCCTCGCGCTCGGAACGACGGCGGTGTTCTTCGTGGGCCTCCTGGTCATCGCGATGGGCGTGGGGCTGCTCAAGCCCAATGTGAGCGCGCTGGTCGCGACGCTCTATCCTGAGGGCGGCGCGCGGCGCGACGCCGGTTTCTCGATTTTCTACATGGGCATCAACATCGGCGGTTTCATCGGCCCGATGATCGTGCCGGTCATCGCCACCGCCTACGGCTGGCGCTCCGGTTTCGGGCTGACCGCGCTCGGCATGGTGGTCGGGGTGATGTGGTTCCTCTGGGCGAGGCGATTTCTCGGCGAGGCGGGACTCGCGGTGGCGCCGGCACAGCGCGCCTCGTGGACCCCGATCGTGCTGCTATGCGTGTTGCTCGGTGCGGGGGTGTGGCTCGCCTTGAGCGGGGCGGTGCACATCGATGGCACGCTGATCGCCTCCTTTGCCTCCTGGGCGGTCTCACTCCTGGCGGTAGGGTACTTCGTGTACCTGCTGTTCTTTGCCGGGCTCACCGCGACGGAGCGCAAACGGGTGCTGGTGATGGTGGCGCTGTTCGCGGGCTCGGTGACCTTCTGGGCCGGCTACTTCCAGCAGGGTGCATCCTTCAACCTGTTCGCCGCGCGCTACACGGACATGCACATCCTCGGGTGGAATGCCCCGCCCGGCATTCTTCAGTCGCTGGACTCACTCTTCGTGATCATTCTCGCCGGCGTCTTCGCGGCGCTCTGGATCGCGCTCGGCAAGCGCCATCGCGACCCCCCGCCCAGCGCCAAGTTCGGCGTGGCATTGCTGCTCCTGGGACTGGGGTTCGTCGTCATGTACTTCGCGGCCGAGCGCGTGCGCGCGGGCCACCTGGTGTTGTCCACCTGGCTCATCTGCACCTACTTTCTGCATGTTTGCGGCGAGATGTGCATCTCGCCGGTGGGCCTCTCCAACATGAGCAAGCTCGTGCCGCCGCGTTTCGTCGGTCAGGCGATGGGCATGTGGTTCCTGTCGCTGGCGCTCGGCGGAAACTTCGCCGGCCAGCTGACCGGACAGTACGACGCGAGCCACCTCGAATCGCTCCCGGCCCTGTTTCTGAGGATTTTCTGGTACGGCGTGATCGCCGGAGCGGTGATGCTCGCCCTCACGCCGCCCATCAAGCGGCTGATGGTGGGTGTGAAGTAGCCAGGAGGGCCCATGCGCAAGCTTCCCGCCGCCGCCGGCCTCCTCGCTCTCGCGCTGGCCGCGGCGTGTGCTCCTGAGGAAACGGGTAAGGCACGCGCGCCGGCCCCGGCCCCGCCTGTGGGCGGCCCGGACGCGACCCAGCCGCAGCAGCCGGAAAATGCCGGCGAGGCGGGTCCGCAGCCCGGACGCACGCGTGACTCGAACCGCCACGCGCGGGATCGGAACGAGCGCGATCAATAGCTAGGCGCCACGGCTCACTCGGCGACGCGCATTCCGGTGATGAAGTACTCGGTGTCGCCGAAGCAGGAGCTCGGAAGCCATTTGTGCTGTTCGTAGTGCAGCGCGAGTCGCTTGCCGACATTGGCGTTGAGCTGCGCGGCCACCGCGTTGCTCGGCACGGTGAAGGCGAATTTCTCCGAGACCGTGCCCGGCATCGTGACCATGGCCATCTCGCCTTCCCAGGTCTTGCACAGCCAGCCCTTGTGCGAGAGCTTCTGGACGTACCCGGCGCGCTCGCCCTCGGAATAGGCCCAGTGGAGCGTGACCCAGGTGAAACCGGCGAAACCGAGCGCCGCGACCAACAGCACGAGGATCAGCACTTTCATGGCCGCAAGCATAGCGCGCGTGCGGACCGCGAGGCTAAGATGCCGCACATAACAGCAATATTACCGGGGGTCTGAGCATGGGGACCGAACCGCACGCGGCGCTGGCGCCCGGCAGATTGAGTTCCGAATCGCGCGTGGAGCTCACGTTGCGGGGCCTGGTCCTCGGCGTGCTGCTCACCGTGGTCTTCACCGCGGCCAACGTCTACTTCGGCCTCAAGGCCGGGCTCACATTCTCCACCTCGATCCCCGCGGTCGTGCTCTCCATGGCGCTGCTGCGCTGGCTGGGCAACACCAGCCCGCAGGAGAACAACATCGTGCAGACGGTGGCCTCGACCGCCGGCACGCTGTCCTCGATCATTTTCGTGCTGCCCGGCTTCATCATGATCGGCTGGTGGACTGGCTTTCCCTATTGGCAGTCGGTGGCGATCTGCGCCGCGGGCGGGATCCTCGGCGTCATGTACTCGATCCCGCTGCGCCGCGCGCTGGTGACGGACTCCGATCTTCCCTACCCCGAGGGCACGGCCTGCGCCGAGTGCATCAAGGTCGGCTCGGGCGACGTGACGGACAAGGACGCCGTGGAAGCCGGCGACAAGGGACTCAAGGCGGTGCTGGTGGGCTCGCTCGTCTCTGCGCTCTTCCTCGTGCTCGTGCAGACGCGGCTGTTCCTCGGCGACGTCGCCCACACCTTCCGGCTGGGAAGCGATCGTCAGGCGCCGGTCTCGGGTTTCGATTTCCAGCTGTCGCTCGCGCTGTTCGGCATCGGGCATCTCGTGGGCATCAGTGTCGGCGTCGCCATGTTCATCGGCGCCCTCATCGGCTGGGGGTGGGGCGTGCCGCACTACAGCGCACTGCACCCGGGCGCCGAGGCGGTGGGAAAGTTCGCGCATGACAGCTGGAGCCACTACGTGCGCTATGTGGGCGCGGGCACCATCGCGATCTCCGCCATCTGGACCCTCATCAAGCTCGTGAAGCCGGTGATCGGAGGCCTCAAGGGCGCGATCGCTTCCTCGCGGGCGCGCAAGGCCGGCAAAGGCGACACGCTCGCGCGCACCGAGCACGACATTCCCGTCGACCAGGTGGGCCTCGTGTCGCTCCTCTGCATCCTGCCGATCTGCTGGCTGCTGTGGAACTTCGCGACCAGCGCGGGACTGGGCGAGCATGCGCTGCTGCTCACCGTCGGCGGCATCGTGATCGTCGTGGTCCTGGGATTTCTCGTCTCGACGGTGTGCGGCTACATGGCGGGACTCATCGGCGCCTCCAACAGTCCGCTCTCGGGCATCGGCATCCTCGTGGTCGCGACCACGGCGCTCTTCCTCGTGTTGACCGTCAAGTCCTCACTCCCCCCCGAGATGGGTAAGGCACTGGTGGCCTACTCGCTCTTCGTCACCGCCGTGGTCTTCAACGTGGCGGCCATCGCCAACAACAATCTGCAGGACCTCAAAACCGGCCAGCTGGTCGAATCGACGCCGTCGAAGCAGCAGTGGGCGCTGGTGGTCGGTGTGGTCGCGAGTGCGCTCGTCATCCCGCCCGTGCTCTCCATGGTCAACAAGGCTTATGGCTTCGCGGGCGCTCCCGGGGCCACCGAGCACGCGCTTCCCGCGCCCCAGGCGGGTCTCATCTCCGCCCTCGGCCAGGCCGTGATCCAGAGCGACCCGGAGAAATGGCAGTTGATGGGCGTCGGCGCGCTCATCGGGCTCGGCATCATCGCGATCGACTGGCTGCTCTCGAAGACGACCCGCTCCATGCGCCTGCCGCCGCTCGCCGTCGGCCTCGGCGTCTACCTGCCGACGGCCTCGACGCTGATGGTCACGGTGGGCTCGGTCGTCGGCTGGTGGTTCGACCGTCGCGCAGACCGGACCGCCCGACCCGAGGCGACGAAGCAGCTCGGCGTACTGCTCGCCTCAGGTCTCATCGTGGGCGAGAGCGTCCTCGCAGTGGTCTTCACCGCCATGGTGGCGCTCTCGGGCAATCCGTTTCCGATCGGCGTGGTGGGGGACTCCTTCGAGACCGCTTCGGAATGGCTCGGCGGCATCGGCTTCGCGGCGGTGATTTATCTCGTCTATCGCTGGGTGGGACGGCTGCAGGCGCGCTGACGATTCATAGCCCTCGGCCGCGGTACCGTTCGAAGCCCCGATGCCCGATGAGCGCCGAGCCGATGAGGCCCGTCAGCCACACGATGATCCAGGTGAGGATCGCGGCGCTGAACCTGTGATGGAGGTGAAAGCCGGGCAGCATCCAGGCCACCAGCGCCACCATGGCGCCGTTCAACACCAGGAGAAAGAGACCGAGCGTCACGATGGTGACCGGAAGGGTCAGCACGAAGACGATCGGCCGCACGATGGCGTTCACCACGCCGAGAAGCAGTCCCGCGAGAAGCAGCGTCTGCACATTGTCGATGTGCACGCCGGGAACCCAGGCCGTCGCGAGCCAAAGACCGAGCGCGGCAAGCAGCGCGCGCAGTACGAAGCCGGTCATGCGGCAGTCCCCGCCTCGGCCTTCTTCTCGACGAACACCTTGAGACGGTTGAGTGCCTGATGCCAGGAGGTCCGCATGCGCCAGTACTGCGTGTCCCACTCGGGCGCGCCGGGAACGCCCGAGCCGAGGATTCGCACCACGGTGCCCCCGGGCACGCCCTCG
This sequence comes from Steroidobacteraceae bacterium, assembly GCA_035295065.1. GTDB lineage: Bacteria > Pseudomonadota > Gammaproteobacteria > Steroidobacterales > Steroidobacteraceae > 13-2-20CM-66-19. The sequence continues at coordinate 11,060 of DATGJR010000067.1, forward strand.
ACGATGAGATCGTCGGTGAGAACCGAGCTCGCGCGCGGCAGAGAGGGAGTCGGCAGATAAATGAGCCGCATGCGGCGGCCTGCCTCGAAAATGTCGATGTGCGCCTCGAGCTCGGTCACCCGATCGACGCGCGCGCGGAAGAGTCCCCCCTGGCGCGGCTGCAGCTCAGCTTCCGGCGAGCACCAGCGCCTCAGGTCCTCCACCTCGGTGATCGCCCGCCAGACCTGCCCCGCGTCGGCGTTGATGTCGACCCGGTGGGCATAGCCGCGAACCTTCTCGTTCATGGGCTCATTCTGCCATCTCGTCTATCCTGGGCGTAGGCGCACAAGGGGGTAGTTCCAATGGCAGCCGCACACCTGGTTCTGGCGCTCGCCCTGCTGGAGTTCTTCTACTTTGGCCTGGCGGTAGCCCGGGCCCGTGCCACCTATAAGGTAGCCCCGCCCGCGACGACCGGAAACGAGGTCTTCGAGCGCTACTTCCGCGTACAGATGAATACGCTCGAGCAACTCATCCTCTTCGTGCCGGGCATCGTGCTGTTCGCCTGGTACGTGAACGCCTGGCTCGCTGCGGCGCTGGGAGCCGTGTTCATCATCGGACGCGCGCTTTACTTCAGGGGCTATGTGCGCGCGGCGGAGGGGCGGCACTTTGGCTTCATGCTGAGCGTGGTGCCCAACGTGACGCTCGTCATCGGCGGAGGTCTCGGTGCGCTGTGGAGGCTGTGGCCGCACGGGGCCGGCTGAGGAGCGTCGCCGCGAGCGGCAGCAGCGATATTGCGATGATGACGAGCGTCACCGCACCGAAGTGCTCTTTCACCAGCGGGATGTTGCCGAAGAGATAACCGCCCCAGATGAACAGCAGCACCCAGGCGCAGCCGCCGGCGAGGTTATAGCCGAGAAAGCGTGCATAGGGCATGCGTCCGATACCTGCGACGAAGGGCGCACAGGTGCGGATGATGGGAACGAAGCGCGACAGGAAGATCGCGAGTCCCCCGTGGCGCAGGAAGAAAGCCTCGGTGCGCCTGAGGTAATCCACCTTGAGCAGTCGATAGCGGCCGCTGAAGGCCGGTGGCCCGATCGCGCGGCCGATCGAATAGTTGACGGTGTTGCCGAGCACCGCGGCCACCGCGAGCGTCACGCTCGCCAGCGGCGCGCTGAGGGTCCCGCTGGTATCGACCGCGGCGAGGGCACCGACCGCGAACAGCAGCGAATCCCCCGGCAAAAATGGCGTCACGACGAGACCGGTCTCGCAGAAGATGACCGCGAACAGGATTGGATAGATCCACAGCTCATAGCGCATGAGCAGCTCGACCAGATGGCGGTCGAGATGAAGGACCAGATCGATGAGCCACGCCAGCATGGCGGCAGGATAACCGCTCCCGCGCTCATGTCCGGCGAAATCGCCCGAAGGCGATTTCGCCAACCTTCAAGGTACGAGATCGTGGACGGGGGCTGCGGCCGACTGGCGCTGCGCCAGAACGCCGCCGCGGGACTTGAGCGTGTCGAGTCCGGTGCGCACGTCCGTGTCGCGGCTGGCGAGGGGAAGGCTCCCTCTTGCGGAGCGCGCGGCGGCGAGCTCCGCGGGTGCCGTCGCGACGATGTCGGGCACGATGCCCTTGCCCTGGATCGAGGCGCCCGAAGGGGTGAAGTAGCGGGAGGTGGTGAGCTTCAGGGCACCACCGTGCGAGAGGGGCATGACGGTCTGCACCGAGCCCTTGCCATAGGTGCGTCGGCCGATGAGGGTCGCTCGTCCATGATCCTTGAGTGCGCCGGCGACGATCTCGGAGGCTGAGGCGGTTCCCCCGTCGACCAGCACCACGAGCGGGGCCCCGTTGATGAGATCCCCGGGGGTGGCATCCATGCGGAAGCGCGCCTCGGGGGTGCGGCCGTCGGCGCTCACGATCACACCCTGGTCGAGAAAATCGTCGGCGACGGCGACGCCAGCCTCGAGGACTCCACCTGGATTGTCTCGTAAATCGAGTATCAGGCCGGACAAAGGAGCCTTATTGTCGCGCTTGAGGCGCAATAGCGCGTGGCTCACGTCGTCCGCGGTCGTCTCCGTGAAACTGGTGATCCTCAGGTATCCGTAGCCCGGCTCGATCATCTGCGCGGAGACGCTGCTGATCTCGACCTGGGCACGCTGCAAGGTGAACTCGATGAGAGCCGGCTCGGCCATACGGCGGATGCTGAGCCGTACGCTGCTGCCTGCGCTCCCGCGCATGCGGGCGGTGGCCTGCTCGAGGTCTCCGCCGATATCGACGCCGTCGATCTTCACGATCTCATCGCCGCTCCTCAACCCGGCGAGCGCGGCGGGGGACCCCTGGATGGGATGCAGCACCAGCACCCGCCCCTCGCTTTGGACCACTTCGATGCCGATGCCCGGATAGGAGCCCATGGTGCTCAGGCGAATCTCCTCGAACTCCTCGCTGTCGAGATAGGCCGAGTGCGAATCGAGGGCGGTCACCATGCCGCGCAGCGCCTTCTCCATCAGAACGTGGTCGTCGACGTCCTCGACGTAGTCGCGCTTGATGCGCTCATAAACCTCCGCAAAGAGGCTCGCCTCCTCCCACTTGAGGATGGGGCGGTCGGCTGCGGCGCCGGTCTCGTGCGGGCGCTCGGCGAGCACGCCGCTGCTCATGGCGCCGCAGAAGCCGAGGACGGCGCCCGCGAGCAGCGCGCTGACGGTGCGCGAGCGGCTCGAGAAGCGCATCAGGGCGTCGCTCCGGCGTACCACATGATGTCCTGCGGGGCGCGCGTGATGGCGGTGTCGGTCGGCAGCGGCAGCTCGTTGAGGAGCTCGGCGAGCGGAATCGGCCTGCCGATGGCAAAGCCCTGTCCGTAGTCGACGCCGAGCTCGGCGACGTGATGGCTGATCTCCTCGGTCTCGATGTACTCGGCGACCGTGATGATCTTCATGCTGCGGGAGAGCTCGGCGATGGCACGCACCATGGCCGCGGCGCGCGCATCCTTGAGAACGTCGCGAATGAAGCTGCCGTCGATCTTGAGCATGGTGATCGGGAGCTGCCGCAGGCACGAGAGCGAGGAGAGGCCCGTGCCGAAGTCATCGAGTGCCACGCCGCAGCCGAGCTTGCGCAGCCGGCGCATCAGCTCCTCGGCGCGCGCCAGATGCGCGACCGTGGCGTTCTCGGTGAGCTCGAAGCAGAAAAGATCCGGATCGAGCCCGCTTTCCCCGATCGAGCGGATGAGGAAGTCGGCGAATGTGTCGTCATCGAGCGATTGCCCGGAGAAATTGATGGTGAAGCCGAGGGCCTTGCCCTCGAGCACCGAGGCGCGCGGCTTGAGCGCCTCGATCACGTGGTTCACGACCCAGCGGTCGATGAGGGGCATCAGCTGATAGCGCGCCGCGGCCGAGAGAAAGCTGTCCGGCCCCATGGTGAGCCCGTCGTCGTTGATCATGCGCAGCAGCAGCTCATAGTGCGGCCGCGCACTCTCGGCGCCGGAGAACGGCAGGATCAGCTGCGCATCGAGCCGCATCCGGTCATTGTCGATGGCGTCGCGCAGCTGCGCGGCGACCGAGATGTCGGCGAAGCGTCGCACGATCGAGGTGTCGCTCGACTGGTAGACCTCGACGCGGTTGCGGCCGCGGTCCTTGGCTGCCTTGCAGGCGCTTTCGGCCGCCGCCAGCACGTGCGCGAGCTCAGCCCCGTCGCTGGCGTCGAGCAGTGCCACGCCGACGCTGATCGAGACGGGCGGACGCGACTCGCCCGGCTGCGGCACGAGCTGCTCGGCCCCGACGCGCAGCGCCTGTGCGAATTTCTCGGCATCCTCCACCTGCGCCGGCAGCAGCACGGCGAAGCGATCGCCCGAGATGCGCGCGCCGAAGCCCCCGGGCGGCAGGCGCTTGCGGAAGAGCTCCCCGAGCTGCCCGAGGACCGAGTCGCCGACGTGCATGCCCGCCTTCTCGTTGATGGCGTGCAGCTGATCGACGTCGATATAGAGAGCGCTCCAGGGCTGGCCCGCCTTGCCGTCGGTGACGACCGCGGAGAGCCGCCGCTCGAAGGCCGGCCGCGTGTAGAGGCCACTCAGGGAGTCGTAGCTCGACTCGACGATGTCGAGCGCCTTGCGCGCCAGGATCTGTACCAGGTGCGCATCGCGCTCGCTGAAGCGCTCGTGCGCCTCCTCGCGCAGCAGCGCCAGCATGCCGATGCAGCGCCCGGCGCGGGTGCGCAGCGCGCAGCACAGCACCCGATAGGGGTAGGTGTCGGTGGCCGCGACATCGACGTCGTTGACCATGAGAGGCCCGGGCTGCGCCTGCGCCAGCGTCATGAGCTTGCGGTGCGCCTTCATCATGAAGCGCGCATCGGTGGCCGAGTCGCCCGCCGAGCGCAGCAGCGTGAGATTCTTCTCCGGCACCAGCAGCGCCCCGGTGCCGGCGCGCAGGTGCTCCATGGTCTGCTGCAGCAGCAGCTGCAGGTCGTTGGCGCCCTCGGTGTTGGGCTGGTCGAGCGCGCCGTGGGAGAGCAGGAGCTCGAGGTCGCGGTTGAGCGCGGCGACCGTGCCATGCAGCTCCTCGATCGCGGCCTGCGCCAGAAACTCGCGGCGGAGCGATTCGAGCGCCGGGGCGAGCAGCGCGTTGGCGAAGGAGAAATCCTGGTTCTTGCGCTCGCCGCCCTCCGTCGGGCGGCACACGACCGCCACCATGGCAAGGAGTCCTGCCGCCTCATCGCGCAGCGAGCAGAGGTATACGGGGAGGTTCCCCTCGAGCGTGCGCAGCTGGCCGGCGCCACCCTGGCTCGAGCGCGCCGCAATGAGCGCGTCCTCGACTACGTTCATGAGGTCGGGCCCGGTCATGGTGTCGGAGGACCAGAGGAGCTCGCCTGCGGCACTGAAGACGGCCAGGGACGAGGCGCGCGGCAGGAGCGAACGCACCAGGCGGAAATAGGGCTCGAACCGGGCGGCGCTTGGCCCGGAGGAAGATACGGTGGTTGCAGGGACGCTCATCGGTCGCCGCCCGGATGTCGCGCTGGGAGCCGGACGACACGATTGCGCTTATGTCGTTTTCGGTCCTTGCGCGAGTTGGCGAATCGGGGGGTCTGCCCCCGGTGTAGTGCGCAAAAGGTTGACGCCGGTCACATATGCCCCGCCGGTCGCCTCCCAGTGCAGCCGGCAATTTCGGCCAATGGACTACGGATTCGCGGCCTTGAACCACGGCCGCGGATCGACCGGCTTGCCGCCCTTGCGGATCTCGAAATAGAGCTCGGGCCTGCCGCTTCCGCCGCTGTCGCCCGCGGCGGCGAGGGGCTCGCCGGCTGCGACGCGCTCGCCGACCGCCTTGTAGAGCCGCTCGTTATGACCGTAGAGGCTCAGGTACCCATCGCCATGATCGACGATGGCGAGGAGCCCGAGCCCCGGCAGCCAGTCGGCATAGATGACGCGCCCTTCGCACACGGCTTTGACCGGCGTGCCGCGCTCTGTGGCCACCAGCACTCCATCCCACCGCACGCCGCCCGCTCTGGGGTCGCCGAAGCGGGCCACGAGCCGCCCGCTCACCGGCCAGCCGAGCTTGCCGCGCAGCTTCGCGAAAGCTCCCGCGGCCTCGAGCGGATAACGCTCCATGGCAGCGCGCAGCTCGCGCAGCAGTTGCTCGAGCCCGGCCTGCTGGCTTCGCAGGCGCTCGAGATTCTGCGCGCGGGTGCGCGACTCGGCCTCCAGCCCCGCGAGCACAGATGAGCGCTGTGAGCGCGCGTGCTCGAGCGCGGACAGCTCGCCGCGACGACGCTGCTCGAGAGCGGCGAGCTGTGCGTCCTCGGCGTCGAGCTCGGCGGTGAGCTCGGCGAGCCGCTGCACGTCATCGTCGATGAGCTTGATCTGTCCGGCGCGGGCGTGCCCGAAGTAACCGTAGTAGGCGAACATGCGGCCGGCGAGTGCCGGATCCTCCTGGTTGAGGAGGAGCTTGAGCGGCTCCTGGCGGCCGATGAGGTAGGCGGCGCGCATCTGTCCGGCGAGCTCGGCGCGGTTCTTGCGCAGCTGCGCCTCGCGCTCGTGCTGCTCGGTGGCGAGCGCCGCGCGGCGCGCCGCATGGTCGGCCCGCTGCCGCTTGATCTCGCTCAGGTCCTCGCGCGCACGCCCCACCGAGACCTCGGCGTTGCGCAGGTCGCGGGTGAGGCGATCGCGCTCCACCTGCTCCCCGCTCACCTGGCGGGTGATGCGCTCGATCTCCGCCTTGACCGACTGCAGCTCCGCTTCGGCCTTGCGGGCATCCGCCTCGGGCTTCGACGGGCCGCTCGCGCTCGCCGCGGCGGGCGCCGCAGGCGGCAGGCCCTGAAACAGCAGGAAAAAGGCCATCAGGACCCCCCGGAGGGGGTAGCCGCGACGCACCGGTACGGGCCGGCCAAAAGGCAGGGCCGCGCATTCGGTGGCGCTATAATGCGCGCCCTTTTTAGCCCCCTGCGGCCCTTCGGAATTAATGGACCACCTGCTCCAATTCGTCACGGTTCACTACTGGCTGGCACTGGCCACCGCGCTCGCCGCGGCGCTGGTCGTTGTATACGAAATGCGCGTGCGCGCGGAAAGCCTCCATTCCGTCTCGCCCCAGGAGCTCATCCGCCTGATGAACCAGGGAGCCCTCGTGCTCGACCTGCGCCCGCAGGAGCAGTATCAGAGCGGTCACCTCGCGGGTGCCCGCCAGATGAGCGGCGAGGCACTGCTGAGCGCCGGTGACACCCTGAAGAAGCATAAGGAAAAAGCGGTCGTGGTGTACGACGATACCGGCTCGCTCGGCGGCTCGGCGGTGCGGCAGCTCGTCGCGCAGGGATTCACCCGGGTCGCCTCGCTGCGCGGAGGACTCGCCGCGTGGCGTGCCGACAACCTGCCCGTGTCGCGGGCCTGAAAACCCGTCGCGCCCGGAGCAGCCCCTGAACGCCCCAGAGATCGTGAAGCCGTCGGTCGTCATGTATGCGAGTGACTGGTGTGGGTACTGTGCCCGCGCCCGCGCCCTGCTCGAAGCCAAGGGTGTCGCGTACACCGAGATCGACGTCGATTTAGTGCCCGGCGCACGCGATGAGATGATGGCGCGCGGCGGGGGCAGCACCGTGCCCCAGATCTTCATCGACGGACAGCCCGTCGGCGGGTCCGACGAGCTGCGCGCGCTCGATGCGGCGGGGCATCTCGATTCCATGTTGAACAAAAACGGAGCCTGAAGAAATGGCGAATGAGACTCCCGGCGCGGCGCCGGGCAATGAACTTCCGGCGGACGCGCCGGTGCTGTCGCTGCAGACGGTGTACCTCAAGGATTGCTCCTATGAGGCGCCCAACGGGCCGCGGGTCGATGGCGCCTGGAATCCCCAGGTCAATCTCGATCTGCAGACGGGCACGACGCTGCTCTCGCCCGATGTGCGTGAGGTGGTGCTCACCGTCACCGTGTCCGCCAAGCAGAACGATGTCACGGTGTTTCTCGTCGAGGTGAAGCAGGCGGGACTCTTCCTCATGCGCAATCTTCCCGAGGCGGACATGAAGCGCGCGGTGAGCGCGGTGTGCCCGGGGGTGCTGTTCCCCTACGCGCGCCACGCGGTGTCGCAGCTCGTGAGCCAGGGCGGCTTCCCGCAGTTCCTGCTGCCGCCGGTGAACTTCGAAGCCTTGTATGCCGCCAATCAGGGACAAGCGCAGCAACAGCCCGCGCAGACCAACTGAGGGCGCGCAAGGCGACTCGATCGCGGTGCTAGGCGCGGGCTCCTGGGGCACCGCGCTCGCCATCCAGTTCGCGCGCGGCGCGCGCAACGTGCGCCTGTGGGGTCGCGATGCCGGGCGCCTCGCCGCGATGGGTGCGAGGCGATACAACGAGCGCTATCTGCCGGGCACGAAGTTCCCCGATGCGCTCGTCGTCGAGCCCGACCTCGCCCGGGCGCTCGACGGGGCACTGGATGTACTGATCGTCGTTCCGAGCCAGGGGTTTCGGGCGCTGCTCGAGAGCGCCGCTGCGCATCTCGAGCCCGATAGTCACGTGGCCTGGGCGACCAAGGGATTCGAGCAGCAAAGCGGGCTCCTTCCGCACCAGGTGGCCGCGCAGGTCTTAGGCTCCGAGCGGCGCATCGCCGTGCTCTCCGGTCCCACTTTCGCGCGCGAGGTGGGTGCGGGACTGCCGACCGCCATGACCATCGCATCTCCCGATGCCGCCTACGCCGAGGACCTGGCACAGGAGCTGAGCTCGGCGAACTTTCGCGCCTACACCTCGACCGATATCGTCGGAGTCGAGATCGGCGGGGCGGTGAAGAACGTGCTCGCGGTGGGTGCGGGGCTCTCCGACGGCCTCGGCTTCGGCGCCAACACACGCGTCGCGCTCATCACGCGCGGGCTCAAGGAGATGACCCGCTTGGGCGTCGCACTCGGGGCGGAGGCTGCGACTTTCATGGGGCTCGCAGGACTTGGCGACCTGGTGCTCACCTGCACCGACGATCAGTCACGCAACCGCCGTTTCGGCCTCGCACTCGCCGCGGGCCTCAGTCCCGAGCAGGCGCTCGCGCAGATCGGCCAGTCGGTGGAGGGCTTCGGCGCCGCGCGCGCCATGCGCTCGGTCGCGATGCGCGCTGGGGTCGAGATGCCGCTGTGCGACATGGTGTACCGCGTGCTCTACGAGCGGCTGCCGGCGAAAGAGGCGGTGCGCGAGCTCATGGGCCGGCCCCTCAAGGCGGAGATCGCCTGAGGCGCGCGTCCTGCGTGCCCGGATTCGCCCCGCGTTCGGGGTGCCGGCTCACTCGACCCGGGCGACCACGGCGCTGCGCGCGATGAAGCCGAACATGCGGCTGTCGTAGCTGTCGTCCCGATTGTCGCCCATGACGAAATAACTGCCGGCCGGCACCTGCAGCTTCGGCATGCTGCGCGACAGCTCGTGGTGTCCCGCGATACCACCGAGATAGGGCTCAGCGAGCGGGTGTCCGTCCACGATCGTCACTCCGTTTGCGATCTCGACGGTCGAGCCGCCGGAGGCGATCACGCGTTTTGCATAGAGCAACGCGGCATCGAGCGGATCCCGGAACACGATGATGTCCCCGGGCTTGGGGTCAGCGTTGAAATAGGGCCATGCCGAGGCCAGCACGATCTTCCCGTAGCCGATCGTGGGCTCCATCCCGTGAGTAGGGATCCTGTAAAGGGTGATGCCGAGGATGCGCAAGCGCGGATCCCCGGAGGGCACCTTGAGTGGATTGAGCGTGTACATGAGGATCGCGAGCGCCACGAGCGCCGCTACCACGACCCACGCGAGGCGCACGCGCACTCGGGAGGTCATGAGACCTCCTGCGCGTGCGCCTCGAGGAATGCGGCGACCAGCCGCAGCACCTCGGCGCTCCTCTCGCGATGGGGAATGTGCCCGCAGCGCTCGAGTATCGCGAGCTCGGCAGGGCCTTTCACGCTCCTCGTAATGCGACGCGGAAATTCCACCGAACCATACTCGTCCAGATCGCCGTGAATGGCCAGCACCGCGCAGGTGACGCGCGGCAGAAATGGGTCGAGGGTCCAGGAGGCAAAATCCTGCGACAGCCAGCTCTCCGCCCACGCGTCCAGCACCCAGCGCGCTTTGCTGCCGTGCCATTTTTCCAGCCTGGCGAAATGTGCGGGATCGGCAAACTCGTCCCTCGCCGAGCGGATGCCTGCGAGGGTGCGCGCCTCGACGAAGGCCTGTGCCGATTCGGTGATCACCGCCTCGCAGTCCGCGCCGTGTGAGGCGGCGATCACGAGCGCCATCGCGCCGCCCACACTGTGGCCGAAGAGGATGAAGCGCCCGAGGCCGAGCGCTCGGTGGATCGCGGGAAAGAAGTCCCGGGCCTCCTCGAGGATGAATTGCGGGGACGGCCGGTCGGTTCGCGGACCGGACTTTCCGAACCCGAGCCGGTCGTAGGCGATGACGTCGCGGCCTGTCGCCGCGGCGAGTGCCTGCGGGAAGTCCCGCCACTGCTCGACCGACCCGAGCGAATCATGCAGCAGGATGATCGGTGCTCGCTTGCCCAGCCCGCTCCAGCGGCGCGCGAAGACGCATCCGCCGGGAACGTCGATGAAGCGGTCGGCGGGGGTTAGAACGGCCACCGCGGCAGGAAGCTTCTAGCGCTCAGGGGAGGGCACCTGGATCCCGTCATGGCCGAAGAATATATAACCTCGCGGCGCGCCGAGCAGACGGTGCCACCATGACAGGAGACCGATGCGGCTGATGGTGAGGTAGGGCGCGGCACCGAGATTACGCGCGGCATGGGGGCTCGCCGCCCAGTCGGACCGCACGAGCTCGACCGCGCGGACCTCGGCCTCGAGAGGAGTCGCGGCACGCAGCTGCACCAGTCTCAGGAAACCCACGGCCACGGAATCCTCGAGCGGCAGAGCGATGCCGTGACCCTGGACAGTGATCTCGTATCTCGGCACGGCCTATTGTGGGCGCGGCTCGAGCCACACCCGGTTCTGGGCGAAGTCGGTGACGATGATGAAGTGCCGCAGGATCCTGACTCCGAGGTTGAGCTCGCCCGCGTTGCCGAGGGGATCCACAGCCGCCTCGACGTCCCTGAACGTCGTCCCGGCGAGCTCGAGTGTGCCGAGACGGATGACCTGCCGTTCCATCCCCCCTCCGATGCCACCCCCCTGACGGCGCGCGACGATGCGCGATGCGGTCAGCCAGCCATTGCGCTCGGCGAAGCCCTTGCCAATCATGACCTCGCTCCCATTACCGAGATCGAAATCGGCGGCGGCGGCCACTCCCTCGACACGCGCAGGAATCGCTTCGATACCCGCGTGCTCCGTCAGGCTCAGCGCTGTGCCTGCAACCGGCGCGCGGCGACTCACCGTCTCAATCGATCCGCGCTCGATGTCGATGCGCACTCGTGCGGCGTCAAAGAATTCACGCCCGAGAATGAATACGACCTTCGATCCGACCAGTCGACGCGAGACATCGCTCAGGTCGAGGACGGCAACGGTCACGTCTTTCAATTCGACGGAGGTGGCTCGCACCGAGACGTGTGCAAAGCGCGCCTCCGCCTGGCCCCCGGAGCCGCGCGCCGTCGCCCCGCCTGCGAGCGGCAGCGCGAGCTCGCTCGCAAACGTCGGGTCCATGAGACTGCTTTCCGCCGCCGAATCGAGCAGCGCCTCCGTTTTCCTTCCGTTCACTTCGATGGGCATGAAGAGCCGATCGCCGCGCACCGACAGAGGGGTGGCGAATGCAGAAGGTGAGATGAGGAACGCGCAGGTCAGGAGCGTTGCGATCGAGGCAGGGCGGGGCCTGGTGCGCACCGTCATCGTCCCTGGATCTGCCAGCGGAGATTGCTTGGAGGCGCCTGGAGATCGACCGCCACCACGCGGCCGAAGTTATCGAGCCGCAAGCGCGCGTAGCGCGCGCCGCCGAACTCGATCACCTGGCCGAGCTTCTGACCTACGACGTCGCGCTCGACCGGGTTCAGCCCCCGCTGGGGCTCGAGCGCAATCAGCCCGGCGTCGGTCTCCGGGTCGTAGCTGACCGTCTTGACGGTGCTCGCTTCCAGCTCGCGCGCGATGTCGGCGCGCCCCGTGGCGCGCAGCTCTGATCCCAGATCAAAAGCCAGCTCGGGGAAAGTGCTGGCGAAAGATCGCATGCTCAGCCGGCCTCGCCGCCTTCGGGTGCGTGAATCATGGCCTGGCGCTTGCCTGCCGCGAGCCAGGGTACGCCGCGGTAGGAATCGGCCACCACCCAGGCGGCAGCCGTCAGCGCCCAGGAGACGACGAACTCCCCCATCTGCGAGGCGGTTGCAGTGCCCGCCATCATCATCGGTACCCACACGAGCAGCGTGAAGCCGCCCATCTGGACGGTCGAGAGCACCGCCGCGAGCCGTGCGCTCACGTTCAGGACGATTGCGAGACCCGCCGCGAGATAGGCGGCCCCGGTGCCATACGCCCAGCCCACGTGCCACGGCAGCCACGCGGGCACGAGCGGCGCGGTCAGCTCGAGATAGGCGAAGTGGGAGAGGCCGAAGGCAATCAGCGCGAGCGCATAGAGCACCCGCGCGCCGCGCACGCCCGAATCGCCGCTCCCCAACCGAAGGCGCTTACGATCCCCGTCGGAGGCGAACCAGGCATAGAGAACCCACGCACCCGCCACCAGCACCGCGTTCTCGCCGCAGCTTTGATAGGTGCCCTCCACCAGAGGCGCCAGCAGAATGAAGCGCGCCTTGAACACCAACGACCAGACCAGCAGATACACAAACAGCAGCCGGGCGGCGGCGCTCGCCGTGCGGCGCCAGAAAAGACCGATCCCGCATGCAAGCGACACGAGCGTGCAGAGCCACGCGAGCGCCTCACGCGCAGGAAAGCCCTTGGGCACCGGCTGCCAGATGGCGACGAAGCCGCCTTTGACGAGGCCCAGGATGCCGAGGCCGATCAGGGTCGCGGCGAAGACCCCATGACCCACGCTGGCGATGCGCATTTGCCTATCTCACTTGTGATCGGCGGCGGCGACAGGTAGAAGCTGCACGATGGCGATGAAGCGCGCAAGGAAGGAAACGAAAAAGGGCCTTGCCAGTGAGGCGAGCCCGGCCTCCCGGCTGATAGACGCCCGGATCGGCGAGCTGGACGACTGGCGGGGCAGGATGCTGGGCCGGCTGCGCGCGCTGATCAAAGAAGCCGATCCCGACATCGTCGAAGAGTGGAAATGGAGCATTCCCGTGTGGTCCCACGACGGCTTGATCTGCACCGGCGAGACCTACAAGCACCACGTGAAGATGACCTTCGCCCAGGGCGCCCGGCTCAAGGATCCGGCGCGACTCTTCAACTCCAGTCTCGAGGGAAACCTCCGGCGCGCCATCGACTTTCACGAAGGAGAGAAGATACACGAGGAGGCGTTGAAGGCCCTCGTCCGCGCTGCGGTGGCAGTGAACAGGTCCAAAGGACAGCGCTGAATCGGGCGAGCGACGAGAGGTCCGCCGCTTTGAGCGCGGAGTGGCCGGAGCCTCCGCGATTCTCAGCCGGGGCCCAGAACGTAGAGGGTCCAGGGCGAAATCGTCATCTCGCTCACCCAGCGCACCGGCTCAAGGCCGGTCGCCAGTGGGTTGATCGCCTCCACGACGCGCAATGCCGCGCTTTCGAACAGCTCCCGATAGCGCGCATCGCCGCACATGACATCGACCACGGGGCGACGGTCCGGCACGTCCAGCATCACGATGCGGACCGCCTCGCCGTCGCGGGCCGTCCGGTTCTCCGGGAAGTCGCGGGTGCTGAAGGATGCCCACTCGTGCGAGTAGATGGCAGGCGCTGACACCACGATCACCAGGCGGCCGCTCGCAGCGAGCACGCGCCGAAGCTCGCGCAACGCGGAGGCCTTCTGCCCGTCGGTCGGGATGTTGTCGAAGGTGAAGGCGGCGAGAATCAGGTCGAAGGTGCCGGCGCCGAATGCGGACAGGGTGCCATCGGCCAGCAGCCGGTAATCGCCGTGCCGATCACGCCCGCGCGCCTGCTCGAGCATGACCTCGGAGATATCGACGCCGACCGTCTCGTAGGACAGCTCTTTCAGGAACCGGGTGGATCGACCCGCGCCGCAGCCAAAATCGAGCGCGCGCGTGCCGCGTACGTGTTTGCCGAGCAGGGCGGGGATGTCGCGAAAGGCGAGGAAATACGTGCCGGGGAATTCGAGGTCCGCGTAGGCGCGAGCGCGGTCGGCATCCTCGTACACATTGC
>DATGJR010000068.1:0-7882 GCA_035295065.1 Steroidobacteraceae bacterium
AGACTCGTGGGCGGCGCCCTGTGCGGCGCGCCCTCGGCTTTTCGAGCGGGGGGTGAGACACGCCAACGATGCGTGGCGTTCATGCTGGCAACCCCGCTGTCATAGGAAAGTCCCTTAGACCGGTGGCTTTGCGACCCCTTCTTTCGAAAGGTGTGCCTTTACAGATGTGCGCTCAGGGTGAGCGCGTGACTGCGCGGTGTCAACGCGAACCCGTGGTCCGCCGCGGCCCGGCGAGCGGCTTTGTGCACCGGGTCACAACTCGCAAAAGTCGTTTTTGCGCAGCCCCCGCAATCGAGGGGCAGGAGCATTTCGGGGTTTGACGCGGCGGCGGGCCACGCGCACCCTCGCTGCGCCGCCGCCGCTGCACGGATGCCGCCGGACGAAAGCACCATGCGCACATCATTGCTGCACGAAGTCCGCATCTGGCCGGTGCTGTGGCGCCGCCAGCTCAGCTATCGCTTCAGATACGGCGCGAAGGGCCAGCTCGCATTCGTGGCGCTGCTTGCGCTCACCATCGCCGGCGCCGCGGCCGGCATCTACTTTGCCTGCGTGAACGGAACGAGCCTCGAGCCGCTGCGGCTCGAAGCGCTGCAGAGGCAGGAGCTGCGCGCGCAGCGGCGCGCGGATGACCTGCAGTGCCTGGCGGAGAACGTGTATTTCGAAGCGCGCGGTGAGCCGCTCGACGGCCAGTATGCGGTGGCCGAAGTCACCCTCAATCGCACGCGCGCGCAGCACTTTCCGCACTCGGTGTGCGCGGTGGTGCACGAGATTCGCTGGGATCCGGTGCGCCGCCGTCACATCGCGGATTTCTCATGGACCGAGCTCGGCCCATTGACGGTCGAGGACGGTGCCGCCTGGAAGCAGGCGATGACGGTAGCGAGCACGGTGTACGACGACCTGCATCCGAACGTGGTGCCGCACGCGCTGTACTACCACGCGAGCAGCGTGCGGCCCGACTGGGCGCGCAGCCGGCGCGAGATCGCCACCATCGGCAATCACATCTTCTACCGCTGAGAGGTGCACACGGCCGGGACCGGCTGAACGCCGGTCACTTGATCTCGAGCTCGAGGAAGCGAAACTCGAAGGCGTTGATGTTGACGACGTTGTGGTTGACGCCCGCCGGGCGGTTGTAGGAGATGCCCGCGGTCAGCTGTGCATCGCGCGTCCCGGCGGCCTCGATCAGGCGCAGTGCGCCGCTCGTCAGTGGCACGACCACATAGTCGTATGCATGGACGTGCTGGCCGGTCTCGGCTCCCGGCGCGAAGGTCCAGAGCGTCACCCTGAGGCGCTCATTGTCAATCTGCACGGTCGGAACCGCCTGCACTTCGCTGCCCTCCTGCGCTGCACAGCGTAACACCGGCCGAGCACTGGATGTGGCGGAAGTACTCGCGGTAGGCTGTCAGGAATGAGACCGAGGCTGCGAGTCGTCGCCGAGGAGCTGGTCGCCCCGATCCTCACCGAGGCCAAGAGGATTCTGGCGGAGATCGGCGTCGAGGTGCGTGGCGCGCGGCTGCGTCAGCGACTCCTCGATCATGGGCTGAAGCTCGCGCGGACCGCGGACGATGCCGAGCGGGTGCTGTTTCCGGCGGCTGTCGTCGAGCGCGCCGTCGAGACCGCACCGAAGAGCATTGCTCTCTATGACCGTGCGGGCGCGCACTACACCGACGTCGGCGGCGACAAGGTGCATTTCGTTCCGGGCTCGAGCGGTCTGCACGTTCTCGACCACCGCACGGGCGTAACCCGCAATTCCAACACCCGGGACTTCATCGAATACGTACGGGTCGCCGACCGTCTGAAGAATCTCGGCTATCTGGCCACCGCCTTCTCCACCGACGACATCGAGCCACAGGTCTCGGACGCCTGGCGGCTTTATCTGGTGCTCACCAACTCGCTGCGCCCCGTGGTCTCGGGCGCCTTCAGCGAGCACGGGGTGCCGCGCATGGCGGCCATGATGCAGCTGTTTCGCAGTGACCGCGCCGATCTCATCGCGCGGCCGATGTCGATCTTCACGGTGACCGCGACCGGGTTCTACCGCTACAGCGAGGATTCCTGCCAGAACCTCATGGACTGCGCCGAGTCCGGCATCCCGGTGGAGATCGTGCCGGTCACCCTCATGGGGCTGATTGCTCCGGTGACGCTGGTCGGTGCCACGGTCATGCACGTGGCGGACGTGCTGGCGGGCCTCACGATGGCGCAGATCATCAAGCCGGGCACACCGGTGCTTTTTGGCGGCGCTCCGGCCACGTTTCACATGCGCACGGCCATGTCGCCGATGGCCGCCATCGAGGCGCTGCATCTGAACGTGGCGTATGTCGAGATCGCCAAGCACCTGCGGCTGCCGACACAGGCGTACATGGCGCTCAGCGAGGGCAAGTTTCTCGATGCGCAGGCGGGAGCGGAGTCCTTCGCCGGAGCGCTGCTGGCGGCGATCGCCGGAGTCAACTCGGTATCGGGCCCGGGCATGCTCGACTACGTGCTCACCTTCAGCCTCGAGAAACTGGTGTTCGACGATGAGCTCTGCGGGCAGGCGCTGCATTTCTGCCGCGACCTGTCGGTCATGGATGATCTGCCGACGGTCGAGCTGGTGCGCCAGCTCCTCGGCGAGAAGCACCTGCTCACGGCCCCTCATACCCTCAGGTACTGGCCGAAGGAGTTGTATCTGCCGGGCCGCGTGTTCGATCGCCTGAGCCGCGAGACCTGGCTGCAGGAAGGCGGCAAGGCTCTCGAGCAGCGGGTCAAGGCCGAGGTGGAGCGGCATCTCGCCGAGTACGTCTCGCCCGCCACCGATGCGCGCGCGGTAGCGGAGATGGTACGTCTCATCCGCCACGGTATGACCTCGCCCGATTCATTGCCGGAGGTTCTGCCTGCGGTCGAGCCGCACGCGCAGAGCGCCCCGCGCGAGCATCCGGGGCGCAGGTCCCGCCGGCCGCGCACCGCCTGAGCCTGCGGGTCTGAAGGTCGTGCATACCGAACGTGATGCCGGGCTGATCCGCGCGATGGGACCGTGGGCGCTGGCCGCCGGCGCGGTCAGCATGATCGTCGGCGGCGGCATCTACGCAGCGCCGGCCGTGCTCGCCGCGGGCATCGGCTCCTATGCACCGCTGGTGTTGCTCGGCTGCGGCATCGCCGTCGGCGCGGTGGCGATCTGCTTTGCCGAGGGAGGGAGCCGCGTCCCGACGAGCGGCGGGATCTACGGCCTGGTGGAAGCGGCCTTCGGTCCGCTCGCCGCCTACGTCGCGGGGACACTCCTGTGGGTGGGGTGCGTGCTGGCGAGCGGCGCGATCGCGGCGGCGCTTGCCGACATGGTGGCAACGCTCGTTGCCCCGCCGCTCGTGGCGGCGGTGCGCGTCGCGGTCATCGTGGGTGTGGTCGCCGCCCTGGCGCTCGTCAACATGGGCGGCGTCGAGCGCGGGGCGCGGCTGGTCGCGCTCACCACCGCCGCAAAGCTCGTCCCACTACTGCTGCTGGTGATCGTGGGTGCATTCGCGGTGCACGGCGCGAATTTCGTGCAGGCGGTGCACCCGGACGCGCGCGCATTGCGGGGCGCGCTGGTCATCGGCGTTTTTTCCTTCATCGGCATGGAGACGCCGCTGTGCGCGAGCGGTGAGGTGCGGGATCCGAGCCGCACGATCCCGCGCGCGCTCGCCCTCGCGATGTTCTTCACCATGGCGCTCTACGTCGCGATCCAGTGCGTCGCGCAGGGGATCCTGGGTCCGGCGCTCGCCTCATCGCGCGCGCCGCTCGCCGATGCCATGGCGCAGATCCACCCGGCGCTGCGCGTGCTGATGCTGATCGGCGCGGCGGTCTCGCTGACGGGATACCTCGCGGCCGATCTCCTCGGCACGCCACGCCAGCTCTTCGCATTTGCGCGCGATGGGCTCCTGCCGGGTGCGCTCGGGCGGCTGCACGCGAGGAGCCATGCGCCGCACATCGCGATCGCCTGCTACGCGACACTCGCCGCGGCACTGGCGCTCACCGGCAGCTTCGCCCGACTCGCGGTGTGGTCGACACTCACCATCGCCGCCCTGTACGCCGCCGGGTGCCTCGCTGCCTGGGTGCTCGCGCGCCGCGGCGTGGCGCTCGCCGGCGAGCCGCTGCGTTTCCGATACCTCACGGCGGCAACGGTCGTCGGCATGGCCAGCATGCTGGCGGTGATCGCGCTCGGCTCGAGCCAGGAAATTCTCGGTTTAGGGGCGCTGATCGTCCTGAGTGTCGTCATCTACCTGTCGCAGACCCGAGCCAGGCTGGCGGAGGAGGTCCGATGAGCACAAAAATTCCCCGCTGGCGGAGCGACGGCGTGCGGATCATCCGCGCCGATGAGCTCGATGAGGCCACGGCGCAGACTTTAGGCATGCACCGCCGCGCCGCGATCACCACGGAGAAGACCGGGGCCACCAGGCTCTGGGCCGGTACCGTCACGATCGATGCCAAGGCCAGGACCGGGCCTCATCACCACGGCGATCTCGAGAGCGTCATCTACGTGGTCAACGGCGTGGCGCGCATGCGCTGGGGCGATCGGCTCGAGTACCTGGCCGAGGCGACGGCGGGTGATTTCATCTATGTGCCGCCCTACGTCCCGCACCAGGAGATCAACGGGAGCGAGGAGCTCGAGCTGCATTGCGTGATCGCGCGCAGCGGGCAGCAGGGACTGGTGGTCAATCTCGATATCACGCCGGTGGAGGTTCCGGAGCTCGTCCGGTGGATCGACGACCTCCACAAATGACGGAATCTCCACACCGAAGCATGCGGGGTTTCATGAGCACGACACTGTGGTTGCGAATCTCATCCGTGATCGCGCTGCTCTTTGCCGCGGGCCATGCGCTCGGCGGCATGAGCGATTGGTCACCCGTGCAGGATAATCCGGTGATCCAGGCGATGAGGTCCGAGCATTTCAACGTCATGGGGGTGAGTCGCAGCTACCTGGACTTCTACCGCGGCTTCGGCAATCTCCTCACCGTGACCCAGCTGCTGCAGGCTGTACTGCTGTGGCAGTTCGCATCGCTCTCCCGCAGCCACGTGGCGGCCGTGCGGCCGATGATCGGCGTCATGGTGCTCGCCGGGGCAGTCAGCTGCGTGATCGTGTGGAGCCACATCGCGCCGGTCCCCGGCGTGTTCTCTCTGGTGCTCCTGGCGAGCCTCACGATGGCTTTCGTGGTTTCGCGCAGAGCGGCCGCCGCGTAGGGGCGGACGAGCTCGCTCGAACTTAGAGACGCGGCTTTGCGGCACGCAGCGCCGGAAAAGCTCCCGCAGCCAGTGCGTGTACCCAGTCGTCGCAGTGCGCGACCGCCTGCTCGGGCTCAAAGCTCGAGGGATCGAGGCTGAGCTCGACCCACAGTCCGTCCATGAGCGCCGACAGCCCGATTGCCGCGGCGCTCACTTTGAACGGTGGCACCGCCGCGTCACGCTTGAGGCGCTTGAGAAGCGTCTCGAGAGTGGCGCGGGTCTCGGCGTAGGCGCGGTCGCGCACGGCGCGCAGCTCGCGCGAATGGGGTACCAGACTCCAGAACACGAGCCAGGTGCGAAAGATCGCCGGGTCGAGCGCCTGGGGCTCGAAGGATGCGGCGAAGAAAGCGTGCAGGGACTCGAGTGGCTCGTCCGCCCTCGCGAGCGCCGGCTCGCGGCTTCGCGACAACAGCCGTCCGGCGAGCGACTCGTAGGCCGCGGCGACCAGTGCGTCGATGCCGGAGAAATGGTGCGTGATGAGGCCCATCGAGACGCCCGCCTCGGCGCTGATGCGCCGCACCGACACGCCTTCATGGCCGTAGCGACTCAGGCACGCGAGGGTGGCCGCTATGAGGTCCTCGCGGCGCGCATCGGGTGACTCGCGCCGGAATTTCGGCGCGGCCACGCCGCTAGATCGGCTCACCGGCCCTGGCCCGCAGACATCTCAGGCGGCTCTCGACGTCCTCCTTGTTGAGGTAGACCCCCGCCAGACGCCGATAGCCCGTGTAGGCATCGCGCGCGTGCAGGACACGCCAGTTGTCGAACAACAGCACCGAGCCTGGCAGCAGCCGCCGGCGGTGCTGGAGCGCCGGATCGTTGCAGAGGGCATTGAACGTTCCGAGCGCGCGATAGAACGCCCGCTGGCGCGCCGGGGGCAGGGCGAAGGGGGCGCGATCGTAGTTGTTGTAGCTGACCTGCACGAGTGCGCCGGTATCGTCGAGTCTGAAGAGCGGCCGGCGTGCCATCAGGTGGATGCCGCGCTCCTCGTCGATGTACTGGCCCGGGATGGCAAGCTCCGTGAGAAGCCGGAAGTCCGCGGGTGCATCGGCTCGCATGATCTCGGCGATCCGAAAGCCGTCGATCAGCACGTTCTCCCCGCCGGTGCACTCGGCAGCCAGGCAATGGAACATCTGATAGCCGGGCGCATCCAGGCTGTAGGTGCCGTCGGTATGAGGGCCGATGGGCAGGCTCGTATAGGCAGTGTCCTTGTGCTCGAGGTTGGCGGTGAAATCCCAGTAGCCCCCGAAGATCGTCTGGCGGGTGTAGGCGATGCGCGCGGCAACGGCCTGGGTTGCCTCCGCAGTTCCGGGTGTTCCTTCGACGAAGCTGAAACCTGTCCGGACGAGTTGCTCGAGGAACTCCTTGACCACTGCCTCATCGCGCATGAACGCGTCGTACCGGACCGAGGGAATCCGGTCCGCGATCTCGTCCCGATTCCAGGTGCGATGCGTCACCGGCAGCACTTCGGGATTCGAGCGCAGCCTCGAGAGAAAGCCGGCGTTGAAGCGGCTCACGTGGCCGCCCTCGGCCCATTCGACCCTGAGCCCGCGACCCTGATCCTCGAGCGCGATGGTGCGCACCGCGATGTCGGCGTCGATACGAAAGGTATCCACCAGGCGCTGTCGGGTTTGCGGGTGCTGGCTCGCGGGGCAATTGTCGCGCAGCCACATCAGCGGCAGCGTCGCGGCGGGACGCCCGTCACTCCAGGTGAGCTCGAGGTCCTGGCCCCGTACCGTGGCCTCGCGCAGGGTCGCAGTCATGGTGGATCTCCGCAGTCAGCGTGCCGCTTATTATGCGACTGCATAATAGCACGGCCCGCGACCGTGGCAAAACAAAGGGACCGCAACTGCAGAGCCATCGGCACGGAGTTGATCTTCGGGAACGTGTCGCCCCGCGAAGACAGGATGTAATCCTCAACCGATGCGGAGCAATATTTATGAGCCCGGACGCGAGCAGGGGCTTGGCTGGCGCACCCACTCGTCGTGGGTGTCGGGGCAGAGGGAGGTCGTATGTGTCGGCTGATCCGGGATCTGGCGATTCTCACTTCGCTCGTTGCCCTTGCGGCCTGCAGTGGAGGCGCGGGCTCGAGCAGCGCGATGTCGGTCACTCCGCAGATGCGGCTGTCCGTGGCCGACGCGCCGCCTGCCGATGGCGCCCCGCACGTGGTCGTGCAGTTCACCGGGGTCGAGCTCACCGGCAATGCCGGCAATGCGATTACGATCACTTTCCCCTCGCCCAAGAGCATCGATCTCGTCACACAAAGCGGCACCGCCTCCGCGCAGCTCTTCGATCAGCCGATTCCGCCGGGGTCCTACGGGCAGGTGCGGCTGATGGTGAACGCCGACGGCAACGCGAGCGACTCCTACATCGTGCTCGCCGATGGGTCGATGCACGGCCTGATCATTCCGAGCGGGATGCAGACCGGACTCAAGCTCGTGTCAGGCTTTACGGTGCCGAGTAGCGGCGTCGTCGATTACACCATCGACTTCGATCTGCGCCAGGCCATCACCTGCCCACCCGGACAGGCGCCAGCCTGTATCCTCAAGCCCGCACTGCGCCTGGTCGACAACACCACCGTCGGAAACATCCAGGGACAGATCACGAGCACATTGCCGAGCGGATGCATGCCGGGGGTATACCTCTATGCGGGCACCGTGAC
>DATGJR010000069.1:0-17870 GCA_035295065.1 Steroidobacteraceae bacterium
GCTCGCCTACCGCATCCTTGCGCTCAACACCGAGAAGGCGCACAACCTCAAGGACCGGAGCCTGGAGGTCATCCGCATGGCACGGAGCCTGGCGAAAAGCCGGGGGCGCGAGAGCGAGGAGAAGTTCGCGCCCGAATTCGAGGCGCCGGAGCTGCTCACTCTCGGCATCGTCTACGAGCGCTCGCCGCGTTTCGCGGGCGGCGCCTACAGCTCCTTCCTCAAGAAGGTCGACCGCTTCAGCGATTCCGCGCTGAGCGCAAGCCTGCGGCAGCGCGAGGATCACGCGGCGCGCCTCACGCAGATCGACACCCGCGTCAAGAGCCTGATCGCGGGGCTGCAGACGCGCGGCTTCAAGTCTCCTTACCTGCGCAACTATGTGGTCGCCCGCATCAACCCGGTGCGCTTCCACAAGGTCAAAAAAGGCGCGACCGCCCCGCCGATGCCGCTGGCACAGGCGCTCACCCGTATGGCAGCGGCGGCGCGCAACTTCGACCTCGGCTCGGTCTCCAACCGCGATCTCGCCTGGGTGGCCGTCGGTGCGGGTGGGGAAGGCTAGTCAGCCGGCAAAGCCACTCTCAATAGTGCAGGCTGAAGCCGTAAGGAAACAGCGGCCCCGAGGCGCCCGCGGCGGCATCCGGCGCGCGCGGCCAGGTGACGGGCAGGCGGCCACGGAAGTCATGAGGTACCGAGCCATCCGGCGCGCGGAACAGCACGTCCGCCACTCCGCCGCCTTCACCGCCCGGGAGCCAGGCGGCGACGAAGCTGTCCGCGGCCTCGAGCTCGGCCTCGATCCATAGCGGTCGACCGGAGAGCAGTATCGCGACCACGGGGATTCCCTGCGCTTTGAAACGCTGGAGCAGCTTCAGGTCGCGTTGGTCGCCGGGCTGATAAGCGAGCGAGGTGACATCGCCGCGGTACTCCGCGTACGGCCGCTCGCCGAAGACCACGATCGCCACGTCGGGGCGCGTGGAGAATGCACCCTCGAGGCTGAGCTCGGCGCTGCCGCCGGCCGCGGTGACGGCGGCGCGGATGCCGGCATAGATCGACTCGGCGGGCCGGATGTCAGTCCCGGGGCGCGTCCCCTGCCAGTCGATCGTCCAGCCGCCACATTGCCGTGCAACATCGTCGGCGCCCGCTCCCGCCACCAGCACGCGAGCGCGCGGCGCGAGCGGCAACAGGTGATCGCGGTTCTTGAGAAGCACCAGCGACTCACGCACCGCCTGGCGCGCAACGGCGCGGTGCCCGGCGGCACCCAGCAGCTCGAAGTGGCCCGCGTAGGGCCTCGAAGACGGGCGGCCTTCCCGGTCGAGGTGCGCACGCAGTTTCACCCGCAGGATGCGGCGCACCGCCTCATCGAGCCTCGAGGGCGGCAGCTCACCGGAGCGCACCTGCGCCAACGTGTTCCAGTAGAGCTCCCGCCAGCTCTTCGGTGCCATGAGGACGTCGATCCCGGCGTCGATGGCCGCCGCACAGCTGGCACTGCTGCACCCGGGCAACTGCGCGTGCCCGTCCCAGTCGCCGATCAGGAGCCCATCGAACCCCATGCGGTCCTTCAACACGCCGGTGAGGAGCGAGGAGTTGCCGTGCATCTTCGCGCCTTGCCAGCTCGAGTAGGAAGCCATCACGGCCTGCACGCCGCTCGCGAGCGCCGTCACGTAGCCGGCGGCGTCCACCTCGCGCAGCTCCTCTTCGCTCGAGCGGTTGTCGCCCTCGTCCCTGCCGTCCGTGCCGCCGTCACCGAGGAAATGCTTGGCGGTCGCGATGACGTGGGCGGCGTCGAGGAATTGTGGCGTGCCGGGCTCGCCCTGGAGGCCGCGCACCATGGCGGCGGCGTACTCGGCGACGAGCTGCGGGTTCTCCGAATAGCTCTCGTAGCTGCGACCCCAGCGCACGTCGCGCACCACGGCCACGGTGGGCGCGAACGTCCAGTCGAGCCCGGTGGCGCGCACCTCGAGCGCGGTGATCCCGGCGATGCGGCGGACCAGCTCCGGATCACGCGCCGCACCCAGCCCGATGTTGTGCGGGAATATCGTGGCCCCCCGGACATTGTTTGCGCCGTGGACCGCGTCCGTGGCCCACAGGACCGGGATGGCATAGCGCCCGCCGCCGGCCATCGAAGCCTCATAGAACCGGTCGGCAAGGGCCAGCCACTCACCGGGTAAAGCCAGTTTGTCGTTGTGGGGCGCGGAGTCGGCGCCATTGAGCACGGAGCCGAGGGAATAGTGCCGCAGATCATCCGGAGTGATGCTGCCGATGTCCGCCTGAATCAACTGGCCCACCTTCTGGGCAGGGCTCATGTGGGCGAGGAGCTCGGCAATGCGCGCTTCGAGCCGCGGATCCGCCGGCAGCGCGGACAGCGGCCGCGGCCACTGCGCGGGGTGCACCGTCGGCATCGTGTCCGCTGCCGCCGCCAGTACCGGCAGGGCGGTGATCAGCACGCTCATCGCGGCCGCAGATTTCATGAGCCTAGGATACACACACGAGGTTGGTGCCCATGCTCGATTCCGTGACCGAAGGACGCAACAGCCCTCTCCCGGCTTCCATCCCGCAGGGGCCGCCGGATCTGTTACTGATCGAGCGGGCGCGCCTCGCCGATACGCGCGCGATCGAGGCGCTGACGCGCCGCTATGCGCAACGGCTTTTCAGGATCGCGCGCAGCATGCTCGGCGAGGAGCACTCGGCCGAAGAGCTGGTGGCTGAGAGCTGCGTCGCCGCCTTCGAGGAGCTCAAGCGTCATGAGCCCGCGGGCAAGTTTGCCCCGTGGCTCGCACGGCTCACTCTCGAGCACGCGCGCTCACGGCGCGATGCGGCGCATGGCGCGGCGCGGCCCGCGACGCCTGCGCAACCGCCGCTCGAACGCGCGATCGACGCACTGCCGGAAGTCTTTCGCACGGTGTTCGTGCTGCGGGTGCTGGAGGGTATCAGCGGCCCGGAAACCGCGCTGACCCTCGGGCTCAACGTGACGACGGTACGAACGCGGCTGTTTCGCGCGCACCGCCGGCTCGCCGCCGGCGCGATATTCAACAGCGGCGCGCAGCGTGCGTTCGAGCTCGAGCCGGCCCGCCTCGAGCGTCTCGTCGCCGCGGTGCTGTCCCGCTCCAGAGAAAGGAGCGCTTGACGGCCACTCACGCTGTGTGTGTACTCCCAGCGCGGCGCAATCGGCGCGCCGAAGCCGGGGAGTGCATCGGGCGTGCGGTCATGCAACAGGCCATTCCAGTGCCGCATCGCTTTGCTGTGCCTTGCCGGCGCGCTCAGCGCGGCGGCGCAGGCCGATCCCCTCACCGCCTATCTGCCCCTCAATCTCGAGCCCGAGATGGAACGGCAGATCGAGCGGGTGCTGATCCTCGCCGACGAGCCGATCCTCAAGCGCCCGTTCGCGGTCGAGCTGGTCAGGGCCGCGCTGCCCGACGCCTGTAAGAAAGATGCAGCGCTGTGCGCTCGCGTGCGCCGATACCTGGAGCGCTACTCCCGCGGCGCCGCGTTGACGCACGCCAGCGCCACTGCCGCCGTGGACAGCGGCGCTCGTGTGGTGCTGCCCAATCAGCACGGGTTCTCGAGCAACGATCAGTGGGAGCTGTCCGCCCAGGGCTACCTGCAGCCGAGCGACTACCTGCTGCTCAGCGCCGGCGGCATCGCCTACTCCGGGCGGAGCGAGGCAACCGGCTCGACGGTGAGCGTTGGCGCGAGCTGGGCACAGCTCGATGCCGGCTACCGCGACCACTGGCTCTCGCCGATGACGGACACCGGCAGCATGCTCTTCAGCACCGAGAGTCCCACGGCCCCGTCGGTGACGCTCTCGAACTGGGAGCCGCTCACTCGCTTCGGATTTCAGTACGAGTTCGTCCTCACGCGCCTCAACCAGACGGGCGCCGATGCCGGGGCGAGCCTTCCCGGGAACAACATCTTCTACCAGGGTGTGGCGAGCCGCGGCGACCCGCACCTCTTCAGCATGCAGCTCTCGATCGAGCCCTTCGCGGGCTGGTCGCTCGGCATCAACCGTAACCTCGAGTATGGCGGCGGCAGCGGCCTGCCGGATTCCGCGCGCTTCCTGCTGCGGGATTTCTTCAAGCCGAGCGGGCTGTCGCAGACACAGGGCAATCAGCAGGCCTCCTACGTGAGCCGCTTCATCTTCCCCGGCAAGACGCCCTTCGCCGTCTACGTCCAATACGCCGGCGAAGACAACTCCGACGGCGGCAGCTACCTGCTCGGCAACGCGGCGCTCTCGGCCGGCATCGACTTCCCGCGCCTCGGGCACCACCTGGATGCCACTTACGAGTTCTCCGAATGGCAGAACATCTGGTACGTCCACAGCATCTTTCTCGACGGCATGACGAATGACGGGCTGGTGCTCGGCGCCTGGGGCGCGGATCAACGCAATTTCAACGACGGCGTCGGAGCGCGCAGCCAGATGCTGCGCCTCGGATGGGAGCCGCCGTTCGGCGGCTACCTGCAGCTGCGGGCGCGCACGCTCGCAAATCAGAGCTATTACGGCGGCGATGTGCGGCAATACACCCCCGGTGAGCCGCAGCCCTTTCCCTACTTCCACTATTACGACCTGAGCGTCAGCTACTCGCATCCCGTCGGCAGCGCCACGGTGGGCGCAGAGGCCCTGGTCGGCCGTGACTTCGACGGCCGCTCCTTCAGTCGTCTCGATGCGTTCGTGCGTTATGGAGAAGCCCGCGCCTCCGAGGACTATGGCGCGACCGGCGACTCCGAGAGCGACAGCGAGGAGACGCCGGGTCACGCCGCCGAGTGGTTCGTCGATGCCGGTGTGAATGCCAACCAGGTCCGCACCGACCCCGACGGGGCCTTACCGACCACCACGAGCGCCCTCGCCTTCGGCCCGCACTTCGGCCTCGGCGCACGGCGCGCGGTGTCGACCTATGGGGATCTCGGCGTGCGGCTCGAGCTCGATGAGGTCGACAGCCACTCCCTCATCGGGGTGCGTGCGGTCGATTATCGTTACAGGTACAGCGACAACTTCGCGCTTGGCCTGTTCGCCGGAGTCGATCGCTACGATCTTGCCACCCCGGCGTACTCCCTGTACGGGGGCTTCGGCGCCGAGTGGCGCAACCTCCCCGGGGCGGCGCTTCGCGGGTGGAGCCTGGGGCTCGACTTGCGCTACGGGCAGAACATCGCACGTGATCACGTGCTGCCGGGCGATCTCAGCGGTCCGCGGCCGGAGAGCTTCTACAAGATCTCGAGCGCGGTGCTGTATCTCTCGCGGCACTTCTGAGCGGCCCTCACTCGGGCGTCAGTCCGGTGAGGCGCACGCTCTCCTCCCAGAGCCGGGCCGCCGCCTCATCGCAGCGAGCGGCCGCGCTCGGTGTGACGCGATGGCAGTCGATGAAATAACCGCCCGTCTCGCCCTCAACCTCCGGAGAAGTCGCCAGGTACACACTGGTGCCGGCGCCGCGAGCGTTCGAGCGCATGAAGGGGCGCACGACCGTGGCCAGCACGAATCTCAGCGGCGCCGGTGAGCTGCGGAAGAGCTCGCTCGCGACCAGGCCCGGGTGCGCGGCGTTCACGGTAACGCCACTGCCGGCCAGGCGCCGGGCCAGCACGCGCACGAAGAGGAGGTTGGCGAGCTTCGAGCGCTCGTAAGCGCGCAGGAAAGAGACGCGTGCGTTCATCAGGTCGGCGAAATCGAGCCGCGCCCGCCGATGCGCCTCCGAGGCAACGACGACGACTCGCGCGGCCGAGCGCCTGAGCGTCGCGAGCAGCAGGTTTGTGAGGAGAAAAGGCGCGAGGTGATTGACGGCGAAGGTGGCGTCATAACCCTCCGCGGTGCAGCGGCGAGCGCGACGGGCGCCCTCCATGAGGCCGGCGTTGTTGATGAGGACATCGATGCGCGGCAGCCGCGAAAGCTGCGCCGCGAGCTCGCGCACCTCGTCGAGGTGCATGAAGTCCGCGCGCACGAAGCGCAGCGCGGTGTTACCGGTCTCGCGGACCAGGGCCGCCGTGACCTCCTCCCCCAGCTGCGAGTCCCGTCCGTGAAGCAGCACCGTCGCTCCGCGCAGCGCGAGCGCCCGCGCGGTCGCGAGTCCAATGCCGCGCGTCGCACCGGTGACGAGGCAGGTTTTGCCATTCATACTGCGCCCGGCTCTCCTCCCGGCAGATGGTATATGCATCCATGAGCGGCGTCGTCAGTGCATTCCTGCTGACCTTTGCGGGGCTCTTTCCGATCGTCAATCCACTCGAGTCGGCGCCCTTCTTTCTCGGGCTGACCGCCGGCATGTCGGCCGCCGAGCGGCGGTTGCTGGCGCGTAAGGCGGCGGTCAATGGCTTCGCACTGCTGCTCGGCTCGATGGTGCTCGGCCCCTGGCTGCTCGAGGTCTTCGGCATCGAGCTGCCGGTGGTGCGCATCGCAGGGGGACTCGTGGTGACGGCCCTTGGCTGGAAGCTGCTGAGCGCCGAGGAGGTGTCCGAGCACGCGGTGGCGGCGGGAACACCGGGCCGCAAGATCGGCAGCTTCTACCCGCTGACGATGCCGCTCACCGTCGGACCGGGCTCGATGTCGGTGGCGATCACCATTGGCAGCCGCAAGCCCGCAGGCTTTCCGCTATCGCAGCTCGCCGAGCACGCGATCGGAGCCTTGGGCGGCGTGCTCGCCATCGGTCTCAGCATCTATCTCGCCTATCGCTTCGCCGAGAACATCGCCCGGCTGCTTGGCGCCACGGGCCTCGAGGTGCTGGTGCGGCTCTCGGCCTTCATCCTCATGTGCATCGGCA
This sequence comes from Steroidobacteraceae bacterium, assembly GCA_035295065.1. Classification (GTDB taxonomy): domain Bacteria; phylum Pseudomonadota; class Gammaproteobacteria; order Steroidobacterales; family Steroidobacteraceae; genus 13-2-20CM-66-19. The sequence continues at coordinate 6,732 of DATGJR010000069.1, forward strand.
TCGAAATCATCTGGAACGGCTACAGCACGCTCATCGCGCCGCACTGAGGAGCTCCAGTACCGCCTCGCGTGCGGCCACGGCGTGCACCGGCAATGCCAGCACGTCCCCCGGCTGCGCCCAATCGAGCGCGTAGCGCGCCGCCGCGAGCTCGCTCGGGCACATCGGCAGCACCGCTTCCGGCAGTCCCGAGAGCAACAGCTCCTCACGCAGGATGCGCGGGACCTCGCCCGCCGCTCGCCCGCGCAGGTGCCCCTCGTTCTCCTTGATGACGATGAGCGCCGGGTGAAATTCCGCCGCTACGCGCGCCAGTGCCTGGATCTCACGGTCCTGACGGTTGCCGGCGTGACCCAGGAGCAGCCCAAGCCTTCCGGCGCCACGGCGCAGGTGCTCGGCCACGGTGAGAAGTCCCCGCAGGCCCTCGGGGTTGTGTGCGTAATCGATGAGGATCTGCACGCCGCCGCGCTCGAAGCGCATGAGGCGGCCGGCGTTGTCGTCGACGTCGAGGCCAAAGCGCGCGAAAACCCGGGCGATGTGCCCGGGCGCGACCCCGAGAGCGAGAGCCGCGAGGGCGGCGCCCGCGAGATTGGCGATGTTATAGGAGGCGCTGCCCGCGACCGTCAGCGGCATGTCGGCGATCGCCCCGAGATCGTGGCTCGTGCCGGCGCGCGTCGCGCGCAGACGTCCGTCGCGCACCCCGCAGGTGGCGCCCCCACGCGCGCGGTGCGCGGCGAGGAGCGCCGCATCGTCGTCGAGTGCGAACCAGCCGAGCGGCGGACAATGGCCGAAGCGCTGCGCGAGCTGCGGCGCGCGGCCCACCAGCAGCGGATCGTCGGCGCTCAAAACGAGGAGCCCATCGCGCGCCACGACGGCGGCGACCGTGAGCTTGACGTCGGCGAGCGCCGCGAGGCTCTCGACCCCATACTCACCGAAATGGTCGGCGCTGATGTTGGTCACGACCGCGGTGCCCGCGCGCGAGGCCGCAAGCCCACGGCGCAGGATTCCTCCGCGCGCCGTCTCGAGCACCGCCGCGTACGCGCGCCGCTCACGCAGCGCCATGCGTCCCCCCGCAGGTCCCGAGTAGTCCCCGCCCGCGAGCAGCTCGCGGTCGAGAAAGACTCCGTCCGTACAGCAGTAGGCGGTCGGCCAGCCCTGCGCGCGCGTGCAGGCCGCGAGCAGCCGCACCGTCGTGGTCTTGCCGTTGGAGCCGGTGACCAGCGCCGTCGGGATGTCGGCGAGCTCGCCCCAGGGAATCGCCGGCGCGGCCGGCAGCTCGGCGAGCCCGAAGTCGCGCGCGTGCGCTCCAGCGCCCAGAGTGAGGACCTCGTCATCGAGAAGATGCGGCAGGTCGCGAGCGGCCGCCGCCGCGAGCACTGACATGAGGCCGGGACGAGCCTCGCGGGCGGAGAGCTGCGCGAAGCGTGCGAAGGCCGCCGATTCCTCCAGCACCGGCGGCAGGACCGCGGCGGGGTCGGTTGCGGATTCGAGTGCCGCGGCGAGCAGCTGTTGCTCGAGCTGCGCGCGCCGCGGGGGGTCGGCTTCGCTCAACGTGGCGCACAGTGCCCACTCGTTGACTTCCGTCGCCAGCATCAGCTGATCGCAGGGAGCGGCGAGTGCCAGCGAGGCGCCCGCGCCATGCCGGCGCGCCACGACTGCCGGCATGCGCCAGCCGAGCCGCGCCCGGGCGCGCTCCGCGCGCGCATGCCAGCCGGCGAGCAGCGGCTCATCGACCTCAACGCCCTGAGTCTCGAGCACCGCGCCGGTGGAGGCGAAGAACAGGTTGGCGCCGATCAGGCGCCGCGAGACATCGAACGGCAGCATCGCGCTCAGTCGTCGGCCTCCGGCGCGAAGCGCACACCGCGCTCATCGCGGATGAGACCTTCGAGGGCCATCGCGGCGGGGCCCGCTTCGCCCGAACGCCCTGCGCCGTCGCCTCCAAAGCGGTGGGCGAAGTGTCCGTCTTCGTCGCGCCGGGCGTCCGCGGCCAAGGCCGCGCGCTCGCGCGCCGGGTCGCGCGAGGCAGCCGCAGCTCCCGCCGGCTTGAACTTGGTGATCTGCTTCCACGAGCGCGTGAGCTGATCGGCGAAAATCAGCAGCAGGTCTCCGGGCTGGCCCATGCTGAGCGCGGCCTCGATCGCCTCCTGCTCGTCGGGAATGATCGAGATGGCCGCATCACTCACCCCGGCCTCGCGCAGCGCGGCCGCCTGCAGGCGCGGCACCTCCTCGGGCGCGCGGTCGCGCAGTCCGTCGTCGCGGCGGCAGATGTAGTGATCGAAGCGGCCGGCGGCAGCGCGCGCGATGGCAACGAGGTCCTCGTCGCGCCGGTCGCCGGGACCTGCGAGCACCACGATGCGCCGCCCCTGCACATCGAGTCGCTGCGCGAGATCCGCCATCACGGCGACGGCGTGGGCATTGTGTCCGTAGTCGAACAGCACCTTGAAGGGGTGCTCGTTGAAGACGTTCATGCGCCCCGGTGCCTGGAAGAAGGTCGAGTCAAAGGTCCGCAGGCCCTGGCGGATCGCATCCAGCTTCATGCCGAGCGAGAAGGCCATGGCCGCCGCGAACATGGCGTTCTGCACGTTGTGGATGGCGCGGCCCTCGAGGGTCGCCGGGATCAGATGAGTCCAGAGGAGTGGGATGTGGCCGCCGCGGTCATAGAGGGTGATCATCTGGCCGTTGATCCCCGCCTCGAGCGCACAGGCGCGCGCTCCCGCGCGGATGTGCTCGCGCACCAGGGCGTGCTGCGGATTCATGGTGACGTAGCAGATGTGCTTCGCCTCGGTGTAGCCGGACATCTTCATCACGAGGGGGTCATCGGCGTTGAGCACCGCGCAGTCGGTCGCCACTTCGATCACGATGCGCTTGACCTCGGCGAGCTGCTCGAGGGTGTCGATGCCCTTGAGCCCCAGGTGATCCGGCTGCACGTTGATCACCGCGCCGACATTGACCTCGTTGACGCCCATGCCGGCGCGCAGCAATCCGCCGCGCGCGGTCTCCAGCACCGCGATATCGATCTGGGGATCGGCGAGCACCATGCGCGCCGACACGGGGCCGGTCATGTCGCCCGCCACGGTGCGCTGCCCGTCGATGTAGACGCCGTCGGTCGTGGTGAGCCCGGGGGTGTAGCCGGCCATCTTGGCGATGTGCGCCAGCATGCGCGCGGTGGTGGTCTTGCCGTTGGTCCCGGTGATCGCCGCGATCGGCACGCGCGCGGCGGCGCCCGGCGGGAACAGCATCTCGATGACCGGGGTCGCGACGTCGCGGGCGGTGCCTTCGCTCGGGGCCACGTGCATGCGAAACCCCGGCGCGGCGTTGACCTCGCAGATGCCGCCGCCGATCTTGCGATAGCTCTCGGTGATGTTCTTCGAGAGGAAGTCGACTCCGCCGACATCGAGTCCGACCGCTCGTACGGCGCGCTCGGCCATCTCCCGGTTGTCGGGGTGGATGACGTCGGTGACGTCGGTGGCGGTGCCGCCGGTGGAGAGATTGGCGGTGGAGCGCAGGTAGACTACCTGGCCGCGGGCCGGCACCGACTGCGCCGTGAGCTCGGCGCGCTCGAGCATCTGCTGCGCCTGGGCGTCGAGCTCGAGGCGCGTCAGCACTTTCTCGTGGCCGACGCCGCGACGCGGATCCTGATTCACGATCTCGATGAGCTCGGCCACGGTGCGCTCACCATCGCCCACGACGTGGCCCGGGGTGCGGCGGGTCGCCGCCACCAGCTCGCCATTCACCACCAGCAGGCGGTGATCCTCGCCCTCGAGGAAGGTCTCGACGATCACCGAGCGCGAGTGCTCGCGCGCGACCCTGAAGCCGTGCGCCACGTCCTCATCGGTGGTGAGGCGGATGGAGATGCCGCGTCCGTGATTGCCGTTGTAGGGCTTGGTCACTACCGGAAAGCCCATGCGGCGTGCGGCGCGCACCGCGGCCGTCTCGCTCTGCACCAGCTCCTGTTTGGGAACCGGGAGACCAAGACCTGCGAGTATCTTGTTGGTCTCTTCCTTGTCCGAGGCGAGCTCGACCGCGATGTGCGGAGTGCGCCCGGTGATGGTGGCCTGAATGCGCTGCTGGTATTTGCCGTGGCCGAGCTGGATCAGCGACTGCTCGTTGAGGCGCAGCCAGGGGATACCGCGCGCCTCCGCGGCGCGCACCAGTGAATGGGTCGAGGGGCCGAGCGCCCGGCGCTGCGCGAAGCGGATGAACTGATCGCGCGCCTCGGGCCAGCTCCAGTCGGGAGGCACGGAGTCGGCCGGACGGATCGCCTCGGGGAGCAGTGAGCAGAGCAGGCGCAGCCCCAGCTCCCCGGCCGCAATGCCCTCATCGCGCTGCGCGTACTCGTAGACCACGGTGTAGACCCCCGCGGCACCGGCGCTGCGGGTCTTGCCGAAGGTGACGGCTTCGCCGGCGATGTTCTGCAGCTCGATGGCGACGTGCTCGAGCACGTGGCCGAGCCAGGTCCCCTCGCCCTCGCGCATGCGGCGGAAGAATCCCCCGGGCTCGCGGTAGGAGCAGCCGTGCTCGGCGAGACCCGGGAGTGCGGCGGCGAGCGCCTCGACGAAGGGGTCGCCTAGGCGGCCGGTGGGCCAGGCCTCGAGCTCACCGAGATCGAGCTCGAGACGGATGACGGGAAACCGTGCATACAGCGACGGGCCGACGTAAACGGAACGATCGAGGATGCGCATGGGTGTTGCTCGGAGTCGTAATACTTGTTGGCAACCGGACCAGGCGGAGACGGCACTCGAGTTTGGGTCACTCCTTCGATTTTCTCAACGCACCCGCCCGGGCGGCTCGCGTATGCAGATTGAAGGTGGCTCCGGCAACCAGGATGTGGACCTTCAACCCCAGGACGCAGGCCGGCTGCCCTTCCTCGACACTGTCGATCGAGGAATAGCTCACCTCGGAGGCGTCCACGATGGTCACCCCACCGCTCCCCTCCACTTCGACGGTCTCGTCGGGGGCGATGAGGGCAGCCGTATCCTCGTCCAGTCCGATACCGACCGCGAAGGGATTGTAGGCCAGTGCGGTCAGGAGCCTCCCCAGGCGGTCGCGCTGGCGGAAATGCTGATCGATGATGAAGCGATTGGTCAGGCCCAGACCCGGGGCGAGCCGCACGCTCCCCGCGACCACGCTCGAGCCCTCATCGCCTGCGGCGATCATGTGCTCGGAGAGAATGCTGGCGCCGGCGCTGGTGCCACCGACGGTCACGCCGCGGGCATTGGCGGCGCGAATGAGCTTGGCGACCGGGGTGCCACCGAGCAGCGTCGTCAGGCGCAGCTGATTGCCGCCGGTGAAGAAGATGCCGCTCGCCTGCTCGAGGCGGGTGAGCCGACCCGACTCATGGCAGTCGCGGCGGGTGTCAAAGTCCATGGACGACACGCGTGCGGAGCCGAGCTCGCTGAAGAGTCTCTCGTAGCGCGAGCCGGTCTCGTGCATGCGGCTCGCGGTCGGTATCACCACGATATCCGCACCATCCCCCCCCGCGGCCTTTACAAAGCGCTCGAGGATGCGCCGGTCGTTCTCCTTATTCTCGGCGCCACCGATCGCGATGATCCATCCGCGTTGCTGGCCCTGCGGAACTCTGCTCGGCATCCGCTTCCTCACTCCTTATATACAAAGGTATACAAGTACCGAAGGTATCACGGCCGGCCCGCCGGCCGGGAGGCTTGAGCTGTGCATTGTGACCGTGCGCCCAGAACGGCCCGGCGGGCATGAGGCGGCCCGCTCGCGGCTTGCAATTCCCCCTTTGCCGGGACGACACTGCGCGCGCCCGGCTGAAGGCCGGCGCGTCGCTCAAGCCCAACCATCACTTAGGGAGTCGCCATGAGAGGCAAATTGATCCTGTGCTCCACCGTCTTGCTGCTGGTGGGAACCGCGCTCGCTGCACCCCCGGTCGAGGACATCGGCAGGAGGCATCCAAACCTGGCCGCTGCCCAGCGCCTCTCGCGCGATGCGTGGGAGAGAATCAATGCCGCGCAGAAAGCGAACGAGTGGGACATGGACGGCCACGCCGCGAAAGCCAAAGAGCTGCTCGATCAGGTCAATAACGAGCTGAAGATGGCCGCCGAGGCCGCCAACAAGGGCCACCGATAAGCATCTCCGCCAGGGGACTTACGCGCGGGCCCGGGTAGTGCCGGGCCCGCGCGTTTCTGCGCTCATTTCATGAGCCGCCGGACGCCCTCGACCAGCCGCCCGACTTCCTCGCTCGTCGTATAGGCGGCGCAGCCCGCGCGCACCAGGCCGTCGCGCTCGTGGCCGAGAATGCGCACCGCGGTAGTCGCATAAAAGTCCCCGTTCGACACGAACACGCCGCGTTCGCTCAGCGAGCGGGCGACCGCGGTGCTGTCGTGCCCGCGCACGCTGAAAGAAAGGGTGGCGGTGCGTGCGCTCCCCGGCGGCGGCCCGTAGAGCTCGACCCCGGGAATTTCCCGCAGTCCATTCCAAAGCTCGCCGAGGAGCCCGGCACCCCGCTCGTGCAGGACGTGGGTGGCGGAGCTGAGACGCTCGCGGCGTGAGGCGCCCGCAGCGGCGAGGCCCGCGAGAAAATCAACGGCGGCGCCCGCACCGACGATACCCTCGTGATTCAGGGTCCCGGTCTCGAGGAGCTCGGGAGCCTCATTGGAGGCGGGGGCGAGCTTCGGCACATCGAGCCCCGCGAGCAACTCGCGCCGCCCCCAGAGCACGCCGACGTGCGGGCCATAGAACTTGTAGGCCGAGCAGACGAAATAGTCGCAGTTCCAGGCGCGCACATCCGGCAGCTGATGACTTGCGTAGTGCACGCCGTCGATGAAGACCTGCGCGCCGACGGCGTGCGCCTGCGCCGTGAGTGCCGCGACGTCGTTGATGGTGCCGAGGGCATTGGAAGCGGCGCCGAGCGCGAGGAGCCTGACTCCCGCGGTGAGCTTGGCGGCCGCATCCTCGGGGTCGAGCCGGCCGTCCTCGCGTCGCATGCGGATGGTGCGCACCTCGAGACCCCGCTCGCGTGCCAGCTGACGCCAGGGGTCGGAGTTGGCATGGTGATCGAGCTCGGTCACCACCACGGTGTCGCCGGGCTTCCAGCGGCGGCCGAGGGCACGGCCCAGGTGAAACGTGAGCGTCGTCATGTTGGCGCCGAACACGATCTCCCCGGCAGCCCCGCCGAGAAAATCGGCCAGCGCGGCGCGCGCCCCGGACAGTGCCAGATCCGTCTCCCGGCTCGAGGGAAATTCCCAGTGGGTGTTGGCGTTGTGGCTCAAGAGGTAGTCATTCACGGCGTCGGCGACCGCGCGCGGTACCTGCGTGCCTCCCGGCCCGTCGAAATAGGCCACGGGAAAGCCGTTGTGAATGCGCGTGAGCGCCGGGAAATGGCGGCGGATCTCGGTCACGCTAGCGACGGAAGACATAGGCCTATCACTATACTCTGCTTGACCTGCGCCTCAGGCTTGGGCTCTATTGCCGCTGCGATCCGCACTGCGCGGAGCGAAAGGCCCGACACATCATGAAGAAGGCATGGCGGATTGCCGGCTGGACCGCCCTGGTCCTGGTCGCAGCTCTCGCCTATGCGTCCTGGCGCACCGTGTGGGGCAAGCCCTTCACGATCAACATGCTCGCCAACCGCCAGGCGCTCGAGTTCCTGATGAGGAACCCGGAAGTCTTCACCGCGGTGGGCATCATCGACGGATCCATCTTCGATCACCATTCCGACAAGCTCGCGCCCTATACGCTGATCCAGCGCGATGCGGGTTACGCGCAGCTCGCGAGCTTCCTGAAAGAGGTGCGCCAGTTCGACCGCGCCGCTTTGAGCCGCCAGGACCAGATCACCTACGACATCCTGGTCGATCAATACGAGTCGGGGCTCGCATTCCGGCGCTTCACATGGCTGCCGGGAGAGGAGCTCTACCCGGTGAGCCCCATGTTCGGCGTCGAGGTCCAGCTGCCGAGCTTCATGGAGACGACGGCCATCGTCAGCAACGACCGCACGGCGCGCAACTACGTGAAGCGCCTCGATGCGATGGGCGCAAAGCTCGACCAGGTCACGGCCGCTCTCGAGTGGCAGGCGCACCAGGGCGTGGTGCTGCCCGCGGCGCTCCTCGAGCGCTCACTCCTCGTCATCCGCGATACGGTGAGCGCGGATGCGGCGCACAACGCGCTGGTCACCAGCTTCATCGAGCGCATGGGCAAGCTCCCCTCGCTCGCCGCCGCACGCAGGCAGCAGCTCGGGGACGAGGCGTCCGAGGCGGTGCGCGACGCGGTCTACCCCGCCTATGCCCGCATGAGCGCCGCCCTCGTCGCGCTCAGACCCGCCGCCGCCGCGCAGGGCGCGGGGGTCGGACGGCTGCCCGACGGCGCTGCCTACTACCGGGAAGCGCTCAAGATGAGCACCACCACGGACTACACTCCCGAGCAGGTGCATGCGCTGGGTCTTTCCGAGGTCGAGCGCGTCACCGCCGAGATGGATGGGCTCCTCAGGACCGAAGGCATGGCCGCGGGCACCGTGGGCGAGCGCATGGCGGCGCTGGCAAAGGATCCGCGCTTCCTGCTCAGCAACGATGATGAGGGCCGTCGCCAGGCGCTCATCCGTTACCAGAAACTCCTCGATGAGGTGGCGGTGAAGATGCCGGAGTATTTCCGCACCCTTCCCGCCAAGCGGCTCATCGTCGAGCGCGTACCGCAGTCCCAGGAGAAAGGCACCTCGGGGGCCTATTACCAGCAGGCGGCGATGGACGGCTCGCGGCCCGGCATTTTCTTCGCAAACCTCCGGGACATGAACGAGGTCGCGACGTGGAAGATGAACACGCTCGCCTACCATGAAGGCATTCCCGGTCACCACCTGCAGATCTCGACGGCGCTCGGACTGAAGGACCTGCCACTGATCCGCCAACAGACGCTCTACAGCGCGTACGCGGAAGGCTGGGCCCTTTATTCGGAGCAGCTGGCGGCGGAGATCGGCATGTACAAGGACGATCCGTGGGGCAACCTCGGACGGCTGCAGGCGGAGTTGCTGCGGGCCGCACGTCTCGTGGTCGACACCGGCATTCACGCCCAGGGCTGGTCGCGCGACCAGGCGATCTCCTACATGGTCGCCACCACCGGCATGGGCGAGGCGGAGGTGGCATCCGAGGTCGAGCGCTATATGGCGATGCCCGGGCAGGCCTGCGCCTACAAGGTCGGCCAGCTCAAGATACTGGAGCTGCGCGCGCGGGCCAGGGCCGCGCTCGGAGCGAAATTCACTCTCAAGGACTTCCACGCGGTGGTACTGGAAAATGGGGGCGTGCCGCTCACGCTCCTCGAACAGCTCGTCAACGAGTGGATTGCCAGAGGAGGTGGACCCGCATGACGTCCCGCAGGCCTGCATCGGCGCGCGCAGCGGCCGGCGCACATCCGCCGCGCTCCAACCGCTATCGCCACCTCGTCAATCCGTTCGAGCCGGTGCGGATCTTCTCGGACGACCAGGTCGAGAGCATCCACCTGGCGGCGCTTGGGATTCTCGAGAGGCAGGGTATGCGGGTGCTTTCGCCACGCGGCCGCACGCTGCTCGCGGCGGCGGGAGCCCAGGTGGACGAGGCGACGCAGATGGTGCGTCTCGACCCGGGCATGGTGGCTGCGGCGCTCACTACGGTCCCCCGCGAGGTCAACCTCGTGGCGCGCAACCCCGAGCGCACCTGCCGGGTCGGTGGCCGTCACGTCATATTCGCGCCGGTTGCAGGTCCGCCGAGCGCCAGTGATCTCGAGCGCGGCAAGCGCTCCGGCACACTCGCCGACTACCGCGAGCTCACGCGGCTGGCCCAGGCGTTCGACGTCATTCACGTGCTCGGCCAGATGACCGAGCCGGGCGATGCGCCGGTGCACGAGCGGCACCTCGACACGACGCTGGCGCAGCTCACCCTCGGTGACAAGCCGCTCAACATCTATTCCCGCGGCGTGGGGCAGCTCAGCGACTGCTTCGCGATGATCCGCATCGCGCACGGGATCGATGCGGATACATTCCGCCGCGAGCCGCGCTGCTACAGCATCTGCAACACCAACTCGCCGCTCCAGCTCGACCTGCCGATGACCGACGGCATCATCGAATTCGCGCTCAACGGACAGCTGATGATCGTCACGCCGTTCACGCTCGCCGGCGCCATGGCACCGATCACGATCGCCGGCGCCCTGACGCTGGCTCACGCGGAGGCGCTCTTCGGCATCACGCTCAACCAGATCGCGCGGGCCGGCGCACCGGTGATGTACGGCAGCTTCACTTCCAACGTCGACATGAAGTCAGGCTCGCCCGCCTTCGGCACGCCCGAGTACGCCAAGGCGGCGTTCGGTGCGGGGCAGCTCGCGCGCCGCATCGGCGTGCCGTGGCGCTGCTCGAGCGCGACCGCCGGCAACGCTCCGGACGCGCAGGCGGCCTACGAGTCGCAGATGAGCCTTTGGGGTGCACTCCTGGGCGGCTGTCATTTCGTGCTGCATGCCGCCGGCTGGCTCGAGGGTGGACTCACCGCCTCCTACGAGAAGTTCATCCTCGACGTCGAGATGCTGCAGATGTTCGCCGAGCTCTTTCAGACCGTACCCGTCTCGAGTGACGAAATCGGCACCGACGCGGTTGCGGAGGTGGGGCCGGGCGGGCACTTTTTCTCCACGCCGCACACCATGCAGCGCTACCGCGACGCCTTCTACACCCCGCTGGTCTCCGACTGGCGCAACTACGGGCAGTGGTATGACGACGGGGCGAAGACGGCGACCCAACGCGCCAGCAAGGTGTGGCAGAACACACTCGCCGCTTTTCAGCCGCCCGCGATGGATCCGGCGGTGAGCGAGGCGCTCGAGGCCTTCGTCACGCGGCGCCGCTCCGAGGGCGGCGCGCCGCCGCAGACCTAGCGAGCCGCAGGGCTTATCCGCAGGACGATCTTGCCGAGCACGTGCCCGGCGGCCATCCGCTCCTGCGCCTTGCCCGCGTCCTCGAGGGGAAACTCGGCCGCGATCGGCACCGAGAGCTTCGCAGCCACGATCGCCTGGTTCAGCCGCTCGTACTCCGCAGGCCCCGTGAGCGCGTCGTACTTCACGATGGGCAGTCCCTCGCGCGCCTTGGGCACGGGCCGCACTCCGCTCGGAAACGCCACGCGGCCTCCCGGGCGCAGCGCGTCGATGCACACCTCGAGCGCATCGCCCCCCGCAAGCGCCAGT
>DATGJR010000070.1:0-32488 GCA_035295065.1 Steroidobacteraceae bacterium
GTCATAGGCCGACTTGATGCCGGCAAACACGGTGCGCTGCTCAGTGCCGAGATCGAGGGTGAGCTTCAGGAGCTTGTCAGCGCCCGGCACCGTCTCGGCGCTCACGATGCGCGCGACCCGCAGATCGATGCGCTTGAACTCGTCGATGGAGATCGAGCTCGGCGCTCCCGCGGGAGCGGAGCTCGCAGAAGCGGCATTCGCAGGAGCGGCCGGAGGCGGCGCGCCAGGGTTTTGCATGACTGGCCCCGTAGTCGCGTTAGTGGGTGGAATCTCAAAGAGCGCATCGAGCTGCTTGGGCTCGACGCGCTTCATCAGGTGGTGGTACGCATTGATACGCTCGGGGAGCGCGGCCGCATCGCTCCAGGTGAAATCCCGGTCCAGCCCGAACAGGTCTCGGGCCACGCGTGAGGCAAGGGCCGGGAGAACAGGTGCGAGCAACACTGAGAGCACCTTGAAGCCGTACAGGCATCGGGAGCAGACGTCCTGCAGGTACACAGCCTGTGCAGGGTCCTTCGCGAGCAGCCATGGCTTGGCAGCGTCGAAGTATTGATTGATCCAATCGGCGAAGGCCATGCATTCGCGCATGGCCTTACCGAATTCCCGGTTCTCGTATGCATCGCGCACGGCCGCGACCGTGGCATTGGCAGTCTGGCTCAGCGTGGCCCGATCATCGCTATAGCGCAACTCGCCGCCGAAGTATCGGACGACAAAACTCGCCGCGCGGCTTGCGATGTTGACGTACTTGCCGACCAGGTCGCTGTTGACGCGCGCCAGGAAGTCGTCCGGATTGAAGTCGAGATCCTCGACGCTGGCGTTGAGCTTGGCGGCGATGTAGTAACGCAGCCACTCGGCGTTCATGCCGACCTCGAGGTAGCGCAGCGGGCTGATGCCCGTGCCGCGCGACTTCGACATCTTCTCGCCCGATACGGTGATGAAGCCGTGAACGTAGACGTGGTCCGGCACCTTGTAGGGCGCGCCGGCGAACTTGAGCATCGCCGGCCAGAAGAGCGTGTGGAAGTAGATGATGTCCTTGCCGATGAAGTGGATCTGCTCGGTGTCGCGCGCCGCGAGAAAGTCCGCGAAGCGGCGCGGCTCGCCATGGGCAGCGGCCTTGCCGCTCTCGAAGTAGCTCTCGAGGGATGCGAGGTAACCGATCGGTGCATCCAGCCACACGTAGAAGTACTTCCCGGGCATGTCGGGGATCGGAATGCCGAAATAGGGGGCATCGCGCGAGATGTCCCAGTCGGCGAGCGGCTCATCGCCCCGCCCCTCGAGCCATTCGCTCGCCTTGTTGACGACCTGTGGCTGCAGGCGCCCCGGCGTGCCGAGCCAGCCGCGCAGGAACTCGACACACTTCGGGTCCGAGATGCGCAGGAACAGATGCTCGGAGGTTTTCAGCACCGGCGTGGCACCGGTCAGCGTCGAGTAGGGGTTGAGGAGGTCGGCGGGGCCGTTGACGATGCTGCAGACCTCGCAGGCATCCGCGTACTGGTCCCGGGCGTGGCAGTTCGGGCACTCGCCCTTGACGTAGCGGTCGGCGAGGAACATGCCCTTCACCGGGTCATAGAACTGCTCGACGTCCCTCTTGTATATGAGGCCCGCCGCCCGCAGGCGCAGGTAAATGTCCTGCGACAGGCGGGTGTTCTCCGGCGAGTCGGTCGAGTACCAGTGATCGAAGCTCAGGTGAAAGCCTTCGAGGTAGCGCGGGCGGTCGGCGGCGATGCGCGCCACCAGTTGCTGCGGCGTGACCCCTTCCGCCTCCGCCTTCAGCATGATCGGCGCGCCATGCGCATCGTCAGCGCACACGAAATGCAGCTGATGTCCCTGCATTCGCTGGAAGCGCACCCAGATGTCGGCCTGGATGTACTCCATGATGTGCCCGATGTGGAACGGGCCGTTGGCGTAGGGAAGCGCCGTGGTGACGAAGATGCGACGGGTCATCGGCGCTAGTTTACAGCCTGAGGAGGGCGTCCCGAGCGTGAAGTGACCCGACACGCTACGATGCGCAGCTGCGGTGATTCAGGGCTTTGCGGAAGGGGGACCGGAGTGGAGGCGGCGCTCGAGATCTGCGGCGTGACGAAAACCTTCGGAAGCACCCTGGGCGTCGATGACCTCAATCTGGTGATGCCGCGCGGGACGACCTACGGATTGATCGGGCCGAGCGGTGCCGGTAAGACCACCGCGATCCGGATGATCATGTCGATCCTGTTCCCCGATCGCGGCAGCCTGCGGGTGCTCGGCAGGGCTTCGGCGCTCGAAGCCAAGGATCGCATCGGCTACCTCCCCGAGGAGCGCGGCGTCTACCGCAAGATGCGGGCCGATGAATTCCTTTCCTACATCGGGCGTCTCAAAGGCGGTGCGCGCGCGGCGGTTGCCGCGCGGGCCGGACGGCTGCTGGCACGGCTGGGGCTGGCCGAGGCCGCCTCGAAAAAGTGCGAGGAGCTCTCCAAGGGGATGCTGCAGCGGGTGCAGTTCGTCGCCGCGATCATCAATGAGCCGGAGCTGCTGATTCTGGATGAGCCCTTTGGCGGGCTCGATCCCTTGAGCGTGCAGCTGCTGAAGGAGCTCATCGCCGAGGAGCAGCGGCGTGGCGCCACGATCCTGTTCTCCACGCACGTGATGGCGCATGCCGAGGAGTTGTGCCAGCACATCGTGATGATCCACAAGGGGCGCAAGGTTCTCGATGAGCCCATCGCGGGACTGCGACGGCGATACGACCTGCGCACGATCCGGCTCGAGCCGCTCGACCCGGGCACGGATCTGGCGGTGCTGCGCACGGTGGCGGGTGTCGAGTCTGTGCGGCCGGCGGCGGACGAGGCCCTGGAGATTCGTCTGGCGGAGGGAACCGATCCCGGGAGCGCCGTTTGCGCGATCGCGGCGCTCATCCCTCCGGCGCGTATCGAGCTGGCGCGGGTTCGGCTCGAGGACGTATTCATCCGCCTGGTCACCGGCCGCATCAGCACGGATGAGTCCAACCTCGCCCTGCGTACTCATCTTCAGGGGCTCGGTACCGAGGGGGCCGTCCCTTGAGCAACCGCGTGCTGATGGTTGCGCAGCGCGACTTCCTCGCCACGGTCACCAGCCGGGGCTTTCTCCTTGGCCTTCTGGTGATGCCGTTACTGCTCCTCGTCCTTGCGGTGCTGATCCCGCGGTTCGCACGCGCGCACGGCCCGCCGATTCACGGCGAGGTCGCCGTGATCGATGCCAGCGGCAAGGTGCTCGCGGAGCTGCGCGCCGCACTCAGCCCCGAGAGGCTCGCGGCGTCCGCCGCACCGCGGATCAATGCCGGAGGGCCGCCGGCAGGTTTCGGCCAAAGCGGCCCGCCGCCAATCCTCACCGTCATCGAGCGTACGGGCGGCGCCGATCCAGGGCAGGCGAAGGCGTGGCTCATCCAGCCGCCGAAGGCGGAGCCGCCTCATCTGGCCTTCATCGTCATCCACACGGATGCGGTGGTTCGCGCACCCGGGGAACGCGAGTTCGGCGGTTATGACCTCTACGTCTCGCGCAGCCTCGACGATGGCACCGAGGGCGTGATTCACGAGGGGGTGCGCCGCGCCCTGGTCACGACCCGATTGCGCTCAAGTGGGATCGATGAGGGTACGGTGACCGCGACGATGCGGGTCGCACGACCGCAAGCCGTGGTCGTGGGCGCGAGCGGCGAGCAGTCCGCGCGGCGCGGCCTCAGCCGGATGCTGCCCTTCATCAGCGGGCTGCTGCTGTTCATCGGCGTATTCACGGCCGGCCAGCTCCTCATGACCTCGACCATCGAGGAGAAGTCGAGCCGCGTCGTCGAGGTATTGCTCGCCGCGGTGTCGCCGCTCGAGCTCATGGCCGGGAAGCTCCTGGCGCAGCTCGGGGTCGGACTCCTGATCCTGACCATGTACGTCGGGCTCGGCGTGCTCGCGCTCTCGCAATTTTCAATGCTGAGCGCGCTCGATCCCCTGCTGGTCTTCTATCTGGTGCTGTTCTATCTGCTCGCCTATCTGGTGTATGGCGGCCTGATGCTGGCGATCGGCGGCGCGGTCAGCCAGATCGCGGATGCGCAGTCGATGATGGCGCCCGTCATGCTGTTGATCGTGATTCCCTACGTGCTGACGCAGTTCATCGGCAATGCGCCGAACGCGCCGCTCAGCGTCGCGCTCAGTTTCATTCCGCCGGCGAACAGCTTTGCGATGCTGGCGCGGCTCGCTTCGGGAACACCGCCGCCGGTTTGGCAGGTGTGTCTCAGCGTCGCGGCGGGACTCGCAGCGGCGGCAGCCGCGGTGTGGTTCGCAGCCAAGGTTTTGAGGATCGGCCTTCTCATGCAGGGCAAGCCGCCCGATCTCGCGACGCTCGTTCGCTGGGCGCGTATGGCTTGAGCCGATGTGCCAGCCGGGCGTAGCTGCTTCCAGTGGTCGGCCCCCTGGCGGATCATCAATTACACTCGGTTGGCCATGACTGTACGTGACGAGACAGGGCCGGGCGCCATGCGCATCGACCGCTGGCTGTTCGGAGTCCGATTGTTCAGGTCCCGTTCTTCTGCGGCCGATGCGGTCGGAGGCGGAAGAGTCCACCTCAACGGCGGGCGTGTGAAGCCCTCGCACGCGGTCAAACCCGGCGACACCGTAACCTTTACGCGCAGCGCCGTTGTGTTTGAATGCGTGGTAGCCGCGGTACCGCTGCGGCGCGGGCCGGCGAGCGACGCGGCACGGTGTTACGACGAAACGCCCGCGAGCAAAGAGCGTCGTGAGGTTTTCGCTGCTCGCATGAGAGTGGCGGCCGGCCTCACGCCCAGACCCGACGAGCGCCCGGACAAACACGATCGCCGGCTGCTGCGGCGGTTGCGGGGTCGCAACTGAGCAGTGCCGCCAGGCGGCGCGCCTACGGGGCCCGTTTGTTTACGACTTCCGTCAGATACGCAATGTGCAGCGTTGCCACATCGATGCATTTTTTCGCGACGGCTGCATTTGCCGTCAACACGCCCCGATGCGCTATGTCGTGGCGCCGCCGGCGGCTCCACATCCAGTCTTCCCACCATGACTGGCGATCGGGACTTTCACCCGTCAGGTCATGGAAGGCGTCCCGCACGCGGTCTCCCTCAAAGGACCAGGTGACCAGCAATCTCTCTGACATGTCTACGAGGGCACGGACGTTCTTACTGGGGTCCTTCACCGTATCCATCAGTCTCTCGAGCACAAATTCGGTGGCCCATTCTCCGGCAGCGGCTGCGATGATGATGGCAATAGCGTGCTGCCCGGCGGATGACAGTGAGCGGGCTTCGGCGAGTAATTGGTCCCACTTCGGCCCCAACAGGGCGAGGGATGAGCTCTCATAGAAGTCGGCGGTCGGCTCACGCACGTATGGCTGTCTCATCCCGCCGGTTACCAGGGTGCCGGGAGACGAGCTCGGCGGCGGCGGCTTCACTTTCGCTGACTCTTTCCTGCGCCGTCCCGCCATGGGGTTTGAGTCTACTCGTGAAGACCGTCTGACGCGCAGCAGCGGGTGATGTCCGGCGCCTGCGCGCTCAGCTCAGCCGGCTTCCCTGAACTCCTCGAACCGCGCCTTGTTGAATGCCTTCTTGTAGGCCTCTTTGCCCGAGATCTGCCGCGAGTCGAGCAGCAGTTGGATCGCCGAGTCCATGGTGCGCATGCCGAACTGGCCGCCGGCCTGCATGGTGTTCTCGAGCTGGTCGAGCTTGCCCTGGCGGATGAGGTTGGCGGCGGCCGGCGTGTTGACGAGGATCTCGAGCGCCGCCACGCGACCCTGCTTGTCGGCGCGTTGCAGCAGCTGCTGCGAGAGCACGCCGCGCAGCGAGGTCGAGAGCATGGTGCGCACGTGCGACTGCTTGTCGGAGGGGAACACGTTGACCATGCGATCGACGGTGGCTGCGGCGCCATTGGTGTGCAGCGTTCCCATGACGAGAATGCCCATCTCCGCCGCGGTGACCGCAATGCTCATGGTCTCGAGGTCGCGCAACTCACCCACCAGCACCACATCCGGATCCTCGCGCAGGGCCGAATGCACCGCCGCCGCGAAGCTCGGGCTGTGCACGCCGATCTCGCGCTGGCTGATGAGGCAGTTCTTCCTCTCGTGCACGAACTCGATCGGGTCTTCGACGGTGAGGATGTGGCCGTTCACCCGGCGATTGATGTCATCGATCATGGCGGCGAGCGTCGTCGACTTGCCGGATCCCGTCTTGCCGGTGACCAGGATCAGCCCGCTGTTGGCGCGACACAGCTGACGCACCGCTTCCGGGAGCTTCAGCTCATCGAGCGTCAGGGCCTTGGATGGAATCGCCCGAAATACGCCCCCCATGCCGTTGAGCTGTCGCATGACATTGACGCGAAAGCGGCCCTTGGTCTCGAGGGTGTAGGCGAAGTCGGCGCCGTCCTTTTTCTCGAAGCGGTCGACCGCGCTCTTGGGCATGATCTCGTAGAGCGCTGTTTTTACGTAGTCGGCGCTGAGCTTGTCGGCTCTGAGCGGCGTGAGATCCCCGTAGACGCGGATGCGCGGCGGGTCGCCGGCGATGAAATGCAGGTCCGAGCCGCGCTTTTCGAGGATCTCGCTGAGATAGGGATCGATCTGTGCCACGTGAGCTCCGTCAGGCGGCCGAGCCGGAGGTCACGGGCGGAGCGCTGTCCATCTTCGGCAGCATGGAGGTGTCGGTGACGAACTTCTGGAAGTTGCGTTTCTCGGCCGCATAGTTGTAGGCGTCGTCGGGGTCGATGGTACGTGCGTTGATGGCGGCGAGCAGCGCCTGGTCGAGCAGCTGCATGCCGAGGTCGCGTCCCATCTGCAGCTGGCTCGGGACCTGATGCGTCTGCTCGGTCTGGATGAGCTTGGCGATCGCCTTGGTCATGATCAGGATCTCGCAGACCGCGCGACGTCCGTGCCCCTCGGCGGTCTTGACCAGCACCTGCGTCACCACCGCGAGCAGGCTCTGGGCGAGGAAGCTCTTGGTCTGCTCACGCTCCTCCACCGGGAGCGCGTCGATGATGCGATCGATGGTCTTGACCGCCCCGGTGGTATGCAGGGTGCCCAGCACCAGGTGCCCGGTCTCGGCCGCGGTCATCGCCATACGGATGGTCTCGGCATCGCGCAGCTCGCCCACCAGGATCACATCCGGATCCTCGCGCATCGCCGCGCGCACGCCCTCGGCGAAACTTGGGATGTGGGTGCCGAGCTCGCGCTGAATGACCTGGCTCTGCTTGCTCTGGTGCACGAACTCGATCGGGTCCTCGAGGCTGATGATGTTGAGCTTTCGCGTGGTGTTCAGGTGATTGATCATCGCGGCGAGCGTCGTCGACTTGCCGGTGCCGGTGGATCCGGTGACCAGCACCATGCCCTGATGGAAGTCGCACAGCTTGGTCACGATGGCGGGCAGCTGCAGGCTCTCGAGCGTCGGCACGGTCGAGGGGATTGCCCGGAAGGTCGCCCCGACGCCCGTGTCCTTGCGGAAGACGTTCACGCGGAAGCGCCCGCCCTCGGCCGATACGTAGCTGAAGTCGAGGTCATTGCCCTTGGCGAAGTGCTCGTTCTGCGAGGTGGTGAGAATTTCAGCGATGTAGCCCTCGAGCTCCCCGGGGCGCAGGTCGCGGAACTTGATCGGCAGCAGGTCGCCGTGCATGCGCAGCATCGGCGGCACGCCGACTGCAAGGTGCACGTCGGAGCACCCCTGCTGCGTGCCGAGCTTGAGGAAGGCATCTATACGCGCCAAGCGGTCGCTCCCCCGGAGGATTTGGCTGTCCTGTTTAGCCGGTAGCGGGCTGCAGGATCAACAGCTTGTAGCCGGAAATTTGACGTAACGCACGAACTTTGTCCATCGGTGCTCGCCCCCACGCCGGGGGGCCGGCTGCCAGGCACGGTGGCCCTGGGCAATTCACCGCGGGCGATCTGCGCCCTTGATCAAAGGAAATGCTGCAGGGCCGTCTTCAGCTCTTCCATCGTCTGGAAGCGCTTGGTCTTATCGACCGCCATGCTCTTCATCACCAGCTCCGCAAACCCCGGGGGGAGGTTTGGATTGAGGTCCTTGGGGTTGCGGGCCTTGCCCTGCACGTGCTGGTACATGACCGACATGTGGTCGCCGCGGGAGTAGGGCGGCACTCCCGTCACCATCTCGTAGAGCATGACGCCGAGCGCATAGATGTCGGCCCGCTCGTCGACCTTCTTGCCGAGGATCTGCTCGGGCGCCATGTACTTCGGCGACCCGATGACGTAGCCGGTCTTGGTGAGCTGCGTGTCGCCCTCGCGCTGGGCGGCCGCGACGCCGAAGTCCACGATCTTCAGGAGCCCTTCCTGGTTGATGAGCACGTTGGCGGGCTTGAGGTCGCGGTGCACGATCCCCTGCTGGTGGGCGACGGTCATGCCGGTGCAGATGTCGATTCCGAACTGCACCGCTCGCTTGAGCTCGACCGGCTTGTCGTTGACGACCTCGCTCCCGAGCGTATGCGAGGGGAAGTACTCCATCGAGATGGCGTACAGCCCCTGGATGTAGAGGAAGTCATAGATGCGGATGACGTTCTTGTGCGTGATCTTGCGCGAGTAGCGCAGCTCGTGCACGAAGCGCTTCATCACTTCCTCATCCTGCGAGACGTTGGGGTTGAGGAACTTGAGGATGAGCCGCTCATCGACCACCGTGTCCTCCATCAGGAGCACGGTGCCGAAGGCGCCGCGCCCGATGCGGTCGATGTACTTGTAGCGGCCCTCGATGATGTCGCCGGGCTTGAGCGTCTGGATGTCGAGGCGCGCGGCGGCCTCCGCCTGGCGGCGCGCCTGGTCGGAGATCACCTGGGTGCGGGCGGCTTCGGGAGCGGATGCCTGCGGTGGACGTACGCCGCTTTGTGCCGGGGTCGCCGGCATGGCCGGGGCCATGGTCGGGGGCAGGGTTCCGGCGCTCAGGGTGGCGATGCCGGCGATGCGGTTATCGAGCTCAGTGACGGCGGCTGCGGCGAGTCGTGAGATCGTCTGGTCGGGAGAGGCGGCCTGCGCCTGCAGCTCCTGGCGCACGTGATCGGCCTGCGACTCGTCCGCCACCTTGGAAAGCGCCTGGATCGCCTCGATGCGGATCTCGCGCTCCGGCCGCGCCACCAGCGGCAGGAGCTCATCGACGAGCTTCGCATCACCGAGCTTGCCGAGGGCGCGCACCACGATGGGCGTTGCCTTGCCGTGACTGCCGGTATGGAGCATCTCCATGAGGCGTGGCACGGCGCGCTTGCTGCCGATTTCGGCGAGTGCGTCTACCGCGCGCTCGCTCACCCACCAGTCGCTGTCGCGCGTCGCCTGGATGAGGGAGTCGATGGCGCGCTCGTCCTTGGTCTGGTTGAGGATCTCGATCGCGGCGCGCCGGATGTCCTCGTCCTTGTCGCGCACCAGCTGCAGCACGGCGTCGATGACTTTCGGGCCGCCGATCTTGCCCAAGGCGTCGGCGGCGCGGCTGCGCACCCACCAGTCGCTGTCCTTGAGCGCCTCCAGCAGGTACTTGACCGATTTGGCATCGCCGACTTCGTTGAGCACCTCGACGGCGGCCCGCCGCGCGTTCTCGTTCTCGTCCTTCAGCACCGCGATCAGATGGCGGATGGTGTCGGGGTGGTTGGCCTTGATCACGACGTCGACGGCGCGGTTCAGGACGTCGATTTCCGGGTCGCGCAGCATCGCGCACACCCGCTCGACGTCGATGGGACCGTCCATGCGCTGCAGCGCCGAGAGCACCGCGCCGCGGATCAGTTTATTGGGGTCCTTGAGGAGGCCATTGAGCGCGGTCTGCACCTCCGGCATGTTGAAGCGTGCCAGGGTGTTGATGATATGTACGCGCGCGATCGCATCCTTGCCCTGCAGCCGGCCGACGAGCTCGGGCACCGAAGCACGGTCGGCGATCTCGCTGATGATGCGGAACAGCGCGGCCTTCTCGTTGGGCTCCTGCACGTAGGCGGCGGTGAGGAGCTCACGTACCGTGAAGCGCGACTTCTGCGACGCGATGACCTCGAGCAGTGCCGACTTGGATACCCCCGGGGTGTTGAGCGCATCGAGCAGCAGGTGCGCCGGATAGTCGCGGCTGCTGGTGAGCGCCCAGGAGATGCCGGAAATGACGCGCGGACTGCCTTCGATCAGGCCGCGGACGAACTGCGGGAAGGTCTTCTGATTGACCAGCGCCGTGAGTACCTCGACCAGCGCCATGGTGGCGCCCTTGTCGGCGTCGGGTAGCGCGGCAAAGATCGACTCGATGGCGCCGGGGCCGACCTCCTTGAGCTTTGCGACCGCCTTCTGCGTGGCCGGGCTCGCCGCATCGGTCGAGGAGCGGATCTCCATGATCAGCCGATCGGCCCGCAGGTTGGTGAAAAAGCTCATTCAGCTTTTCCAGGGCAGCAGCGTGCTCCTGCGGTGCGGTGACCGCCTTCTGGCCTTTTGTGGGGCGCGGATGTAACCAAAGGGAGCTGAAGCGACGCTATGAGTAATTATGCCACAGCCCCTGCTTCGGCCCGGAAAGGAGCTGCGCTTTACGCGGACTGCATGCGCGCCGCCCGGGCAGCCCCTACAATGTCTGCTTACATCCCGCCGGACCCGACATGACTCCCGAAACCCCCGACACCGCCGTGCGCGCAGCGCTCGACGCCTACATGGATCCGTATCTCGGGGAGACGCTCGGTGCGGCCCGGGCGGTGCACGAGCTGACGGGTGATGCGGGTGGCTACACCGCGAAGATCGTCCTCGGCTACCCGGTCGGCGGCTACCAGGAGGAGCTGACGGCGGCCCTCAACGGGGCGCTTTCGGCGGCCGGAGTCCGAGCGCCGCTCGCGATCGAGCTCGCGGCCGACATTCGGGCACACGTGGTGCAGCGGACCCTCAAGCCCCTCGGCGAGATCAAGAACATCGTCGCCGTGGCCTCCGGCAAGGGGGGTGTGGGCAAATCGACGGTGGCCGTGAACCTCGCGCTCGCCTGGGCGGCGCAGGGAGCCCGCGTCGGGATCCTCGACGCCGACATCTACGGTCCCAGCCAGCCCCTCATGCTGGGACTTGCGGGGCAGAGGCCGCTGTCCGATGGCAAGCAGCTCAAGCCGCTTACGGCGCACGGCATCAGCGCCATGTCGATCGGATTCCTGATCGATGCCGAGCAGCCGATGGTGTGGCGCGGTCCGATGGTCACCCAGGCCCTCACGCAGCTTCTGAGCGAAACCGACTGGGGCGAGCTCGACTACCTGGTGGTGGATATGCCGCCCGGCACCGGTGACATCCAGCTGACACTGGCCCAGCGCGTGCCGGTCGCGGGCGCGGTGATCGTCACCACGCCTCAGGACATCGCACTGGCCGATGCGCGCAAGGGGCTGAAGATGTTCGAGAAGGTCGCCGTGCCGGTGCTCGGCGTGGTGGAGAACATGAGCGTGCACATCTGCAGTAACTGCGGGCACACCGAGCACATTTTTGGCGCCGGGGGAGGCGAGCGCATGGCGCAGCAGTACGGCGTGAAGCTTCTCGGGGAGTTGCCGCTGGACGCTCACATCCGCGAGGAGGCTGACGGCGGACGGCCAAGCGTCGTCGCTGCGCCCGCTTCGGCGCGCGCCCGCGGTTACTTCGAGATGGCGCGCCGTACCGCCGGTGCGCTGGCGATCCGTGCGCGCGATCGCAGCAGCGTCTTTCCCAAGATCGTCATCGAATAGCGCCGATGCTGGAGACGCCAACCCGTTCGTCGGTGTACACGGGGATCCTCCCCTGCCAGAAGATCAGCGGCATGGTCGCGAACGGGGAGATTGCCCCCGTCGGGATCCTGTCGGACATTCTCCCGGATCAGGTACAACCGGCCAGCATCGACCTGAGGCTGGGAGATTACGCGTATCCGGTGGATGCGAGCTTCCTGCCCGGCAAGGGCGTGAAAGTGCTCGACAAGATGGCCGAGCTCGATGCCGACTTTCAGAGCTTCGGCATGGACCTGAGAAAGGGAGCCGTTCTCGAGCGCGGACGGCTGTACGTGGTGCCATTGCTCGAGTCGATCAGGCTCAGGAGCGAGGTGGCCGCGTTTGCCAACCCCAAGAGCTCAACCGGGCGCCTCGACATCCTCACGCGCCTCATTGCCGATGAGGCGACCTTGTTCGATCAGGTCGAGGAGGGGTACGAGGGGCAACTGTACCTGGAGATCGCGCCGCGCAGCTTCAGCGTCGTCGTGAGGACCGGGACGCGCCTCAACCAGCTGCGATTCCGCCGGACACGTGGGGAGGCGCCACGGCCGATCACGGCGATGGACTGGAAACAACTGCTGAGCGAAGGACAGATCTCCACCGCCGAGATCGTCGACCGCACGGGATACCTGCCCTTCTCCATCGACCTGGTTGGGACAGGCGTCGACGGCTGTCTGATCGGCTGGCGCGCGAAAAAGCATACCAAGCGTATCGACCTCGACCGGCGCGACTACGACCCGCTCGATTTCTGGGAGCCGATCCGCTTTCATCGCAAGCCCTCGCTGGTTCTCGATCCCGACGAGTTCTACATCCTGATGACCAAGGAGCCGATTGCGGTGCCGCCGGATTTTGCGGCCGAGATGCTTCCCTACGACACGCGTGCCGGCGAATTCCGCGTTCATTACGCGGGGTTCTTCGATCCCGGTTTCGGCTGGGATTCCCTCACCAGGAAGGCGGGAAGCAGTCGAGGCGTACTGGAGGTGCGCTCGCACGAGGTACCGTTCGTTCTGGAGGACGGGCAGCGGGTGGGGTGGCTGCGTTACGAGCGGATGGCCGAAAGACCTCAGGCGCTCTATGGCCGCGAAATCGGCTCGCACTATCAGGGACAGGACCTGAAGCTCGCGAAGCAATTCAGGCCGTCGCCGCCTTAGCAGCCGCGCTCGCGCGCCCGGCCTCACTCGCGCGTCAGACTCTCGATCTCCAGGGTCCACTGCACCTCATCGCCCTTGGTCTGCTCGACCTTCATCGGGATGTAACCGCGGTCGGGCGCGCACCAGAAGCGCGTGATGCGCGGTGAGTGTGCCTTCTGCGAGAGGAAGATCACGGTCGGCACTTTCCCCATGGGCGTCTGCAGGGTGGCCTCGCCGTCGCGCGAGAACTCGTATTGCCGGGTGCCGGTGCGGTCGACGATGCGGAAGCGGCTGCGGGTGTGGCCGGCCATGAGCTCCACCATCAACGCGATCTGCACCGAGCCATCGTCCTGTACGTCGGCGGCCAGCGGCTCATCGACCGGCGCCCCCTCGTACGAGCCCGTGACCCGGCCGCTCTTCCAGTCGTAGGTCAGCTCGACGGACTTGGCGCTCTCGCCCCCGCTGGATTCGTAGCTCAAGGGCTGCACTCCCGAGGCGGTCAGGCGCACGATGCTGACCTGACGGGGCGGGAAGATTCCCGAAGCCAGGCGGCCGATGCCGCGCGGTGAGCTGCTCGAGCTGTATATCCATCGGTCGCCGGCTTGCTCGAGCTTGAGGTGTGAGACTGCGACGGTCATGCCGCTCCAGATGCCCCGGTAGCTCGCCTGGTAAGGACGCAGCTCATCCGCCCCCGCAGCCGTGCTCGCCGCGGCCAGGAGGAGCGCCACCGGCACCGCCGCGCGCGTGCCCGTCCCTCTCACGCGAAGTCCTCGACGATGGGCGACTCGAGCGCTCGACCGTCGAGCCAGGCGGCGCCGTCACGCCAGAGGAGTCTTCCCGAGGCGAACCAGTCGAGCGCGCGCGGATAGATGACATGCTCGGTCGCGAGCACCCGCGCAGCGAGGCTTGCCTCGTTGTCGCCGGGGCGCACGGGCAGCCGCGACTGCAACACCACAGGTCCCGCATCGAGCTCCGGCGTCACGAAGTGCACGCTGGCGCCGTGCTCGCTGTCGTGCGCTTCGAGCACGCGGCGATGCGTGTGGAGGCCGCGGTAGTTGGGCAGGAGGGAAGGGTGGATGTTGAAGAGGCGCCCGAGGTAGCGGGCGACGAAGGAGGCCGACAGCACCCGCATGAAGCCGGCAAGGGCCAGCGCGCCTGGACGGTAGCGCTCGAGCATCGTCTGGAGCGCGTCCTCGAATGCGGTCGCATCGCGCGCATGGGGCACCGTCTCGGTGGCAAGGCCCAGCTCGCGGGCTGCGGCGAGCCCACCGGCCCCTTCGCGATCGGCGATGACGACGGCGACCCGCGCGCGCAGCGTCCCCGCCTGGCAGGCGCGCGTCAGCGCGGTCATGTTCGAGCCGCGTCCCGAGATGAGAATGGCGAGCTCGAGCTCGGTGGCGGCCGTCATTCGACGATGTGGACGCCGCGTCCGCCGCGGCGTACTTCGCCGATGATGGACGCGCTCTCGCCCTTCGCGGTGAGGAGCTCCAGGGCTGCCGCCGCGCGCCCGGCGGGAACCACGATCGCCATGCCGATGCCGCAGTTGAAGGTCCGGTACATCTCGGGCGATGCAATCTCGCCGGCCCGCTGCAGCCAATCGAACACGGGATCGCGCGGCCAGCGGTCACGCTCGAGCACCGCCTCGAGCCCCTCGGGGAGAGTGCGCGGGATGTTGTCGGTGAGCCCGCCGCCGGTGATGTGCGCGAGCCCGTGCACGGTCTGCGCCCGCATGAGCGCGAGCAGGGACTTCACGTAGATGCGGGTCGGCGCCAGCAGGCGATCGTAGAGCGGACGCCCTTCCAGCAGCGTCTCGGGCGTAGCTCCCGCGGCCGACACGAGCCGGCGGATCAGGGAGTAGCCGTTGGAATGCGGGCCGGAGGAGGCGAGGCCGATGATGGCATCGCCAGCGGCCACGCGGCTGACGTCGATGATGGCGTCCTTCTCGACAACGCCCACGCAGAAACCGGCCAGATCGTAGTCCTCGCCGTGGTACATGCCCGGCATTTCCGCGGTCTCACCGCCGACCAGCGCGGCGCCCGCCTGCACGCAGCCCTCGACGATGCCGCGCACCACCGCTTCGGCGACCGCGACGCGTAGCTTCCCCGTGGCGTAGTAGTCGAGGAAGAAGAGCGGCTCGGCTCCCTGGACCACCACGTCGTTGGCGCACATGGCCACCAGATCGATGCCGATGGTGTCGTGCCGTCCGGTGTCGATCGCGAGGCGCAGCTTCGTGCCGACGCCGTCCGTGCCGGAGACCAGCACCGGATGGCGATAGCCCGCGGGCAGCTCCACCAGGGCCCCGAAGCCGCCGATTCCGGCGAGGACCTCGCGGCGCTGTGCGCGGCGCACCAGCGGCTTGATGCGCTCGACGAGCTCGTCCCCGGCGTCGATGTCGACGCCGGCATCGCGATAAGTCATGCCCGGATGCTTGGTCATAAGGTTGGCGCGCACCGCACCACGGCGGGGGTGCGCGCTGCGCTGCGTGGTATTGTACATTTGCTTCGATGCCGCGCCCCTTACCCGTATCGAGCCGCACCCGCTGGCAGGGACTCCTCGCAGGCTTTCTAGTGCTGTGCGCGGCATTCTCGCTCCCCGCGTGGGCGCTGCGGCCGGTGAGCGTCTATGAGGTCGACCTCGCCGAGCAGCAGTCGGCCACGGCGGTGCAGAACGCCATGCGTGAGGCGCTGGTGCGTGCCACCGGGCGGCGGGAGTCCGCCGACGATCCGGTCTTCGCGAGCCTCATCAACGATGCCGCCCGCTACGTCAAGAGCTACATCTCAGGTCCGCGCGGTGAGCCCCAGGTGGTATTCGATGCGGCCGCGGTGGGTCATGCGATCGAGGCGGCGGGACGCAGCGTCTGGAGCCGCCAGCGCCCCTTCACGCTGGTGGTGTTGTACCCGCCCCCGGGTCGCAGCGAGACGGAAGCGGCACGCGCTGAGCTCGAGCGCACCGCGACCACGCGGGGGCTGCCGATCAGCGTGATTCCGCTCGCGGTGGTCGATGGCGCCGGCAACGCGCTCGGGGGCGATGCACTGCTGCAGTCGGCGCAGCGTTACGGCGGCGATCAGGTGCTGGTCGGGCGGAGCGATGCGCCCGTGGCAGCAGGCCAGCTTCAGTGGACACTCTATACGCGCGCGGGAAGTCAGACCTGGATTGGGGCACTCGGCGATGGCGTCGATCACACGGTTGACCTGATGGCGCCGCCCCCGGGCACAGCGGCAGCCGCCGAAGGCCCGACCCGGGTGCGCATCGAGGGCGTCACGGGACTCACCGAATACGCCGACGTCGAGCGCCTCCTGCAGGGGATTCCCGGCGTGCTGCGCGCCGAGGTAGCCGATGTCGATGCGGGCACGGCGACTTTCGAGGTTGAGCTGCCGGGCGGGGCGGCGGCACTCGAGCGCGCGCTGGCCTCCACGAGCCGCATCGTGCGCACCGCGCCCGGCTCCCCCGGCCTCACCTATCGCTACCAGCCGCCCGGCTGAGGCGCGGCGGTCGACCGCGTTATTCCCTCGTGCGCCACCTTCCCAATCTCATCTGTCTGATCCGCATTGGGCTCATATGGCCGATCGCCGCGGCACTGGCTGCGCGCGCCTACCCGCTCGCGCTGTGGCTGTTCTTCGCCGCCGCGGTTTCCGATGGTCTCGACGGCTACCTGGCCAAACGCTTCAACTGGACCTCTGAGCTCGGCAAGGTGCTCGATCCAGTGGCCGACAAGCTGCTGCCGGTGACGGTGTTCGTCGAGCTGGCGTGGCTCGAAGTCATTCCCTGGTGGCTGGCGGCGACGGTGGTGGCGCGCGATGTCATGATCGGTCTCGGGGCGCTCACCTATCGGGTGTGGTTTGGCCCGCTGCGTGGCCGGCCGACCGTGCTCAGCAAGATCAACACCGCGGTGCAGCTCCTGTACGTGCTGTTGGTCACGCTGAATGGGGCGATGCCCGAGCTGCCGCTGCACGATGTGCTGGCGGCCGGAGTAGCGCTCACGCTGATCACCACGGTGCTCTCGGGAGTGCACTACACCGCGAGCTTCACGCGACGCGCGTGGACTCCCGCGCGCTCCACTTAGGCTCATGCAACAGCTGCCTCTCGGCGTGCGGCTCCCGGACCGCGCCGTATTTGCGAGCTTCCTGCCCGGGCGCAACACGGAGGCGCTGGCGCACGCGCGCGCGGTCGCCCGCGGCGAGCTCCGGGGTGTGACCTGGATCTGCGGGCCCGCCGGCTCCGGCAAGACGCACCTGCTGCAGGCGATCTGCGCGGCGGCGAGCGAGCGTTCGCGAGGGGGCTTCGTACCGCTCGCACAGCTCGCGGACTTCGGCGGCGGCGTGCTCGACGGTCTCGGTGAGCTCGAGTGCCTGTGCATCGATGATCTCGACCGGGTGGCCGGGGATGCCGCGTGGGAGCGGCGGCTCTTCGGCCTGCTGCGCGAGACCGAAGAGGCGGGAGGCGCGCTCGTGGCGGCGGCGGCTGCGCCTCCGGCGCTGCAGCGCTGGGCGCTCGCGGATCTCGGCTCGCGGCTCGGCGCCGGGGCGGTGTTCCAGCTGCGGCCGCTCGATGAGGCTGAGCAGCAGGCGGCGCTCGAGCTGCGTGCGCACCTGCGCGGGCTCGAGCTTCCCGAGGAGACCTGGCAGTGGTTGCGCCGGCGCTATCCGCGCGACATGCGCCTGCTCTACCAGCTGCTCGACACGCTCGATGAGGCCTCGCTCGCAGCTCAGCGCCGCCTCACGGTGCCCTTCATCCGCGACGTGCTGCGCTCGGTGACGCCACCGCCCCTGTGAGCTGCACGGCGAGCTGCGCCACGCGGCGGCCGAGCGCCTGCGCCAGCGACTTCTCCTCCTCGGTGAGCTGCGCGCCCAGGCGGCCGACATGCGATGCGCCATAAGGCGTCCCGCCGCTCGTTGTCTCGTTCAGCGCCCGCTCCGTATAGGGGAGACCCACCAGATACATGCCGTGATGCAACAGCGGCAGCATCATGGAGACCAGAGTCGTTTCCTGTCCTCCGTGCAGCGTCTGCGTGGAGGTGAAGACGCCGGCGGGCCGGCCGGCAAGCGCCCCGCTCAGCCACAGGCTCGAAGTGCCATCGAGGAAATGCTTCAGTGGCGCCGCCATGTTGCCGAAGCGCGTGGGGCTGCCGAGCACCAGTGCGGCGGTCTCACGCAAGTCATCGAGCGTAGCGTAGGGCGGGCCGCTCGGTGGAATCGGGCGCGGCGCAGCCTCGCTTTCCGCACTGACCGGTGGCACGGTTCGCAGCCGCGCGCTCGCCCCCGGCACCGCTTCGATCCCCCGACAGACCTGACGGGCGAGCTCGGCAGTGGCGCCGTCGCGGGAATAATAGAGCACCAGTACTTCTGACATGTTGGATGGCGCCTCCCTCAAGTACTATTGTGGATTGTGCGGCAGGGGACGCAAGCTGGGCATGATTTGCAAGAGATGCGTGGTGAGTGGGCGCGTCCAGGGCGTGTTCTACCGCGCCAGCGCGGCGCAACGGGCGCAGGAGCTCGGTATCCGCGGCCATGCCCGCAATCTCCCGGACGGGCGCGTCGAAGTGCTGGCATGCGGCGAGCGCGCAACCGTGGAGACGTTCGTGAGCTGGCTATGGATCGGCTCCTCCGCCTGCAAAGTCACCGCCGTGGAGGCGAACGATGCGCCCGCAGAGGCGACGCTTCCCCATGGCTTTCACACGGCGTGAAGGGATGGCGATGCTCAAGCGCCTGACGCTGCTCCTCACTGCGGCCCTCATCGTGGTCGCGGGTGCTGGGTGCGCGGGTGGGCCGACCCAGCACCAGCCGCCGCCGGCGCCCGTGCCGAGCGTAGCTGCGCCGCCGTCCGCTTTGCCCCCGCCCGAAGCGCCTCACGAGGCCGGGCAGCCGGCCGCGCCCTCGCCGGAACCGCCACCGCCTGCGGCCCAACCGGGAGCGACCCTTCCCGAAGCGCTGCCGCCGGCAACACCCCCGCCACCGGTGGCGAAGTCCGGCCTCTTTCATCGCCATCGTGCGCGAGGACAGGCGTGGGTGGCCGCGGCCAATCCGCTCGCCGTCGATGCGGGGCTGGAGATTCTCGGTAAGGGCGGCAGTGCGGTCGATGCCGCGGTGGCGGTGCAGACCATGCTGGGGCTGGTCGAGCCGCAGAGCTCCGGGATCGCCGGGGGCGCGTTCCTCATGTACTACGACGCGCGCTCGCACGAGGTGAGTGCACTCGATGGGCGCGAGAAGGCGCCCGCCGCTGCATCACCCGACATGTTTCTCGATGCGCACGGCAAGCCGCTGCCTTTTCTCGAGGCGGTGCGCAGCGGGCGCTCGACGGGCGTGCCGGGCGCGATCGCCATGTTGTACGCGGCACACTCGCGTCTCGGGGTGCTGCGCTGGAAGGAGCTCTTCCAGCCGGCAATCCGCGCCGCCAGCCAGGGCTTCCGGGTTCCCGAACGGCTCGCGAGTTTCCTCGGAGAAGGGTCGCCGTTTCCTCCGACCAGCGAGATCCGTACCCTGTTCTCGCGACCCGATGGCGAGCCTCTGCAGGCGGACGATCTGTTTCGCAATCCCGAGTATGCGAAGACTCTGGAGCGCATCGCCAGGCAGGGGCCGCGGGGTCTCTATGAAGGCGAAATCGCGGGCGAGATCGTCAGGGTCACGCATCAGGAGCCGCTCCCCGGGACGATGACGCTGCAGGACCTCGCCAGCTACCGCCCCGAATGGGATCAGCCGCTGTGCCGCCCGTTCCGACGCTACACCGTGTGCGCGCCGCCGCCGCCGGCGGGCGGCGTCTCCCTCCTCGAGCTCCTCGGAATGCTCGATCGCACCGATATCGCGAGCCGCGCCCCGAGTGATCCCCAGGCGTGGTTCCTGTTCGCCCAGGCGAGCCGCCTCGCCTACGCCGATCGCGACCGTTACGTGGCCGATCCGCATTTCGTCCCGGTGCCGATCGAGCGGCTGCTCGAACCGGCGTATCTGCGGCTGCGCGAGCAGCTGATCGGTGACCACGCCGGCCCCGCACCGCCCCCCGGCGAGATCGCGGTGCCGCGCGGACGCGATGCCACTACGGAGTCTCCCGGAACCAGCCACTTCGTGGTGGTCGATGGGGACGGCAACGTCGTCTCGATGACGACCACCATCGAGTCGGTGTTCGGCTCGGGCCGCACGGTCGGCGGCTTCGTGCTCAACAACCAGCTCACCGATTTCTCGTTCGTCCCGATGGATGCCGGGCGGCAGGCGGTCGCCAATGCTGTGCATGGGGGCAAGCGCCCGCGCTCCTCGATGGCGCCCGTGATCGTGCTCGATCACGACGGCGACTTCGTCGCAGCGCTCGGCTCACCCGGAGGCTCGGCGATCACCGACTACAACGCCAAGGCCTTGGTCGGGCTCCTCGCCTGGCACCTCACCATCAAGCAGGCGATCGAGCTGCCGAACCTGATCGCCCGCGGTGACGCCTTCAGCGGCGAGCTCTCCAAATTCACTCCCGAGGTGCTCGCGGGGCTGCGCGAGCGCGGCGTGGTGCTGAAGGCGGGGCGCGCCGAGAACTCAGGCTTGCAGGGCATCGTGCGCTTGCCCGACGGCAGCTACGACGGCGCGGCCGATTCGCGCCGCGAGGGCGTGGCGAAGATGCTGCTGCCGGCGCACGCCGCGCCGCAGCACGCCTCTGCACATTGATCAGCGGGCGGTCGTCGCGGCGGGAAAGCCGAGGTCATCAGCGCCTGCCCAGCGCCGCCAGGCCGTGAGCACCAGGTCCGGGTAGTCGCGCTTGCCGGGACTGCCGTTGTAGCGCGCCAGCGCCTTGCGCACGTCATTGTGCTCGTAGCCCATGTAGAAGCGCAGGATCGCGCAACCCATGCGCAGATTCGGCGCGACGTGAGTCAGCTCGTAGCGACGCATCCCGAGGCGCTCGGGCCAGAAAGGCATCACCTGCATGAGCCCCACCGCGCCCGAGCGTGAGACCGCCCAGCGGTCGAAGCGGCTCTCGACCGTGATCACCGCCATCACCAGCCCCGGCGGCAGGCGCGACTCGCCGGGCCGGT
Source organism: Steroidobacteraceae bacterium (assembly GCA_035295065.1). GTDB lineage: Bacteria > Pseudomonadota > Gammaproteobacteria > Steroidobacterales > Steroidobacteraceae > 13-2-20CM-66-19. Next base: position 20,778 of record DATGJR010000070.1, read on the forward strand.
GCGTCTCGCAGTAGACCTGCTTGAGGATCTCGAGCCGCTCGGATTGATTCGCAAGGATCGCGCGCAGCCGCGGCTCCATCAGCTTGTACCAGACGGCCGAGTCGTATTGATCGGTGAAGCACTCCGCCTGTGCGATCGCATGTGCGACCACGTCACGCAGCCCCGCATCGCGCTGCTGGTCGGCGTGCGCGAACGGTGCGCCGAGGGCAGCGGCGAGACTGAGCGCCAGCAGGGCGAGCGCCCGGCGCACCGTCTCAGCCCAGGCGTGCGCGTAAGAAGGAGAGGGCCTCATCGATCGCGAACTCGGTGCTCTGGGTGTCGCGGCGGTGGCGGTACTCGAGCTTGCCGGCCTCGAGCCCGCGGTCCGCCACCACCACGCGGTGCGGGATGCCGAGAAGCTCGGCGTCGGCGAACTTGACGCCGGGACGCGCGTCGCGGTCATCGAGCAGCACCTCGATGCCAGCGGCAGCAAGATCGGCGTACAGGCGCTCGGTGAGGGTGCGGACACGGTCGGACTTCTGCAGGTTGAGGGGCACCAGCACGATCTGGAACGGGGCGATCGGGTCGGGCCAGATGATGCCGCGCTCATCGTGATTCTGCTCGATGGCCGCGGCCACGATGCGCGTCACACCGATGCCATAGCAGCCCATGTAGAGCGCCGTCTCCCGCCCGGCCTCATCCAGCACCAGCGCCTTCATGGGCTCGGAGTACTTGCGCCCCAGCTGGAAGATGTGACCGACCTCGATACCCCGGGCGATCTTCAGGTGTCCGCGTCCCGAGGGGCTGGGATCGCCTTCCACCACCTTGCGCAGGTCGGCGGCGGTGGCGCCGGTCACGTCCCGCTCCCAGTTGACCCCGGTCAGGTGCAGGTCCTTCTCGTTCGCGCCGCAAACGAAGTCGGCGAGCGCGAGCGCTGAATGATCGGCGTAGATGCGGCACTTGAGGCCGACGAGCCCGACGTAGCCCGGCTCGGTTCCCGTCGCCGCGCGCACCCGCTCGGCACTCGAGAGCGCCAGGGGGCTGGTGACGCCCGGGAGCTTCTGCGCCTTGACGGCGTTCAGCTCATGATCGCCACGCACCACGAGTGCCACCACGGTGCCGTCCGTGCCATCGACGATCAGGGTCTTGAGGCAGCGCGCGGGCTCGATCTTGAGAAAGCGCGCGAGATCCTCGATGGTGCGCGCCCCCGGGGTCGGCACGCGGCGCAGCTCCTCGCGCGGCGCCGGGCGCGCCGTGGTGGGGGGGAGCGCTTCGGCCGCCTCCAGGTTCGCGGCGTAGTCGTCGCCATCCGAGAATACGATCGCGTCCTCGCCCGAGTCGGCGAGCACGTGAAACTCCTGGCTCACATCGCCGCCGATCGCGCCCGAGTCGGCCCGTACCGCGCGGAACTTGAGCCCCGTGCGCGTGAAGATGCGCGTGTAGGCGTCGTACATGGCGCGGTAGCCCTCGCGCAGAGATGCCTCATCGAGATGAAAGGAGTAGGCGTCCTTCATGATGAATTCGCGCGCGCGCATGACGCCGAAGCGCGGCCGCACCTCGTCGCGGAACTTGGTCTGGATCTGGTAGAAGTTCACCGGGAGCTGCCGGTAGCTCTTGAGCTCGCGGCGTGCGATGTCGGTGATGACCTCCTCGTGGGTGGGGCCCAGGACGAAATCGCGCTGGTGCCGGTCCTTCAGGCGCAGCAGCTCGGGCCCATATTCGCCCCAGCGGCGCGATTCCTGCCACAGCTCCGCCGGCTGGACCACCGGCATCACCATCTCCAGCGCCCCGGCGCGGTTCATCTCCTCGCGGACGATGCGCTCGACCTTCTGCAGTACCCGTAGTCCCAGGGGGAGCCAGCTGTAAAGACCCGCCGCGAGGCGCCGGATGAGGCCGGCGCGCAGCATGAGCTGGTGGCTCAGGACCTCCGCTTCGGCGGGGGTCTCCTTCAGGGTGTTGATGGGATATTGCGAAAGGCGCATCGCCCGTCATCTTAGCAGGAGCCCCCTGATAAGATTTGCGGGTGGAGACGCCCATCCAGCCCGACACACGCCCGCGCGGCCGCGGTATCTACCTGCTGCCGAACCTGCTGACCACAGGATGCCTGTTCTCGGGCTTCTATGCGGTGGTGGCGGCGATCGACAAGCATTTCGCGCCGGCCGGTATCGCGGTGTTCGTGGCGATGGTCTTCGATACGCTCGATGGGCGCACGGCACGCCTCACCCACACCGAGACTGCCTTCGGGAAGGAATACGACAGCCTCGCCGACATGGTGGCCTTCGGGCTCGCGCCCGCGATCGTCGCCTATCAGTGGGGCGTGGTGCGCATCATGGAGTACGGGCAGTTCTGGGGGCGGTTCGGCTGGCTGGCCTGTTTCTTCTACGCGGCGGCCGCGGCGCTGCGGCTCGCGCGTTTCAACGTCCGTGCGGCGGCCGACAAGCGCTACTTCGAAGGCCTGCCGAGTCCGTCGGCGGCGGCGATCGTCGCTGCCTTCGTGTGGTTCTCGAGCAAGTGGGAGGAGCCGGGGCTCACCGGGCTCATCGCGGCGTTCATCGTGACCGCCAGCGCCGGGGCGCTGATGGTGAGCCGTTTCGGCTACCCGAGCTTCAAGCAATTCTCACTCGACCGGCGCATCAAGTTCATCTACATGCTGTTCGTGCTGCTGTTCTTCGTAGCGATCGCGATCGATCCGCCGACGATGCTGCTGTCGATGTTCGGCGTGTACGCTCTGTCTGCGCCGATTCTCTGGCTCGGAAGGCGCATACGGCGGCTCCTGCGGGGCGCTCCCGTCGCGGGCGGCTGAGGGTCTGCAGATGGACGCGGCACGGCGCCGGCAGTATCTCGAGGCGATCGGCATCGAACAGTGGGTACGGCGCACGCCGCCTGCGCCGTTGCTCCCCGCGCCCCAGGCCACACCCGCCGCGGGCGCGCCGGCCATACCCGCAGCGGGCGCGCCGGCCGCGCGCGCCGAGCCCGAGGAGGCGCTCACCGCGCGCTGGGAAGCGCTGCGCGCCGAGGTCGCGACCTGCAAGCGCTGTCCGCTGCACCAGACGCGCACGCAGGGCGTGTTCGGCGTCGGTCCGCAGCGTGCCGACTGGCTGGTCATCGGGGAGGCGCCGGGCGCGGAAGAGGACCGCAGAGGCGAGCCCTTCGTGGGCGCGGCGGGGCAGTTGCTCGATGCGATGCTGCGCGCCATCGGCCTCGACCGCAAAACTAACGTCTACATCGCCAATGTCCTCAAGAGCCGCCCACCCGGGAACCGCGATCCGCGGCCGGAAGAAGTGTCCGCGTGCCTGCCCTATCTGGTGCGTCAGATCGATCTGCTGCAGCCAAAGCTGATGCTTGCGGTTGGGCGGATCGCCGCGCAGAACCTGCTGGCCACCGACGTGCCGCTCGCGCGGCTGCGCGGGCGGGTACACTATTTCGGGGAGCGGAATACTCCCCTGGTGGTGACGTATCATCCCGCTTACCTGCTGCGCACGCCCGCCGACAAGCGCAAGGCGTGGGAGGACCTCAAGTTTGCCCGTAACCTCTACCAACAGCTGATGCTGCCCGCGAGCACCGATGGCCACCGCTCCTGAGCTGCTCGGGTCTGCCCCCGAGCTGATTCGCCCGATGCGCGATAGCGACGTGCCCGAGGTCGTCGCGATCGAGCGTGCCTCATACCAGTTCCCCTGGAGCGAAGGGATCTTCCGCGATTGCCTGCGGGTCGGGTACACCTGCCGCGTAGCGACGCTGACGCGGCAGGTTGCCGGCTATGCGGTCATGAGCGCGGGCGCCGGTGAAGCTCACATTCTCAATCTGTGCGTGCGCGAGGCCTTTCGCTGCCGCGGTCTCGGCCGCCGCCTGCTCGCGCTCATGATCGAGCGCGCCGCGGCCGCGGGCATGAAAGAGGCGTTCCTCGAGGTGCGGCCGTCGAACGCCGCGGCGATACGCCTGTATCTCGCGCATGGCTTCGAGCAGGTGGGCGTGCGGCGCGGTTACTACCAGGCGGTCGGCGGGCGCGAGGATGCGGCGGTGCTGCGCCTCGGCTTGCGCGTCGCGCGCGCCGATCCTTAGCTCCCCGCCCGCATCATGAGTGAATTGGCGGCCGAAATCCGCCGGCGGCGGACCTTCGCGATCATCTCGCACCCCGACGCCGGCAAGACCACGCTCACCGAGAAGCTGCTGCTGTTCGGCGGCGCCATCCAGATGGCGGGCACGGTCAAAGGGCGCAAGGCTGCGCGCCATGCGACCTCCGACTGGATGCGGCTCGAGCAGCAGCGCGGGATCTCCGTGACTTCCTCGGTGATGCAGTTCCCCTATCGCGACTGCATAGTGAATCTGCTCGACACCCCGGGGCACGAGGACTTCTCCGAGGACACCTATCGCACGCTCACCGCGGTCGACTCGGCGCTGATGGTGATCGACTGCGCCAAGGGCGTGGAGGAGCGCACCATCAAGCTCATGGAGGTCTGTCGGTTGCGGGACACGCCGATCATGACCTTCATCAACAAGCTCGACCGCGACGGGCGCACGCCCATCGAGCTGCTCGATGAGATCGAGAGCGTGCTGCGCATCGCCACGGCGCCCGTCACCTGGCCGATCGGCATGGGGCGCGAGTTACGCGGCATCTATCATCTCTCCGAGGACCGCATCTACGTCTACGAGGCGGGCGAGCGTGGCCGCGTGGGTGAGAACCGCACCATCGAGGGGCTCGAGTCGGACGCGGCACGCGCCTTCCTCGGCGACGACGCGCGGGCCTTCCTCGAGGAGATCGCCCTGGTGCGCGGCGCCAGCGAACCCTTCGACCGTGAGGCCTACCGCAGCGGGCAGCAGACCCCGGTGTTCTTCGGCTCCGCGATCAACAACTTCGGAGTCGAGGAGCTGCTCGCGGCCTTCACCACGCACGCGCCAGGTCCACTGCCGCGCGCCACACGCGAGCGCACCGTCGAGGCTGAGGAGGGGGCGCTCGCGGGCTTCGTCTTCAAGATCCAGGCCAACATGGATCCGGCGCACCGTGACCGCATTGCGTTCCTGCGCCTGTGCGCGGGACGTTACACGCGCGGCATGCGGCTCTACCACGTGCGCCTGGGCAAGGAGGTGCGGGTCGCCGATGCCCTGACCTTCATGGCGGCCGACCGCGCTCAGGCGGAAGAAGCCTATGCGGGCGACATCATCGGTTTGCACAATCACGGCACGATCAACATCGGCGACACCTTCACCCAGGGTGAGAAACTCACCTTCACCGGCGTGCCGAACTTCGCCCCCGAGATCTTCCGCCGTGCGGTGCTCAAGGATCCGCTGCGCATGAAGGCGCTGCAGAAGGGACTCTCGCAGCTGTGCGAAGAGGGTGCGACGCAGCTCTTCCGGCCGATGCGCAGCAACGATCTGATCCTGGGTGCGGTCGGGCAGCTGCAGTTCGAGGTGGTGGCCTTCCGCCTCGCGGACGAATACGGCGTGCAATGCGTGTTCGAGCCTGTCGGCGTGCAAACCGCACGCTGGATCGAGAGCGCGGACGGCAAGCGCCTCGAGGAATTCCGCGTCCGGGCGCACGAGCACCTGGCGCTCGATCACGCCGGCGCACTGGTGTATCTCGCCCCCTCGCGCGTGAATCTCGAGCTCACCATCGAGCGCTGGCCCGGCATCGTCTTCCGCGAGACCAGAGAGCACGCGGAATAGTTTTGCCGGGACCGACCCCCAGGACGCCTGCGCAGGCGGCAAAAGCCGCGCCTTTTGCCGCCGGGAACGCAGCCGATGTCCGAAAAAGCGCCGCAGGCGACTTTTTCCCATCAACAAGAGGGATGGCGCACCGGAGCGTTTTGTGCCAAACAGGCGCGACCATGGAGGTCGTATGAACGATGTCGCCGCCGCCCCCGCACCGCTCCCCGTGCAGCGCGAGCATGTGATCGGCGCTCTCTACGAGGCTGCCGAGCTCGAGCACAACCTGATGTGCACTTACCTCTACGCGGCTTTCAGTCTCAAGAGCGGCGAGGCGGACGGCCTGACGGCCGAGGAGGCCACCGCCGTCGGCCGCTGGAAGCGCGAGCTCCTTTCGGTCGCGATCGAGGAGATGGGACACCTGGCTGCCGTGTGGAATATCACCTCGGCGCTCGGCGCCAGCCCGCGCGTCGGGCGCGGCAACTTTCCGCTCGACCCGGGGTACCTGCCGGCGTGCGTCGTGGTGAAGCTCGCTCCCTTCAATGCCGAGACGCTGCAGCACTTCGTGTTCCTCGAGCGGCCGCACGGATCGAGCGAACGCGACGGCGCGGGGTTCACTTATGAGCGCAGCTACGTGCGCGGCGTGGGTGGCGCGCGGCTGACTCCGCTCGGGGTCGATTACGACACGGTCGGCACCTTCTATGCGGCGCTCGGACAGGGCCTGCGCGCCATGGTCGAGCGCTATGGAGAGGCCGGCACTTTCGACGGCGACCCGGCACTGCAGCTCTCCCCGGACGAGGTCGACCTCCCGGGCGCCAGGCGCGTCATCTGCCTGAAGACGGCGCTCGCCGCCTTCGACGCCATCGTCGCCCAGGGCGAGGGGGCGCCGCGCGACTCGGTGGGCTCTCACTACCAGAAATTCCTCGGCGTGCGCAGCGAGCTCGCCGCGCTCACCGCGAAGAATCCGGCTTTCACCCCGGCGTTCCCGGCGGCCACCAATCCGGTGCTGCGCAGGCCGCCGCGGCCCGAAGGACGCGTCTGGCTCGAGAATCCCGACGCCGTGGCCGCCGTCGACGTCGGTAACGCCGCTTACGGACTGATGCTGCGCCTTCTGGCTTACGCCTATGTCGTGCGCGGGCCGAGCGCCGAGAAGTCGCTGGTCGTGGATCTCGCGATCGGCCTCATGCAGGCCATCGCGCCGCTTGCCGAGCGTGCGGCGCGGCTGCCGGCCGGCCCCTCCAATCCGCACTGCAACGCCGGTCTCTCTTTCGTCACGCTGCGGGATGCGGCGGCACTGCCGCCGGGGCGTGCCGCGCGTCGTGTATTCGTCGAGCGTTTCGCACAGCTCGCCGAAGGAGCTGCCGCGCTGCGCGCGAGCGGCGATCCGCGTGCGCTCGGAGCCTCCCAGCACCTCTCAGCTCTCGCCGCCCGGGCGGAGCGCGAGCTAGAGCGTGCAGCCGCAGAGGCGCCGGCGGCGGTGGTTGCGGCGGCGCCCGGCGTCGCGCCGGCCCCTGCCGTGGCCGATGCCGCGCCCGCGGCGCAGATCCGCGATGGGGTCGAGACCGTGAAGGGCGGGAGGCTCGAGCTGAGTTTCGAGGCGAAGCGGTGCATTCACTCGCGCTTCTGCGTCACCGGAGCGCCGCAGGTGTTCCTCGCCAATGTGAAGGGACCCTGGATCCATCCGGACGCGATGCCGGTCGAACGGCTGGTCGAGGTGGCGCACGCATGTCCTTCGGGTGCGATCCGCTATCGGCGGCTCGATGGCGAGGCCAATGAGAGCGCCCCGCCGGTGAATCTCGCCAGCGTGCGCGAGGCGGGCCCTTATGCCTTCCGCGCGGAGCTTACGATCGACGGCGTACCTGCCGGCTTTCGCGCGACGCTGTGTCGCTGCGGGGCGTCGAAGAACAAGCCCTACTGCGACGGCTCACACCACGAGATCGGCTTCGGGGCGACGGGCGAGCCGCCCACGGGCAAGGCAGACATGCTGCCGGTGCGCGATGGCGTGCTGGCGATCTCCCCGCAGTTGAACGGGCCGCTCAAGGTACGCGGCAATCTCGAGATCGTGAGCGGCACGGGGCGCGTCGTGGCGCGCCTGACTTCGGCGGCGCTCTGTCGCTGCGGCGGCAGCGCCACTAAGCCCTTCTGCGACGGCACGCACGCGAAGATCGGGTTCCGCTCCACCTGAGCCGCAGTATCCGAACGAGCTGGCGCTATCGGCCAATACCGGTCCTCCGGCTAAACGAAATTGCCGCCCCGGAGCAGACAGTCTGGTCGGCGAACCCGTCTGGTTGCCAACCCCCAGTGCATCCGCGACCATTCCACCAGGGGGGCAAAATGATCAAAGCATTGAGAAAACGATGAGTAGCGACGAGGGTTTCATCCCGTATCTGGTGCTCATTCGCTTCGACAGGGGCGACGACCTGCGCGACCGCCTGCACGAATCTCTGTCATTACTACAGTCGGCGCTCGCCGAACTCGGTCCGGTGGAACCGGTAATGTCATCTTACGATGGGTCTGCGGTGGCATATTTCCTGGAGGCTAGGGCGACCATCCAACCGCAGCAGGTCGTGACTCAACTTCAGTCTCCCAAGTCACATAGAACGTCACCACTTAAGACTCACGACAAGCTGCTGGTCATCTCGGTAGAGCTTGGCGTTGCCACGCGTATGGAGCGCATCACCGATTGGCTTCGTGAGCACGACGCATTAGCGTAGCGAGTCACATCGAGCGGTCGTTGAACTCGTACCGCTGTGCGTCAATGCCACGCGTTTCCCCCGGATAAAACGTCCGGAAGTCGTTAGTCGATCCGACCCGAACGGGTAAAATCGGCCAATAGCCGCCGTTAGCCGTCGGCGTCTGCGTTTCCTGTAAGCAGACATCGAAAACGGTACAGTGTGTACTGGCACCGCGGGGGCCTCTATGAAGCTGTCCAGCCTCATCCTCTACTTCATAACCGGCGGCTTGTTCACCGCGATCATCGTAGCGCTGGAGGAGAATGGTCAGCGGACCTTGTCCGGGTTAGCGACACTGGTTCCAGTTTTTACCCTCGTCGCGTATGTCTTTATCGGCCAGACCGCGGGAGCCAATGCAGTCAGTGAGCACGCGAAATGGGTGCTGGCTGGCACCCTGGTGAGTTGGGTGCCTTACATGCTTGCGATTGTGTACCTCGCGCCAAAGGTTGGCGCCCACAAAGCCATTCTTGCGAGTCTGGGTATCTTCTTCATCCTGGCGCTCGCGTACATCGCGGTCGTCAACCGTTTCAAACTCTTTCAATGACCCGCTGCGGACCTCGATTGGCCTACGGTCGATGGCTGCTCGCGGGAAGCACGGAAGACGGCTCAGGCTCCGAGAGGCGATTTGCGGCCAAAAGCCGTCCTCAGAACCGGCGGCTCGACTACCTAATAGCGGACGTTCCCGATCACAGACCGCAGAGGTTACGCCTCCCGAAACCTCTGCGGTGTCGTGCCCGCAGTTATTTCCGGCCGGACTCCCTTCTGACCGCGGCAATTTTCTCCGGTGACGTGGATGGAGTGATCTCGATCCGGTAGAGATGTGACCCGCCCGGCTCGTTAGTCTCAATTGTGCCCGTCTTCCCCTCGCCCACGATGACCGCGGGCCTTTCCAACGCCTTGCCGTCGCGGCGAATCGCGCAGTCCAGCAGGACCTGATCAGAACGGGGGAGCGGAATACCGCGTGCCTTCTGGTCACTCCAGTCGGTGGGGTGTCCGGGCTGGTCGGCGAGGTACGGCGTGCAGGCGAGGTCGAGCGGCGGCGCGTTCGCCGTCTGGATGGACTCGCCCGAATGCACGACGTACTGATAGTTCAGCACGTGCACGTCCGTTTTCTGAGCGTCGGAGACTGTTACCTTTAGGCCTATGAGGATTGCACGGTCGTCCTGCCTGACGGCTTGTCCCGCCCAGGCCGCGTAGCCCGAAATACCAGTGAGAAGACCGATGAAAGCCATACCGGCGAGACGACGCAGTCGCCCCGGAAGAGGACGTTTGAGCATGGATATTCTCTCATTCAGCGGATGGGTGGATTGCCAACGGCACCCTATGGGCTGCCTCAAAGTGGATTCAGTGGCGACTTGAGCCTTGAGCAGGGCATCGGCATAGCGTCGCCGCGCGCCGCGCCGCTGCGCCAACACCAATGCATCGCACGCGAGTTCCTGATCTATACGCAACCAGGCGAGCGCGCGGTAGATCAGCGGGTTAAACCAATAGACGCAGAGCACGAACGACGCAACCAGGTTAATGGTGACGTCACGGCGGGATTCATGTGCACGCTCGTGTGCGAGCACGAGTTCGCGCTCCTCGGGTGAGTAGCGGGATTCGAAGTCCGTCGGCACAACGATTTTCGGACGCCACGCGCCGAACAGCATTGGGGCAAGGAGGGTGTCGGAACGATAGAGTCCATTTGCATCACGGGTGAGGGTCCCAAGTGATCGCAGGAACGATCGCTGCCGCGCGAGCATCGAGAGGCACATCGTGCCAAGGCCGACCACCCAGGCCACGAGCGCGAGGTTTACGAGTTCCGCGCGGTAAGACATGGATTCGCTCGCTGTGGCCGCCGAGAACGCGGTGCGAATCTGCCCCGGCAAGTCTACTTGCGCTGATGCAAGCATCGGCGAGGGCGCCGGGAGAAGGACGGCAAGCACAGTTGTCGGGACGAGAATCCATACCCAGTACGCGGTGCGTGCACCAACGGTGACCTGCAATGGCTTTCGCAGTAGCCGGACGATCAGCACCGCCGCGCTCGACACGAGCGTAGTGTCGATCACCGCTTGCAATGCCTCAGCCCTCATCGTCGAGCTCCCTGATCAGTCGCTTGAGGTCTTCGATATCCTTCTTGCTTAGCTTCTTGTGCTGGCTGAAGTGGGACACCAGGGGCGCGACGCGGCCGCCGAACAGACGATCGAGGAAGCCATGGCTTTCGCTCGACAACCACTCGTCGCGGGTCAGCACGGGTGAATACACGTAGCGGCGGTTGTCCTTGCGGGCGCGCAGGGCACCCTTCTTCAACAAGCGGTTCAGCAGTGTTTTCACCGTGGGTTCCCGCCATTTCCCGAGACGTTCCAATTCTGCGAAGACGTCCTCGGCGACTAGGGCGCCGCGCGCCCAGAAGACCTCCATAACAATTGATTCCGCCTCGCTAATCGTCACCGGTCTCTTTGTTGGCATCGGCTGTCCCGCTATCGATTACCAGTGTAATCGAATCGAAAGTTTACGGATGTAAACGCCAAATGCAAGGGGGAGATGGTTCGAGTGCCGGATCGGGGCGAGTCAAGGCCTCGCCCCTTGGATCGTTTGCGCTCGTATGCGGCAGCAACCGGCCAGAAGGGGACATGGGAAGCAAATTCCGACCTGCCGGAAAGCAGTCATAGGATCCTCTGGCGGTCGTATGTCGCAAAGCGCGGGCGACCTTGAGAAAAGTTTAGAGAGCACCAGTCACTGCCGTCGGAAAATACCCGTAGAGTTCGAGCCATAGGCAAGGAACATTCTGCGCGGAGGGGAACGGACCATGAGCGGGCAATGGGCCACTCTCGCAGAAGCTGAGCTAGGCCGATTACCGGCGACGAGTCGCCGAACCTCGAGTGCGTCGCTGGCTTTGCTGACACTACTGGCAACAGCGGCTATTGCGGCCCCTCCGGAACCTCCCTCGGACCAATCCAAGATCAAACTGGAAACGGTCACCATCGAGGCCCAACGCGAACGAGCGATACTCGCGCGCCGGGTGAGGAATTTCGTCTCGGGTATAACCCAGGTGCCCTTTCAGGATTCACTCGCGCAGTGGCAGAAGGAAATCCCAATTTGTTTCGCGATCGCGGGAATGACCCGGGACTATGGGGAGTTCGCGCTCAATCGCTTGTCGCAAATTGCCGATGCCGCGGGTGCCCCGTTAGCCCCTGATAGTTGCAAACCCAATTTCTATGTCGTCGCGACATCCGTCCCAGATGAGTTGATCGCGGCATGGAGCAAACGCAATCCTTCGATGTTCGGCGACGCAGGCGGGATCAAGATCCGCCGATTTCTCAACGGATCCACGCCAATACGTGTCTGGTACAACGCCATCCTATATAACGGGGATGATGG
>DATGJR010000071.1:0-8642 GCA_035295065.1 Steroidobacteraceae bacterium
CAATCGTGAAGAAGATAGTCGAGGAGCATGGTGGCCGCATCGAGGCCGACAACCGACCCGAAGGGGGGGCTCGCGTGAAGGTACTTTTGCCCGTCGTCGACAGCACGCGTACGGCGGCCGGCGCGCGTGACCGAAGAGAACAATTGCGGAGAGAGAGAGCATGAGCGCTCCACACATACTGGTGGTCGATGACGAGGCCGACATACGCGGCCTGCTGAAAGAGATCCTCTCGGAGGAAGGATACGAGGTCGACGTCGCGGCGAATGCGGCTCAGGCACGCGCCTCGCGCGCGCGGCAGACGCCCGACCTCGTGCTGCTCGACATCTGGATGCCGGACGTCGACGGCATCACGCTGCTGCGCGAGTGGTCGGCGGGCGCAGCGGATGGGTGCCCGGTGGTCATGATGTCGGGGCACGGGACGGTCGAGACCGCGGTCGAAGCCACGCGGCTCGGCGCCTTCGACTTCGTCGAGAAACCCCTGTCGCTCGCGAAGCTCCTGCGCACCGTGGAGCGCGCGCTCGATGCCGGGCGCCGCCATCGCCAGGCCGGCAAGCTCCTGGGAGCGGCGGTGAGCGCGCCGGTCGGCAAGAGTCGCGTCATGCAGCAGCTGCGCGCGGAGCTGCAGCAAATCGCGGCAAATCCATCGCCGCTGATTCTGATCGGCGAGCCCGGCTCGGGTCGCGAGGCTTTTGCGCGCTATGTGCACGAGCACGGCCCGCGCGCCTCCGCCCCCTTCGTCACCCTCATCGCGAGCACTCTGCGTGAAGCGGATGCCGAGGAGCAGTTGTTTGGCCGCGAGTACCCTGACGGCAACCGGCACGCCGGGCTTCTCGAGCAGGCGGGCACCGGGACACTCTTCATTCATGAGGTGGAGGATCTCCCTGCGAGCGTGCAGCGGCTGCTCTACGGGGTGCTCGAATCGGGGCAATACACGCGCCTCGGTGGCACCGAGCTGCAGTCATTCCGTGCCCGGCTGATCTCCTCTGCGCAGCCCGGAATCGAGGAGCGTGCGGGGAGCGAGACGCTGCGGCGGGATCTGCTGGCACACCTCAATGTGCTCATCATGCGGGTGCCGCCGCTGCGCGATTACGCCGAGGACGTGCCGGAGCTGCTGCGCTATCACGTCGATCGCATCGTCGACAGCGACGGACTGACCTTCCGGCGCTTCAGCGTCGCCGCGCAGAATCGCCTCAGGAACTACCCCTGGCCCGACAACGTGCGGGAGCTGCGCCACCTGGTGCACCGGCTGCTCATCCACGGAGGGAGCGAAGAGATCCGCCTGGAGGAGATCGAGCGCGAGCTGGCCGTGCAGGCACCGGCCGACGAGCCGCTGGTGAAGCAGGACCTGCTCGCCTTGCCCTTGCGCGAGGCGCGCGAGCAGTTCGAGCGCGCCTACCTTCAGCAGCAGCTGCTGCTCTGCAATGGAAAAGTGGGGCAGCTCGCCAAACGGGTGGGGATGGAGCGCACGCACCTTTACCGGAAACTGCGCTCGCTCGGCGTCGACTTCAGGAATATCACCGAGGACTAAAGCGCGCCGCCCGGGTCGTGACCCTCAGCAGCGATTTTCTCGCCTTCGTGCTCGAGCAGCTCGCCGCATTGCCGGGCGTCAGCTCGCGGCGCATGTTCGGCGGCGCGGGCCTCTACCGAGAGGAATTCTTTTTCGGGCTGATCGCAGACGACGTCCTGTATCTGCGCGTGAACGATTCCAATCGGAGCGATTACGCCACGCGCGGCATGGCCGCATTCAGACCCTACGCCGACCGCCCGCATCTCAGCATGACCTATTTCGAGGTCCCCGCTGACGTGCTGGAGAATTCCGCCGAGCTCGCCCAGTGGGCGCAGCGCTCGGTTGCGGTGGCCATGGCCGCGCCGCCGTCGCCGTCGGCGAAAAAGCTGCGCAGGACTTCGGCGCAGCGCACTGCACGCGCACGCCGCCGCTGACTCAGTGGGGCGATGTCGGCTGCCCGGCCGGTGCGGGCGATGCCGGGGACGGACTGGCCGCCTCCTTCATCCGCTTCGCCGTGTCCTTCTCGAGCTCGATGATGCGCGGCATCAGATTGCGCATGCGCTGCTGAATGAGTTGCGAAGTCTGCTGCGTCGCCAGCGGCATCTTATCGGCCACCGACTGTCCGGCCGGTGACGAATAGAACTTCGTCATCGCATCGACATCTTTCTGGCTGAAGTTATCCCGATACGCCTGGATCATGAGCGGCTCCAGGCTCGACCAGTTGATGTCGTCTTTCATCATGGCCTCGAGCTTCGTGATCATGTCGTCGCGGATCTTCTGCTGCTCGGCGTTCAGGCTCCTTCCGGTCATCGCCTGGTCGAGCGTCGAACGGATGGCTCCATCCATGGTGCCGAGCGCGGTGTCGATCTGGTGGCTGGTATGCATCACCTCGAAAAGGTGCTTCACGGATTGCTCCGTCGGCCTGGCGTCCTGCGCGAACGCCGGCGGCAGGCCGAGCGCCATCCATGCCGCGATGAGGCAGATTCTCATGGGGTGTTCCTCGAAGCTTTGATTCATCCGCTAGTCTCCCACCCGGATGACCAGTGCATCCACCTCGGCGGCCTTGAGCTGCTTGCGCACCCGGTTGAGCTCGTCCAGATTGGTGATGGGACCGATGCGCACGCGGTGCCAGACATCGGCGTCCACCGCCACCCGCTGGACCTTGGCCTGGACGCCCTGCAGCGCGAGCTGGGCGCGCACCCGCTCGGCATCTGCCTGGTTACGGTACGAGCCGGCCTGGAGCACGTAGACACCCGGCCGTTCGATGGGTGCGCCCGCCGGCAGGTCGCGTTTGACCTCCTTGTCCTTCTCCGGCACCACCACCTCGAAATTCGGCAGCATTTGGTAGAAGTCGTACTTCTTCGCGGCGGGATTGTCCGCGGCGCTGGCAGAGGCGCTCGCGGGCGGTGCGCGGTGGGGATCGGGACGCGGGAGGTCGGCGGGATCGGCCGCTTTGTGGCCCTTGGCGCCGGTGTAGAGGAAACCGAGGCCCGCCAGCACCACGCCCGCGAGGAGCCCATAGCCGAACTCCCGATACCTGCGCAAGTCGAGCGAGCGACGCGAGTGTCGCTTGTAATCGCGGGCGCTGAGTCGCGTCATGCCGGGAGCGCGCTCACATGCTCTCGGGGGCCGACACGCCGAGGAGCGTCAGGCCGTTGCGCACCACCTGCTGCACGCCGAGAACCAGGGCGAGGCGCGCGTTGCGCAGGCCCGTATCCTCCACGATGAAGGCCTGCGCGTTGTAATAGGTATGAAACGTGTTGGCGAGCTCGCGCAGGTAGTGGGCGAGGGCGTGGGGTGCGCGGTTCTCGGCTGCCTGCTCGAGCACCTCGGGGTAGCGGGCGAGTGACTGCAGCACCGCCTGCTCGTGGCTGTCGGTCAGCTGCGCGACGGCGGCAAGTCCTGCGGCGCGGTCGAAGCTGAGGCCGCGGGCGGCGAGCTGCTTCATGACGCTCGCGACGCGCGCGTGCGCGTACTGGATGTAGTAGACCGGATTCTCGTTGCTGCGCGACTTGGCGAGCTCGAGGTCGAAGTCGAGCGGCTGGTCGTGGCTGCGCATGAGATAAAAGAACCGGCAGGCATCGTTCCCAACTTCCGCCCGCAGCTGCCTCAAGGTCACGAACTGCGCCTCGCGCTTGCCCATCGGGATCTTGTCGGTGCCGCGGAAGAGGCTCACGAACTGGATCAGCGGCGCCTCGAGGCTCTCGGGCGGCTGACCCATGGCGGCAAGTCCTGCGCGCACGCGCGCGACATAGCCATGATGGTCGGCACCGAGCACGTCGATCAGCCGCACGAACCCGCGCTCGCGCTTATTCAGGTGATAGGCGATATCGGAGGAGAAGTAGGTCTTTTGCCCGTTCTCGCGCACCACCACGCGGTCTTTCTCATCGCCAAAATCGGTGGCGCGGAACCACAGCGCCCCCTCCTGCCGGTAGAGCCTCTGCTGCGACTCGAGAACGCTGAGCGCGTGATCGATCGCGCCGCTCTCGGCGAGTGATCGCTCGGAGCACCAGTTGTCGAACACGACGCCGAACTCGCCCAGGTCCTCGCGGATGTCGGTGAGCATCGCTTCGAGCGACAGCTCGAGCATCTGCCCGAACGCCTGACCCAGGAGCTCGCGCGCGCGCGCGATGAGGGCGTCGATGTAGGCTTCCTTGTCGCCTGCCGGGGCATCGGGCGGCAGGTGGGCGAGCACCGCCGCGGCGGGGCGGCGCAGCGTTTCCTCCGCTGCCGAAGTCCTCAAGTCCTCGGCGAGTGTGCGCACGTAGTCGCCCCGATAGCCGTTCTCGGGAAAAGGCAGCTTCTCTCCACAGAGCTCGAGGTAGCGCATCCAGGCGCTCACCGTGAGGATGTCCATCTGGCGCCCGGCATCGTTGATGTAGTACTCGCGCGAGACATCGAAGCCGGCGGCGGCGAGAATGTTGGCGAGGGTGGCGCCATAGGCGGCCTGGCGCCCGTGCCCCACGTGCAACGGTCCCGTGGGATTCGCCGAGACGAACTCGACCAGCACCCGCTCGCCGTTACCCGCACGGCTCTCGCCGTACTTGCCGCCGCGCTCGTGGATGGAGCCGAGCTCGCGCGCATAAGCCTCCGGCGCGAGGTGGAAATTGATGAAGCCCGCGCCCGCGACTTCCGCGCGCGCGACCAGCGGACTTTGCGGCAGTGCCTTGACGATCGCGACGGCAAGCTCGCGCGGACTTCTGCGAGCGGCTTTCGCGAGCCGCAGCGCCACGTTACTGGCGAAATCCCCATGCTGAGCCTCGCGCGTGCGCTCGACCAGGACGCTCTCCGCGGTGGGGGTCTGCGGCAGGAGCCCCGCAGGGAGATTCGCAAGCG
The DNA here is from genome assembly GCA_035295065.1 of Steroidobacteraceae bacterium. Lineage (GTDB taxonomy): Bacteria > Pseudomonadota > Gammaproteobacteria > Steroidobacterales > Steroidobacteraceae > 13-2-20CM-66-19. The sequence goes on from DATGJR010000071.1 coordinate 4,844, forward strand.
CAGACAGGAGCAGCTGCTCGAGTTCCTGTTTCAAGTGGCTTTCTTCGGCACGTGAGAGGCGGGTAATCGCCGCGCGGGAAGTTTAACCGAAGCCCCGGGATCGCCCATTCTTTCAGAAGAGCTCGAGCGGATCGACGTCGAGCGCGAAGCGTACGCGCTGGGCGCTCTTCAAACTCTCGACCTCGGGCACCCAGCTATCGAGAAAGCGATGCAGCGGCGGTCGCTCGCGGCTCTCGATGAGAAGCTGTGCGTGGTAGCGCGCGGCGCGCTTCGCCATGGCTGCCGGCACCGGTCCCAGCAATCGCAAGCCCCGCGGGGTGTTGCCGGCTCTTGCCCGAGCCTCAGCGAGGAACTCGAGCGCCGCCTCGGGGGTTTTGGCGGAGGCGCGCAGCGCCGCCAGGCGGCTGAACGGTGGCCAGGAGGCATCGCGTCGCTCGGCGAGCGCGGTGCGGGCGAAGCCGTCGTAGCCGTCTGCGAGCAGGCTCGTCAGCAGCGGGTGTTGTGGAAACTCGGTCTGAATCAGGACCTCGCCGGGTCGCGCACCGCGTCCGGCGCGGCCAGCGACCTGCACGATCGTCTGCGCGAGGCGCTCGGGGGCGCGAAAGTCCGCGCTGAAGAGTCCCTGATCGGCATTCAGCACGACCACCAGGGTCACATTCGGGAAGTCGTGGCCCTTGGTGACCATCTGGGTGCCGACGAGGATGCGCCCGTCGCCCGAGGCCATGCGCTTCATCGCCTGCTCGAGGTCGCCGCGGCGCCTCACCACGTCGCGGTCCAGCCGCACGATCGGCAGCCCCGGGAACCGCGCGGCCAGTGCCGTCTCGAGGCGCTCGGTCCCCTGGCCGACCGGCTTGACCGCGAAACCGCATTGCGGACAGCGCGCCGGCAGCGGCGCATCGGCTCCGCAGTGATGACAGCGCAGCCGCTGCGCCGACAGATGCACGGTGAGCCGGGCATCGCAGTCGCGGCACGGGGCGATCCAGCCGCAAGCCGTGCAAAGGAGCGTCGGCGCGTAGCCGCGGCGGTTGAGGAACACCAGCACCTGGCCATCGGACTTCAGGTGCCGCTCCATGGCGAGCGCGGCGGGGCTCGAGATGCCGGACTCGATGGCACTGGTGCGAAGATCGATGAGCTTGAGGAGGGGAGGCTGCGCCTCGCCGGGACGGCGCGAAAGGCGCAGGTGCGTGTAGCGAGCGGCGTCGACGTTGTGCAGCGTCTCGAGCGAGGGTGTCGCGGATCCAAGTAACACCGGTATGCCCGCCATGCGCGCGCGCACCACCGCAAGATCACGCGCCGAATACCGCAGCGAGCCTTCGTGCTGCTTGAACGAGGCGTCGTGCTCCTCGTCGACGACGATGGCGCCGAGCTTCGGCACGGGCACGAAGACCGCCGAGCGGGTACCGAGGACGATGCGCGCGCGACCGCTGAAAGCCTCGCGCCAGGCTTCGAGGCGCTCGGAATCCGTGAGCGCCGAATGCAGCACCGCGATGGGTGCGGCGAAGCGCTCGCGGAAACGCGCGATGAGCTGCGGCGTGAGGCCGATCTCCGGCACCAGCACCAGCACCGATCGATCCTGCGCGAGGAGGCGCTCCGTGAGGCGCAGATACACCTCGGTCTTGCCGCTTCCGGTCACCCCTTCCAGAAGTAACGCGGCATAGGCTCCCGAGCTCGCCGCGAGGCGTTCGACAGCGTCCGCCTGCTCGGGCAGGAGCTCAGGTCCCGCGGCGCGCAGCTGCACCGGTTCCGCAGCCCGCTGCGCTTGCGGGACCTGCGAGCGGCTGAGGAACCCGCGCTCTGCGAGTGCACGCGCCGCCTCGCGCCAGCCGCCGCCGCGCTCATCGAGCCACCCTGCGGCGGCGCTTCCGCCGGCCGATGCGAGGAGAGCGAGGAGTGCGCGCTGTTTCGGGGCCCGCCTGGGCTCGCCGGCGGCGGCGGCCCCCGCTCCGGAGTCGGTCAGCGCCCAGCGCTCCTCGATTGCCGTCAGCGGCACCCCGGAGCGCAGCGCCTTGGGGGTTGCGGTTGCAAACACCTGCCCGATGGGGTGGTGGTAGTACTCCGCGACCCACTTGAGGAGCTCGAGTGCCGCCTGCTCGAGCAGTGGCCGATCATCGAGCACCTCGAGGATGGGTTTGAGGCGCTCCGCGGGGACTTCGGTGTCGGAGGCAACCTCGATCACGATGCCGACGAGCGCGCGCCGCCCGAACGGCACCCGCACCCGCATACCGGGGCCCGGCGCTGCACCGCGCAAGGTGGAGGGGGCAAGGTAATCGAACAGGCGTCGCAGGGGGGTCTCGAGCGCCACCCTGAAAAATTGCGGCACAGGTCTCACGGATCCAGTTAAATCAGCGACTTGCGCTTGCGGTGGGCGTCAACCGGTTGGTGCGGGCGCGCGTTATACACGCCAAATGCCCGAGTTTGCTACGCTCGCCTCGCCTTATAGCATGCCGGCCGCACTACACGGCGACACGGATCTGACAGACCCGCAAGAGCAAACGCAAGCCCGAGCGCTGAACCAGTTCCTGGCCGGCGTGGAGCTGAAGGCATTCAAGATCGCCCAGGCGGCGCTGCGGCACGAGGACGACGCACTCGATGCCGTCCAGGACGCCATGTTGCAGCTCGCGCGGGCCTATGCCGCCCGACCGGCAGAGGAGTGGAAGCCGCTCTTCTACCGGATTCTCGAGAACCGCATCCGCGACATGCAGCGTCGTCGGACCGTGCGGGGACGGATCATGGCGTGGCTCCCGCTGCGCGGGGGCGACGATGGCGATGAGGAGTTCGACCCGCTCGCGCTCGCCGCCAGCCCCGACCCGCAGCCGGTGCGCCGGCTCGAGCTCGATGAGGCGATGGGGGCGCTCGAGCAGGCGCTGCAGCGCTTGCCGCGTCGGCAGCAGCAGGCATTCCTGCTGCGTACGCTCGAGGGGCTCGACGTGGCGCAGACGGCAACGGCAATGGGCTGCTCGGAAGGCAGCGTGAAGACACATTACTTTCGCGCAGTGCAGGCACTGCGCGCGCAACTTGGAGAGCTCCACACATGAGCGGTGAGACGGTGAGCCCGTTCGAGCGCAACGCGCGCACGGTGCTCGAGGAGAGCGTGCAGCGAATCGACGCCCGCACGCGCTCGCGGCTGAACCAGGCGCGCCACAAGGCGCTCGAGGCGTTGAGCCCGCAGCGCCCGCGCTGGCGCAGCCTCACCCTGATGCCGGCGGCCGGCGCGCTCGCCGCCGCGGTGCTGGTCGCCTTCGTGCTCTGGGGCCGCGGCCCCCACGGCGCTTCGACTCCGACGGCGCTCGATGCGCAGCATGCCGAGGTCGAGGACATGGATCTGCTGACCGATAAAGATTCGATCGATCTAATGGAGGGTTGGGACGGCTTCTACGAATGGGCGGCTTCACAGCCCGAAAGCAATGTCGAGAGCAACACCTGATGCGGCTTCATCGCGGCGTCGCGATTGCAGTGCTGGGCGCGCTCGCGCTCGGCAGCGCCATCGGCCGCACCGACGATGCCGCGAGCTCACCGCCCCCGGCGGGTTTCCTCGAGTTTCTTGGCAGCGTCGACCGGCTCTCGGAAGTCAATCCCAACTATCTGTCGCGTCCCGCACCGGCGAAGGGGGCAGCACGGCCGGCGGCGAACGTTGCACCGCCCCCACCGCCTCCCCCGCCGCCCTCTCCTCCGCCAGAGAAGACCAATGGGTAGCCCAGCCACAAGAAGCATGAAAAGAACAATGAGGGCTCAAGCGGCTGCGCTGTTGGCGGCGCTCGCGCTTGCTGCGGCTGCGCCCGCGCTCGCGCAGCAGCCGCCC